>JBLHHN010000139.1:0-14083 GCA_047616785.1 Verrucomicrobiales bacterium
AGTAGCTGCTGTTTGAGTGATTGGATGTTCATGGATGGTTGGTTTTTCTTTGTTTTTGGTGCTCTCCCCGTAGGCGGGGCGCCAACCATCCACCATTCCTATTTTAACGATCTACTGGACGTCTCCTGTGATCGCCTTAGCGTGTTGAGGCCTTTCCCAATGCAGTCACATCGCCGTGACAACATAGATCATTGTCAGTCCCGGCTAACATGAATACTGGCGATGGAGCAATCCTCTAGGTGACTTATTTCCGCGCCATTCCTGAGGTTTACTGTGGTGTGGAGAACTTCGGGAATGTATTGACCATCCCTGCCCCGGTCTTGAGGAGTTCTGCTAGGGTATCACTTCGCATGGTCCGCAGCTTCTGCAAATGCTTGGGATCGAGTGCGAGATTGACCAGTTCTTCGAGATCGTTTTTGAGATCGTAGAGTTCTTCGACTTCGCCTTCAATGAGGGTGCGGATGTAATTGTGGCGACCGAGCATGAGTGAGACCCACCAGGGTAATTTGGCTGTTTTGCGAAGGATCTCGGGATCCGTTGGGACAATGTTGGTGTCAGAGCCGTATTTCTCTCCGGTGAGGACGGTGAGCACGGGGTGGTCTCAGATCAGGTTTGGCTTCTCTAACAAAGGGGTGAGGTCGTGGCCATGCATCTCCCAGGGCAAGGGAAGGTCGGCGAAGGCGAAGAGGGGTGGTGGGAGACCGGTAATGCCGACGGGTGTTGGGCAAACTTTGCCTGCAGGGATACGCTCGGGGAAACTCATAATGAGCGGGCCGCGGATGTTGGCATCATAGGGGGGCGATCTTCTGTTGGAAGCCGTGTTGTCCCCAAGCGATGCCTTGGTCCGCGGCGAAGACGATGAGGGTGTTCTTGGCTTGGCCCGATTCCTCGAGCGCTTTGCGAAGATTGCCTCCGGCATCGTTCAGGGCGAGGACGCCTTGATGGTACTGTCGGACCCAGTCTTGCAAGGAGTTCCCATGGATCGGCGTATTCTTCACTGTGTGCTGCTGCACTCCGGATTCAAGTTCGGCGGCACCTGATTCGTTGTGAGTCCAGCGGTTGCGCTGGCGGACGTAGAGAGGTTTGCCTTCGCGTGTGGGCTGGTTAGGATAAATGTCAGCGGGCTCTGGCACGTTGGCGTCTGGGTAGGCGGCTTGATGCCGGTCCGCAGGGGTGAAGGGCCCGTGAACGGCTCCATAGCAAAGCCACAAGTGCCAAGGAGCTTCTTTGTCGCGGTGCTCGCCTCGGATGAAATCGTTGGCGCGTTCGGTGTACCAATCGGTGGTGTAACCTGAGATGGTTTGTTGCACTCCGTCGATCTCGTCGATCTCGACGATCTGGTCGTCGTAGTAGTTGCCAGCATTCTTTGTATACTTGGGACGGCTCCAAACAATCTGATGATCCCAGTCCCTGCCATAACCGCTATCGATACCGGTGTGCCATTTGCCGATCTGGGCCGTGTTGTAGCCGTGCTCGCGAAAGGCCTTGGGCCAGAAAGGTCATTGGTCAGGATCATAGACGCTGCCCGGATACTCGCCCTCCATGCGTAAGGATTCGATTCCGAACTGATGATTGTCCAGTGAGCATGGTGGCGCGCGAAGGCATACACCAGGTGCCCATGTAAGCATGGGTGAATCGCACACCATCGGCGGCTAAGGCGTCGATGTTCGGCGTCTTCATCCAAGGATAAGCTTCGGGATAACAACTGACCGTGCGATGCGATTGATCGTCGGTGAAGATGAAGAGGATGTTCGGACGCTCAGCGCCCCAGCTTAGAGGGCCGGTAAGAAGAAGGAAGATCGCTGGGAACATGGGCTTTTCCTTAAGCCGCTGTTAGTTTGCGGAGCACGGATCGCGCGTAGATGATGGTGACGATCGTCATGGCGATGTTGATGATGGCCATGCTCCACCAGAAGCTTTGCAGGCTGACCTCCATGACTCTGACCGCGAGGTAGAAGACAGCGAGTGGAAGAATCATCTTGCGCACGATGGACTCGACGAAGCCATACATGGGACGTTTCACTGCTTGAAGGAAACCCATGTAGACGAAGGTCATGATGTAAGCCCATTGGATGCTGGTCATGATCCGAACGTAAGTGGTGCCCGTGCTGATCACCTCAGGGTCCGCGGTGAAAAGGCGCACGAGCGGTGTGGCGAAGACGTACATGAGGACTGATGCCGTGGCGATCAAGATGAATCCATAACGCACGCACAATCGGACGCATTCACGCACGCGATCAATGTTCCCAGCGCCGTTGTTCTGGCCGACGATCGAGACAATGGCAGAACCGATGCCAATGGCCGGCAGTAGAGCGATTTGTTCAATGCGAGTCCCGACGCCAAAGGCGGCGACGGAGACTTCGCCGTAGAATTTGAGATAGTAGGTGGTGACAAAGAACCCTAACGCAATCGACATCATGTTGAAGCTCGTGGGGATGCCTTGGTGCAGAATCTCACGATAGATACGGAGATTTGGGAGAAGATGTTTGAAAGAACCGAAGGTTACGTAGCGGCGACGTAGAACCGTGGCCAATATGAAGAGCCCGCCGGCTGCTTGGATGGCGACGGTGGCCCAGGCGATCCCGGCAATGCCCATGGCTGGGAGCCCGAAACCGCCGTAGAGAAACCAAGGGTCAAGCAGGAGATTGAGGAAGAATCCCGCCACGAGGACTTTGCCAAACGTCCTGCTATCGCCGTGTGCTAGGAGCACGGCATTGCTCATGCTGCTGAGAAGAAAGAAGATGGCTCCCCAGAAGAGTGGGTGGACGTAGCTCAGTGCTAGATCAAGGTAAGCGCCGCTTGCCCCAAGCGTTCGGAAGAGCGGGGCCGCAGCCAAGAGTCCCGTGATCGTCAAGCCGATGGCGCAAAGGATGCCGAGGGAGAACACTTGACTGGAGAGGGCGACTTCCTTCTCCTTGTCCTCAGCACCAATGGCGTTCGCGATCAAGGCGGAGGCTCCTCGAGCGATGCCTTCGCTGATGGCGATGATGATGAAGAACACCGGAAAGGAGAGCGCTAGGGCGGCTAGAGCCGTGGTCGAGACGCGTCCTGCGTAGAACGAATCCACGACATTGAACATCGTGTTGAAGAAGAACCCGATGCTCATGGGCATCGCGATGTTCCGGATGTGCCCTGGGAGAGGGCCTTCTGTGAGGGATGCTTTGCTCATTAGTCGATGACGATGCCTGCAGGTAGAGATTCGCCTAACAAACCGGCGCGATCGGCTTTCTCCAGAGGAGTGTAGTCACGCACGGGCACGACTTTCATCGGAGTCATTCCAGCTTTTTCTAACTGATTCGCGATCTTCTTGCGAATGGGCTTGGCCACGTCCAGGTACGGATTGTCGACGACGCGGGCAGCACGCAGAAAGAGAGGGCACATTTCTCGCTGCTTCTCGATCTCCCAATCAAAGACCCGTAGTCGCTCATAAGCCTGCTCGACGAGTTCTGGAGGGACGACCGCTTCAGGGCCGGCGTAGAGTGGGGCGCGGTTGAGGAGGTGTGTGAGGGCCACCAGGTAGGCGTCGGCATTCTTGCCGCTGTCTAACTGATCGGTGGTGCGATCGAGAAAGAGGGTGACGAGTTCGCGTTTCTTATCTTGTGGTAGCCGCTCAAAGGAACCGGCCATACGGATGAGTTCGGCCGGAGGGGTTTTGGATTGTTCAATGAGAGGCCATTCACGTTTGAGCAACTCTTCTTGTTCTTCGCGACTGAGACCACCGGAGAGGCGTCGCCATAGGATGTACTCTTGGAGCTTAATACGCTTGTTAGAAAAGGCGAGGCCTCCCTGAAGAATGACCCAGAGAGATTCGAGACGAGTGTCATCCAAATGAGCGCCATAGCCGGGGCGGAGCATGTAACCGGCAAGGCTGAGCCAAGTCTCTTCGTGCTCAATGGACCGTTTCCGTCCCGCTTCACTGTCTTCCAACGCAGGCCATAGATTCCTAACAAGCATCCAGTTCCAGTCTTGCTTGGGGAGATCGAGAGCTTCTTCTAGGGAACGAAACACTCGTCCTGGTGTGACCTTCTCTGGCTTGGCAGGTTTCGCTTTAGCTTTCTTGCCGAGCTTCTCCACAGGCTCGCGAAATTGCCGATGAAGTAGTTGCAGGCCTGCATTCAATTTCTCGGGAGCAACGCCGGGATCGCCGGTAATGGCGACATTGCCCTCTTCAAGCGCGTCGGCTGAACCCACGGTGACCGCGCGGAGATTGAATTCGAGCGGCCAACTGTCATTGATGCCATCCAACAAGCTCTCACAGGAAACTTGTAAGAGGCCCAGAGCATTCATGCGGGTCCGTAGACGAATAGGAATCTGCCCTCCTTCGGGTTTCTTCGAGCCTTCCTTCAGACGCGCGACTGTTTGTAGGGGTGGTAGTGAATGGAAGACGCCTTTCTTGCGGCGTACCATGTCCCCCGCTTTGTCGCGGCCACGTTTGGTGGAGTAAAGGGCTTGGAAACGGACGGGCTGATCAATGCGAAGTTTGAGACCATCGAGTTCGACCGTGACGCCCTCCTCGAGATCCGTGCCACGTGGCAGGATGCAAACGACGGAAGGCCCTTTGGTGTTCCCGGCCTGTTGCACTTCAAGGTAGAGGGCACGCGCTGCGCCGGCTTCGATCTGAAGTTGCTCACGACTGGTGAGCCAGCCGTAGCGAGCCGCTCCGCGAGCGACGGCGAGATCTGGCTCGGTGTTTTCCAGGATGACGGGCTCATGCCCGTCCTGCCAGGTGGTGATGAGATCACGCAACCGCAGTCTGAGGATCTCCGGATACAAAGTGCCGCCATTGAAGAGCACGGCATCAATGCGAGGGCGCTCTCGAAGAAACTCGGCGAGGTAACGCGTGGCTGCGCTATCGGAAGCATAAGGCAAGCCCCATTCTTTCAGCGCGACATCGGAACGTTCCGGGTCGTCGGTCGCCTGACAGAGTGGAAAGAAACCGTCTAGCAACATTGCAAGGATATCTCGCCGCGATAGTCGCTCCGTGAGGGTCGAGGCTAGAAGACTGGAACCTCGACCCGGGATCGAGACGGTGAAGGTTTCTTCATCTTTGCCATCAGTGGCGAGCACGCGCTCTTTCAGATCTCGGCAGCGTGCGACAAGAAAGGGCCATTGTGCTCCACCAATCTCATGGCCCTGTCCTTCCAGCCGTGCTTGCACCATGTAGGCGAGAGCGAGATCCACGTTGTCTCCGCCTAACAAGATGTGATCGCTCACGGCGGTGCGTTCAATCTTCGGCTTCTCGCCTTCTGCTCTGAAGTGAAAGAGGCTGAAGTCGGAAGTGCCGCCGCCGATGTCCACGACGAGGACGTGTTTCCCGCCATCGTCGAGTGGTAGTTCTTTCTGGAATCCTCCTGCGGCGGTCTGGAATTCTAACCAGCGGTAGAAAGCGGCCTGGGGTTCCTCGATGAGCCTGACATTCTCTGGAAACCCTGCCATTTGTGCGGCTTCCAACGTGAGCTTCTGCGCGGCGGCGTCGAACGACGCTGGGACAGTGATCGTCACTTTTTGTGCGGAGAAGGCTCCTTGAGGTCCCATGTCCTCGAATTGTTGATCCCAGGAAGCTTTCAGCGTGGCCAAGATGAGTGCGGAGGCGTAGAGCGGCGAGATCTTCTCCGTTTCGCCGAGGACATCGGAAGCCCACGGGAGGAAACTCGCCGACCGATCCACAGCGTGATGACACAGCCACGATTTTGCCGAATGGACGACGCGTCCAGGGACCTCTGTCGATTGTTTCCTAGCAAAGGTGCCAACCATCCAGCGAGACGACTGTTCTTCCAGTCCAGCCTCCCTGGCTTCGGCGTCCGTGGGAAGAAAGAGAAAGGAGGGTAGAGTCGAGGCTTCTCCGATACTTCCCAAGCTCTCCCACTGCGCGGGATGGAAGGTCTCGGAGATGGAATGATCATCCGTTAGACGCGTGTAAGCGATGGCCGAATTCGTCGTGCCAAGATCGATCCCAATGCTGAACAGACTGGCTTTCATGAGCCTACTTCTTTCTTGGCATTCTTTCTGATAGATAAGGGCGACATTGGATCTCTCACTGGTCGAACCTAGGCCTAGCGATTCGCGAATCAATGCTCATTTCATACGGGGGCTATGGGAACTCACGCGAAGTCGCGAAGTCGCGAAGATTTTAAGGAACGAAGGGCAGATGGAGAGGATGAAATTCTTGATCTAAGTTGAGTGTGCCCGCCAGAAGCCTCTTTCTTTGCGTCTTTCACTTCGCGACTTCGCGTGCCTCTCATCTACCTATCTATCGTCGGCTAGAGAAGCACCTTTAGTCTCCGCGGACTTCGAGTTCGAACTTCCATTTCTCACCTGAAGGTTCGTGTTTCATCCAGAGTTGCAGGTTCCCTAACTCAGTCACGATGGCGTTCACCTTCACGGGGATGCGTTCGCCGGCGGCGAAGCCTTCCATGGCGGGGAGGGTGGCTTGGAGGCAGGCGTTCTCTAGGAGCTCGCGATCGGCGTTGAGCAGGATGCCGCCTGCTTCATCTCCGCTGCGGATATCTGAGCTGAAGAAACGGAACTCGGCAGGTTGTCCGATGACGAGACCGAATTCTTGGCCGTCGATGATGATTTCGGTGCCTTCTTCCATCCCTTGCGGTACGACACAAAGTGCTTTGATAGGGGGCTTGAACCCTGGCACGGCAGGCATGGAACTTTCTAGCCCCACGTAGTAGGAACGAGCGATCCCCGCTTGGATGCGCAGCCCTTGGCCGCTCTCACGGATGTGGCCATAGACGCCGGCGCCTTTGGCCACGGCGAGATCGGGTTCGTCGCCTTCCAAGGCTCGCACGGGTGCGTCCGCATTCCAGGATGCTAGCAAAGCCATCACGCGCTCGCGAATAGCGTCTGCTTTGAAAGCACCGCCGTTGAAGAGAATGGCATCGGGTTGAAGAAAGCCATGATCCCCACACTTGCCTACGAGTGCTTGCAAATGCTCGTTTGATTGTGCATTGGTGAGGCTCCGGGTGAGGAAGCGCGCCAGATGCTTGCTGATCACGGGGTCGGCGGCATAGGGCAATCCCAGTTCTTGCAAGCCGGGCGCTTCTTCGCTGGGCAGTTCATCGATACCTGTGAAAGGAAAGAAGCCGTCGAGAATCATCGATACCACGCTCTCTCGAGTGAGGATGGAGGAGAGAGAGCCCGCCAAGAGGCTGGAACCACGTGAAGGCACCGCAATAGGGATTTCCGTCAGGCTAGGATCAGAGAAGAAGGCGACCTTGGCCTTGGCACAGGCATGGACGAGGGCCCATAGCTGCCAGGTATCGATCTCGTGGCCTTCCTCCGCGAGTTGGCCTTGAACGATGTAAGCCAAAGCGAGGTCCATGTTGTCGCCGCCTAACAAGAGATGCTCGCCGACACTGACACGTTCCAAACCCAGCTCGCCGTCCGTTTCCGTGACCGCGATCAGACTGAAGTCGGACGTGCCTCCGCCGATATCGCACACGAGGACGAGATCGCCCGGGGAGACTTGTTCGCGCCAGGCATCGCCCACTTGATCAATCCACGCGTAGAAAGCTGCCTGGGGTTCTTCTAATAAGATCACTTCATCGAAGCCTGCTGCTTGCGCCGCTTCCAAGGTCAAGTTGCGTGCCACCTCTTGGAATGAGGCCGGCACCGTGATGACGACGACGGCTTCTTTCAGCGAGCGTTCGCGGCCAGCTTCCTGTTCTGCATGCCAGAGCGCTTCGCGCAAATACGCGAGGTAGCGAGTCGAGGCATCGACCGCTGAGATCTTTTCTTCTGCGGGCATGCTTGATTCCCAGGGCAAGATGGCGGCACGAGGGTCAATGTGAGGATTGGACAGCCAGGACTTCGCTGAGGTGACGAGTCGTTCGGTGACGAGGGCACCGTGATTCCTGGCAAATTCGCCAATCGTCCACGGCTGCTCTGCTTCTTGCCACGGTAGCTGGAGGGCTCCCTCTGGAAATTCGCCTGAATTGGCCAAGTAAAGCACGGAAGGCAATCCGGGCTTGGATTCCAATCGGTTAGGACCTGTGACCTGCAACACATCGACGATGGAGGCCGAAGCTTCGCCGATTTCTGTGAGTGTGATGGCAGAGTTGCTCGTGCCAAGATCGATCCCGACGACAAAAGACTTTGCCATGTTAAGAAAGTTCGACTTGAGCCGCGGCAATGTTTGGCAGGGAGTCGTCGTTTCCAATCGTCCGAGGGAGATTCACGCGCGTGGCTCTCCACCCTTTGTGTACGAGAGTGCCTTCATAGGGAGGTTCCCCGGAGACATTCCCTAACAGACGGAAATCAGCGGCATTGTAGCCTTCTGGCATACTGAGCAGCGTGCCCTCGTCTTCTTGAGCAACGGGCTCGATGGTGAGGTGCTCTTTTAGGACTGCCGTACATCCCTGGTGTACGACGCGCGCCGCCGCGCCGACTTCGGCATCATTGAAACCGGTGACATCGTCCATGAAAAAATCGACCAACCGGCCTTTCTCTTGCAGCAGTGCTAGGAAGGCAATGACTTCCGCATCGGCCGAAGCTGAAGTGGCAGGGGTGCTCGGTAGGGCGGCCGATTTGACCGGTTCAGGGGTAGCCTTCTTTCGGCGGCCGAGCAGAAAGCTAACAATCGCCAACCCGATGGCAACGGCGGCGAGGATGCCCCATTCTGTGGGGGCAAGTTCAGAGAAAGCGACGGTCAATGTCATGCCTGCACGCTTTCCGCATCCAGAGCACGATGCAAGGACGTTCTACAGCTTCTGGAACCCGATCTTCGTGTCGTTATCCACATCAATGACAGTCAGAGTCTCGCCATCATACGTCGTCTTAATCGAGTCCTCTTCTTGACTGATGACACGGATAAAGAGTTCATCGCCCTTCACCTGATACTCGCCTTCGGTTCGGGATTCGCCTTTATTATAAACGATCATGGTCATTTCGCCATTGGCGCGGAAATCGATTTGGATCTTTTCAGGCATACCGACTTCTTCCAACTGAGCGGGATCATGGGTCTCCCAGATGCCCTGGACAATCTTTTCTAGGAGCGGACTTTCTTTCGGCGGCTCGCTTTCTTTCGGCGCCATTTCGGACGTTGCCGAAGGGGGGGGGGCTGTGGACGAAGGTTTCTCCCCGCACTGTGTGAGCACAACCAGGCTTAGAGCAGGGACTAGAAGGTTCCTCAACGAGGTGATGATGATGTGCACATGCATGATGGTGAAATTTGAAAAGGTGGCTGTTCGCGTCAACTGAGAAATCAACGACGCCTACGGCTGGAGGACGATCTTGCCCTTCAACTCTCCACTCCCGCCGACAGTGCTCTCTTCTTGGAGGCGATGCGCTTCGGCCGTCTCTGACAATGGTAGGATACGATCAATGCGAGGCATGAGTGAGCCGTCTGACAGCCAGCGATTGATGTCATTGGCGCACTGACGTTGTACTTCAGCATCGACCATGAACATGACGAAGCCAAACAAGGAGCACCCTTTGGAATAGAATGGACCGATGGGGACTTCGGAGCGGGCATCGCGTCCAGCCATGACGATGATCCGGCCATCACGGGCCATGGCGGTGACGGCTTCGTCGAGCTTCGGTTCGCGCACCGTTTCCCACCATAGATTCACGCCATCGGGGGCGAGCTGTTGCGCTTCTGCTAGGACGTCTTGTTCTTTGTAGAGAATGACATGGTCCGCGCCTAACTGACGGCATACATCGGCTTTCTCAGCATCACCGGCGGTAGTGATGATACGCCCCGCGCCGAGACACTTGGCCATCTGAATGACAGACGACCCGACGCCACCGCTGCCGCCGTTGACAAAGACGGTCTCTCCGGCTTGCAACTGACCCCGATGCACAAGACCGAGGTGCGCGGTGATTCCGACCAAAGCCATGGCCGCGGCTGTGGTGTCTTCGACGCCTTCCATGGTGGGATAGAGCCAAGTCTCATCGACCGAAGCATACTCGGCAGAGGTGCCCTGTCGGCCTAACAAGCCTTGGTTCGATCCCCACACGCGATCGCCTGGTTGGAATCGCGTCACTTTGGAGCCGATGGCTTCGACCGTGCCCGCGAGATCACAGCCGACGATGTAGGGCATGGGCAGCTCCATGGGCACATTGCCAGAGCGCAGGTAGGTATCTACGGGATTCACGGCGACGGCTCCGACCTTGATCAGAACTTCCGTTTCTCCAGGGGATGGCGTGTCGAGATCTCCATAGATGATCTGGTCAGCAGGGCCTGGTTCGAGGATGTGGGCGGCTTTCATGC
Source organism: Verrucomicrobiales bacterium (assembly GCA_047616785.1). GTDB lineage: Bacteria > Verrucomicrobiota > Verrucomicrobiia > Verrucomicrobiales > DEV007 > JAACDM01. The sequence goes on from JBLHHN010000139.1 coordinate 10,220, forward strand.
CCGTATCCAACCCGGAACGTCACACGGGTGCAAGTTCCCTTTGGGCGATGAAATTCGTTTTCGAATTCCTTGAACCGATTGATTCCTCGTTCAGAATAAAGAGTATCATGACACTAAATCGCCTCTTCCAATGCACCGTCCTGGCTCTGCTGGGTTCTACGTCCACTTTGGTTGCCGGAGAGAAGTACAAGATCGAATCCGTCTTCTCCTCAGTCCTCTTCAAAGTGCGTCACATGCAGACGGCCAATGCTTGGGGGCGATTCAATGAGATTGCCGGATTGTTAGACTACGACGCGGCGGACCCGACCAAGAGCAAGCTCGAGCTGACGATCAATCCCTCGAGCATCGATACGAATAGTGAGAAGCGTGATGAGCATTTGGTGGGACCCGATTTCTTCAATGCCAAGGAGTTCGACAAGATCACTTTCAAGAGCACCTCGATCAAGAAAGTGGGCGAGAAAGACTACGAGCTGACGGGTGATTTGACGATGTTAGGCGTGACCAAGACTGTGACGGCCAAAGGGGAATTCTATGGCGAAGGCAAGTCTCCTAAAGGCGACAAGATTGTCGGCGCGGAAGCGACCTTCAAAGTGAAACGCACGGACTTCGGGATGAACTACGGCGTGCCTAACATTGGTGACGAAGTCACTTTGATTGTGAGTGTGGAAGCGTTGGAAGCCAAATGAGCGACGCCTCCTCCCCGTCACACGTTTGGCTCAATGGCCAGATCGTTCCGACGCACGAAGCTCGGATCGACCCCTTTGATCATGGGTTTCTGACAGGAGATGGCGTGTTCGAGACGCTCATCGTGAAGCAGGGGAAACCTTTCGCTCTCACGAGACACTGGGAACGTCTTGGGCGATCCACCGCCGTGTTAAGTCTTGAGCCTCCTAGCAAAGATGTTCTTTCTAAGGCGATCGAGGAACTCCTCGCGGTAACTGGGACTACCTCTGGACGCTTGCGCATCACGGTGACTGGCGGGACGGCCCCGTTAGGTTCGGAAAAGGGGGATTCGAGTTCCACGGTGCTCGTTGCCGTGGGAAGCCTGCCGCCTCATGGGCCTGAAGCAAGCCTGGTCACGGTGCCTTTCCGGCGCAATGAGCACGGTGCGCTGACCAATCATAAGACGATCTCTTATGGTGAGAACGTGGTGGCACTAGCACACGCAAAGAAACAAGGCGGCACAGAGGCGATCTTTGCCAATACGGCGGGGAGTCTTTGTGAGGGTACGGGGAGCAATCTATTCCTTGTCTACGAAGACGAATTGATCACTCCGCCCATTTCCTCAGGCTGCTTGCCTGGGGTGACACGGGCCTTGGTGTTAGAATTGTGCAAACGTGCAGGCATCACGGTGAGCCAGCGCAATGTGCCTCTGCGCGCTCTTGCAGAGGCCTCGGAGGCCTTTCTCACATCGACACTTCGCGAGGTGCAACCTGTGCGCACCGTGGACGGGAGCGAGCTGGCTCAATGTCCGGGCAAGATCGGCGCGCAATTGCACGAAGCTTATCTAAAACTGACCGAGTCGAACATCGACCCTTAAAACAGAACGGTTACTGACCGATGATCCAAGTCTGCCGGCGACTCGTCGGCAGGATCTTTCCTGAAGGGTAATTTCCTTCTCCTGCGAAGATCTCTTCATAGATAGTGCGCTTGGCCTCGCCTGTGATGAGAAAGCAGACGTGACGTGCGGCATTGATCAGAGGATAGGTGAAAGTGATACGATGCTCGTCAAACTTGGGAACATAATTCTCAACGACCCAGCGGTCAGATTCATCAAGGGCGGTCGTCTCAGGAAAGAGAGAAGCCGTGTGGCCATCGTCTCCCATGCCTAACAAGAGAAGATCATGGGCAAAGATGGCATCCCCAGAGGCTTCAGCGCGGGCTTTCAAATTCGCCTCATATAGTTGTGCTCCCTCTTCGGCTCCAAGCTCTCCTTCCATGCGCAGGACTTGGTTCGCAGGGATTGGCACATGGGATAGAAGCGCTTCCTGCGCCATCTTGTAGTTGCTGCGCTCGTGATCAGGTCCGACGCAGCGTTCGTCGCCGAACGTGATGACTGTTTTTTCCCATGGGAATCCTTCGATCTCTGCGAGGGCACGATAGACGACTGCGGGGGTGCTGCCACCACAGAGGGAGAGCCTGAATTCACCGCGATCTCGCACAGAATTTTTGGCTGTCGTGATGATGAGATCGACGGCGTCTTCTACGAATCGCTCCGTCCGTAGGATCTCTCGGGCGGGTTCAAGTGGTTTGTGATCACTCATGGGTATTTTCTTGGTATGGTTAGTGAAATCGATGAACTATCGTTGTCTCAGAAATGACGTGCTACATCGCCATCCCACCATCGATGGCAAGGACTTGCCCAGTCACGTAACGTCCACTCTTCCCTGCAAGATAGATCGCGGCATCAGCAATGTCTTCCGGTGTGCCGAAGACTCCTAACGGAATGTTTTTCCGAACAGACTCCTGGACGTCATCGCTCAATTCTCCTGTCATGTCCGTCGTGACGAATCCTGGAGCAATCACATTGGCCGTGAGGCCGCGACTAGCAAATTCACGAGCAAGCGATTTGGTAAATCCGATGAGGCCTGCTTTGCTTGCGGCATAGTTCACCTGGCCAGCATTGCCTGTAATTCCTACGACGGAGCCAATGTTGATGACTCGTGCGTGTTTCGATTTAAGTAAGGGACGTTGGAACGCTTTCACCGCATTGAAGGCACCCTTGAGATTGGTATCGAGGACGAGATCCCAATCGGCCTCACTCATGCGCAGACATAGCCCATCCCGTGTCACGCCGGCATTGTTCACGAGAATGTCCACAGTGCCAAAGTTGGCGATGATCTCTTTGCCAGTCGCTTGCATCGCCGCGAAATCAGCCACGTCCACCGAGTAAGCTTTGGCACAATCGGGGTGTGCTGCGTTCAAGCTTGCGGCGGTGCGCTCAGCGTTCGCCGCCGTCCGGCTGATCACAGCCACTTTGGCCCCACCTGCTGCGAACGCCTGAGCAATCGCTTCACCAATGCCGCGGCCTGCGCCGGTCACGACCACTACTAAGTCTGAAAAGTCTGCCATGAAGGCTTCTCTCATGGCTTCCAGGGCTGGTCAAGGAAGGCTCATTCCAGTTTGCCGAAACCTCCCCAGATCTTGGCCACCGGGGTTGCGATGAGGCCATTGTAGGCAATGGGGCCGAGGTGGCGGCTGTCTCTGGATTTGAATCGATTGTCTCCCATGACGAAACAATGGTGCTGCGGAACGACCATGCTGCCCGACGATGTCGAATCATTGGCACCGGTGCTTAGCCGAATCATGTATCGGCGCTCTTCGTTCTCCTCGTGGACGTCCTCTGTATCCGTAGGCGTGTGTGCTAGGGGGGTGTTGTTCACGAGGACCTCACCATTGTCTCGCCATTCGATGTGATCCCCGGCGATGGCGATCACGCGTTTGACCCAGCGTATGCGTCGTTGTTCGGGATTGCGCAGAATGACCAGTTCACCGCGTTCGGGATCGCGATCGAGAAATACTTCTTTGAGTGTGAGGATGCGATCTCCATGATTGATCGTAGGCGCCATGGACTCACTGGGAATGACGAAGGCCTGAATGACGCGCTCTTGAAGAACGAAAGCGAAACCGACGGCAGAGCCAAAGCCGCAGAGCAACACAAGGATCACATAGACAAACCAGCGATTGTAGTCGCGGAGTTGGTAGCTCTCCTGGTGGCGTTTGGCGAGCTTCCACGATTCAATGCCGTTGCTTTAAGAGAATCTTGGGGAAAGCGTGAGACTTGAGTTAGGCCAGCGCTCATGAAATCGGCTTGTAGGAATCTGCGTAGATTCGTGGCGGTCGAGGTTTTCGAGGGCTACTTCG
>JBLHHN010000140.1:0-14066 GCA_047616785.1 Verrucomicrobiales bacterium
GTTAGGAAAAGGGGAGGAGAAAGAAGTCCTTCCTTCCGAAGCCGTGGCTGAGAAATACCGCGCAGACGTGACAGACGAGTTCATCAAACCCATGATCTTTGGCCATGCCAATGAGCAACGGGTTGATGAGGGTGATGTCATTCTCTTCTTCAACTTCCGCGCGGACCGTGCGCGTGAGCTTTCCGAGGCGTTCCTACGCGATGACTTCGACGGCTTCGATCGAGAAGTGGCCCGTCCCCAGACGCACTACGTGACCCTGACAGAGTACGATGCCACCTACGACTGTGATGTGGTGTTTCCTCCAGAGTCACTTCAGGAGGTGTTAGGGAAAATCGTTTCCGAGGCTGGCTTGAAGCAGCTCCGGATTGCCGAGACGGAGAAGTACCCCCACGTGACGTATTTCTTTAACGGAGGCGTCGAAGAACCGTATCCTGGAGAGAGTCGAGTGATCGTGCCGTCTCCCAAGGTGGCCACGTATGATCTGCAGCCGGAGATGAATGCGGCGCAGGTGACGGCGAAGGTCTTTGAGCATCTTCCTGACAATGACCTTGTCATTCTAAACTACGCCAACACCGACATGGTCGGGCACACGGGCTCTGTCAAAGCGGCGATCAAGTCCGTGGAGACAATCGATGACTGCGTGCGGCAAGTGGTCGAGAAGACGCTGGCGTTGGGTGGCAAACTACTGGTGTCTGCGGACCACGGGAATTGTGAGCAGATGCGCAAAGCCGATGGTTCACCGCACACCGCACACACCACGTTCCTTGTTCCGATATGCTACGTCGCTGCCGATGCCCAAGAGATGTGGATGAAAGACGGTATCCTCGCGGATGTCGCGCCTTCTCTACTCGCCTTGCTTGGCGTTGAGAAGCCAGAAGCGATGACGGGCTCTTCGCTTGTCGTGCCGAAAGTGAAGAAGGCGTAGTGCTTCCTTTCTTCCTCTCATCATGAACCAGGCTCACCTATCAGGTTGGCATGTACTTGCCCTCGGAAATGTTCATACTCAGCCTGCACTGAGGCCATCTCCTCAGCTGACAGCGGCTCTTCGGTGACAAGAAAGGCCTGCACTTGAATCACATCGTGCTGTTCCTTCGGCGAAAACGCACCTTTGAATAATGCTAGATTTCGCGGAGCGAACCTTTCTTTCCAGTCCGCAGCTAACAAATGTTCCACCGGCTCAAGAGGTTCACCCGAGGTGTGGAAAAGATCGAAGAAGATCAGTCCTTGCTCACGACTTGCCGGGCGTTGGCATGTCGCACGAACCGTCGACCAAAGATCCGCGTTCCGGGGAAGTACCACCCGTTCGTCCAACTGCCAACCCGAGGCTCGGTAGCAAATGGTCAGTTCATGCCACCGAAGAAAGTAGTAATCCACAGCGAGCTTCATCCGCAGATCCCCACGCGCATAGTCCCAGACCAACGAATTCTCTCCCCACACGCTGCGTGAGCTTCGACTCTTTTCCTCAAAGTCGACGATCTGCCATTCCTTGCTTAAGGGCGTGATGGCATCTCGACTCAAAAGGCGTGCCGGTTCCAAGGCAACCGTCGTCACTTCTTTCGCCTGAGCTGACGATGACCATGGGATCAAGGCCATCCCTTGCAAAAGCACCAACACTCCGAGCACCCCTCCGAATCCATAGCGAAACCACCTCGGCCAGGAGCGGTCACGCACCATCGAAGGTTCTGAGGAATAGTCTTCTTCCTTCAATGAGAGGTCACCAAATCGGGCAAACCGATTCCACCCGCGTGTGAGCAAGTTATTCGGAGATCGAATGCCATGCCTCATGGGTTCGAGAAAGAAACTCAACCAAGCATCAGTGCTCAACACTCCAACAAATGCTAGAACAAACACCCCGAGCCCGGTGAGGTCATGAGCCCATCCTTCCGAAAGGTCCAATTGAAACTTCAAATGTGCCACAGCGATGATTCCTATCCGAATCACGTTCATCACGCCTGCCCAGAAGAAGCCTGCGGCGATCAGCAAGCACGCGTGCATCAACGGACGATTGCGAAACACCACCATAACAGCCGTGGCAGCCAACATCGTTCGCAATGAAATGATGCCGCTGCAGGCTTCATCGACAAAGAACGTCTTCCCAGGAAAAGTGAGAATGTTGCCTTCCGTCAGATGAAGGTACCCGAAGAAATCTAACAAACGGCTACTTACCAGGGTCGTGAAAGCTTGTAACCCTCCCATCAACTTTTCGTCATACCCCCAGGGCGGACGAACCAGCAACCAACAGAGCGCCCACACTCCAAAGATATTCTCAACCTTACGGCGGCTCGCCAGACAGAGGCCCATCACCCCCAGGCCCAGTAAGGCGGATAGAATGGCAATGATCGGAACCTGATAGAGGATCGCTAGCGTCAACCCTAGCAATGCCGGCACGCCACCCACCGCCGTCCATCGAGTTCTTAGCGGCTGACTCGCTGGCGGAGCCTCCTTCCATCGTGACCATCCCAAGTAGACAATCACGCCAATCAGGAGTGGAAAGTACTGGTAATGTTCCTCCTGCCATAGACGCGAAAAGTAACTCAGAGATAAGGGCAACACAGCCAAGCCAGCCAACACGGCGATGCTGCTTCCCCAGCCCAACTTGAAGGGTGCGCGAGGCTTCTTGGTGGCGATGCCAGTCATTTCGACGCCGTCTTTGTTTTCAATGCTTCAGCTTTGCCGCGATGAATGGCAGCCTCGCTCTGATTGCCACTTTCCTCATAGGCGTTGGCGAGGGCCAGGTGCAGAGCAGGTCTTTCATCTTCGATTGCTATCGCAGCTTTGTAGGCGTCGATGGCTTCAGGCCATCGTTGTTTCTGCCTGTGAAGAGCACCCCGGATATCTGAGATGGCCAATCTTGCTCGAGGAGAGCTGTCCATCCCCCAAGCAACGTAGAGGAGGCGAAGGGCATCCTCCATGCTGAGGTCATCTTGAGAGCACGTTTGATAGATGGATCGGGCCAATAGGGTCGTCGCGATGGGATTGAGTTCCAGGGCGATCGTCAAATGCGTTTTCTCAACCTTCTCAAGGTTCTTTTTCCAAGCGCGCACGCCCGCAATCCAATGGAGTAACCACGGCGTTTTTCCTTGTCCTAGCAGATTTTCAAGAGCGTCCTTAGACATTGTCCAACGCGTCTCTTTTAATCCGCTCAATTCAGCAAGCAAGGAAACGGTGGTCGCTTCCGTCGAGGACAAATTCGTCGCTTGTTCGAGCAGCTGGACTCCTTGCGCCATCTTCGCTAGAGGGGCTTCTTCTTCACCATCTTGGCGCATGAAAAGGGTGCGGCTCCATTGAGCCAGGACGCCAGCCACGGCATTACGCCAGAGCGGATCTTGCCCGTCTTGATTGATCGATTGAAGCTTGGAGAGAGCGTCTTGGTAATGCTTGCTCAGGGCCAAGGCCTGCGCATGACGGATGACCGCGAGCCGATGTTCAGGAGAGCCTGTTGTCGTAGAGTCCTCCTGATCTGCGAAGACCTTCATAGCTTGGGTTGCCCAACGCATGGCCTCTTTGGCGTTTCCTTCACGCTCATGCAGAGAGGCAAGTGTAAGAGCGACGTTTGGGGAGGATCTGGATGCTTTCTCAAAGTGGGTGATCGCTTGCGCGGTCTCGCCTTCTTCCATCGCCAAGTGCCCGAGGAGTGCATGAGCTTCTGATAATGCAGGGTCGACTTCTAAAGCCTTTTCAACCTCCTGTTTGGCTAAGGTTTTCTTGGTGCCTCTTGGTTCAGCCAAGAGTGTTCTGGCCTTGTATAAGTGTGCCGGACCATAGCGGTTGGCTCCATGGGTGAGTTGTCCTAGAATGGCCGCCTTCTCCTCCTCATGTTCTGCTTCTCCTGCGATCAGAGCTGCTCGGAAGAGCAGCTTTGGCGCCGTCTCTCCGTCCTGGATCAGTCTGCGGTAGCAGAGCGTCGCCGTCTCGTAATTCTCAAAATACGTCGCCCGCTCGGCCATCTTCAGATAGCGCGAACGGAGCGCTCCATCACTTTTCACCGCTAGATAATAAGTCAGCGTGCAAGCAGAGAGAAGAGCAAGCAGTGCTGGAAATCCTAACAAGAGCGCCTTACCTAAGCCCGCCCGAGAGGCGCGCCAAGCCACGAGGCTGTCCCATATGAGCCAGAAGATGTATTTAGGAAACTGCGTCATGACATAGACTCTCAGGCGCCACGTCTCTCCTCTCGCGGCTTCCATAGACAGTCTTCCTTTGGCGTAGGGATTCTTCATGAACTCACGGATGCTGAGGTTTCTTGCAGGCGTTTGCGTAAGACGTTTCGGAAATTGAGGAATTCCTGACGAACCGAGTGCTCCTGCTCTGGTGTTAAAGCCTCTCCTGCATGGACCCAGGCTTGGACTTGGTAGAGCGCCCCATGGGCTAGCCGTTGGCCATCGTGGACCTTTTTCCAGATGGGCGGTTCAGGAGGGGCAGGCGGGGGAGTCATACCTTGGCCATCGGCGTTGCAGAGGCTGTAGAGAAGGAAGCCGCGTTCGCCGCTGGGTTTATGGAGATGGGATTCTACTAATCCCCAATCGCTTTCGGCGAAAGAGCTTTGCTGGTCGACTTCCCAACCGCGATCGGCATAGCAGGCCGTCAGCTCGTGCCACTCGGGGAATCTGTAATCGAGCGAGATCACCGCCTGATACCCGGGCGCTTGAAATGTCCACTGGACCGCATGTTCGCCAAAGATATTGAGGGCATCACGATGCTCTGAATGATGTTCCGTCAGGGTCCAATCCGCTTGTCTCGGGACCAAAGTTTCCTCTGTGAGGAGTGTCTCAAGAAGCAGCGGAACACCAGTGCTTGGTCGAGTGCGCTCATAGGCGATCAGTCCCATTTGCAGAATGCCGAAAACGCCTAGCGGAACCAAGTAAAACTGCCCCCAAGAAGAGTGCCGTTTGACTACGGAACCTTGCGGACTCGGTATATTCCATGCCGGGAGCTGCCATTTCATCCCACGGTTCCACCAACGTGCTAAAGGACTGCGTTGGTCAGGGCCATGCTCATCTTGAAACTGAGAATCATGGAGCGGAGTGAACAAGAACTCGAACAGCGCATCCGTGCTGAGACCCGCGAAGCAACCACAGAGGAATAGAAGGATGGCCAACAGGTCCCTTCCTCCTCCGCTGTTCAGATCCACTCCGTATTTGTACCAGGCCACCCCCAGCACCATCACGCAAATCACATTGAGAAAGCATGCCCAGAACACGGCGCTCGCGATCAAGAGCAGGCTGTGTGAAACGCTGCGCCGCCGCCATACGACGATCACTAGCATCACGGCCAGCATTCCCATGATAGACGCCATCCGTCCACTGGCTTGGTCGACAAAGAAAGTCTTCTTGGCCATGGTGAGAGCATAGCCTTCCACGACATGGAAGCGGCCAGTGATATCGAGCATCTTGCTGCTGATCATCGTCGTTACCCCGTTCAGCCACTGCATCACGGCGGCATCCAGACGGGTCGGAAGGGGAAGCATCAGCCAGAGCAGGGACCACAGACCGAATGGTTTCACCAGACGACCTTGCTTGGCTAACAGTCGAGCACAGCCGCCCATGCCTACCACGAATGACAAAGCACCCAGCGGTGGTGAATAGATCAGAAGTGCTCCAAGTAGCAGCAGCAAAGAAAGCCCTAAGAGAATCGCGGAAATCCTATCCAGACTCCATGACACCCTCGAAGCCTCTGCTTCCGAGGGGGCCTCCCAACGCCGCTTCACGAGTATGACGATTGCGACCAATAGGAATGGAAAGTATTGATAGTGCGGCTTCTGCCAGAGCGCGGCAAAGTGCACCAGGAGGAAAGGCAGATACGACAGAAGTATCACCACACCACACCTGACCAGCCTCGGGTCGGCCGAGGCAGCATTTGCTTTGGAGGTGTTTGCTTTGGAGGTGTTTGCTCGGTCAACACCGAGCAGAACAGGAGCTTCGTTCATCATCGCTTGGTCTATCTAACCTTGTTCGAGTCGACCTCTCCCTCGACCAGACGTTTGTGGATGTCTGCCATGCTTTCATGGCCCATCTTGCTGTAAGCTTCTGCGAGCGCGACATGCACGCTACGTCGTGAAGCCTCGGGCATGTAACGGAGCGCCTGCTCTAGATGAGTCACCCCTTCATTATAGCGGCCTAACTTGACCAGAATCTGGCCACGGGTTTCGATGATATTAGGGCTGCGTTGGTTAGGCGTCATCCGTTCCTGATCTGCGATCGCTTCATCGACGAGGAGCAGTGCGCGATCCAAGGCCGGTGGGGTTCGTTTCGAGAGGCACCACGCCAGGTTGTTCTTCACCGAGATGAATCCTGGCTCGCGCTCCAGAGCGGTTTCATAGCAGGTAATGGCCTGCCCCCACTGCTCGGAACTCGCGGCGATATCTCCGAGCAGCTTGTGGGTGATGCCTGGCGTCGTCTCAGAATCGGAGATGCGGGTCAGCAGGGCTTTCGCTTGGGGCTGAGTTTCGGGGATGATGCTTAAGACACCGATCTGAGCGATCACTTCCGGACGATCTGGGTCGATCTCTAACAAAGTGTCCATCAGGGCCAGAGCCTCTTTGTATTCTGGTGGATCCGCTTTCAGCGCCCGCTGAAACCTCCGCATATATACCTTGAGCCTGATCGTGTGGAACCCCAACTCATCCCGATGCAATTCCTCGCCTCGGTCGATGATTGCCAAGGCCGCTTCGCCATTCGTCTGAAGCATTTCCGCGCGCGCCCAGCTCAAGCGGTGGGACGGAGTCGTCGGATCCGAGAGGGCCATTTCGCGGTGGAAGAGCGCCGCTTCCCGAGCCACCTCCTTGGCCGCAGGCGTCTCTCCAATCCTCTCATGCAGCGCGGCCAACATCAGACGGAGATTGGGGAGTCTTTCCACCGCATCGGATAGCAGAGTCACCGCCTTGGGAGTTTGTCCTGTTTGCCGTAAGAAAAGCGCGAATAGCAGGAAAGCTTCCTCGCTATCGGGGGCCAATTCCGTGGCCCTCTTCAGATGCTGCCCAATCTGCCGCATGTCCTTCTCCGTCACCACGGGCCTCGGCGCTGGGGTGCCGTCCACCGCTGGAGCAGGTGCCTTCGTCTCGGGACTCCCGGAAAAGAGATCCTTCGCGAGCCAGACATGGGCCTCCGCGTGGCCGTCCCCGATCTCTCCGGTGAGCGGCGCGAGCCGACCCACGAGCAAGCGAGCACCTTTCAGGTCTCCCTGATCCGCCAGCTTCACCGCCGTCGTATAGGTCTCTTCTCTTTCAGCGAGAGGGATGGGCGGAGTCGTCTTCACCGCGTTCCCTGCTTTCAAATCAGGGGTCGACGCCGGGACACCAGCAAGATCATCTCCCCAACCCGTCGACTGCGGCTCCGCGAGTTTTGAAGAAGCGAATGGGTCCACCATAAGATAGATCACGTAGAGACCACCCAGCACGACGAGCATCGGCCAAAGCGGAAGGACGCGCGTCCTCAACGATTTCTTGAACGAGTGGATGCGTGATTTCTTACTGATCATAGCGAGTTTCTCTAGGAAGATTTTTTAATATGCGGACGATAGCTTTCCTCCAACTTTTTGTCGCCCAGTTTCTCGTGAGCTGTGGCCAGGAGATTGAGGAGCGCGGGTTGTTCGGATTTAGCTACCGGTGTTAGGAGGTCGACAACGTCTTGCCACAGCCCGTTGGCCCCCAGCAGGTGGCTGCGGATCTCCAGGGCATACGGGTGTTGTTTGGCTAGATCGAGGGCCACTTGACTCAATGAAAGGGCCTTGGGCATGAACGCCGGGTCTTGCTGTGCCACGACTAGGCTGCAGCGGCTGAGTGCTAGACTACTCGGTGCGCTGAGAGTTCCCGCGATCCCGAAATGAAGAGCACTTTTGCCGCTAGCGGACGGCTCGTCTTCCGTTCTCAGTGCGTGGAGCCCGAGGAGCAGATGGGCAGTGACCAGGGCTTCTCCAGTGGCGAAGGCGTTTTCCAAGGTCGTCAGAGGAAGCCGCACTTCTTCCGCACCCCATCCAGACAACCGCACTAGCAACGCAGCGAGGCTTCCATGGAGCGGTGCCTCGGCAAGAACCTGTTCTAGCAAGATGAATGGTGGATGTGCTAGATCCCCGCGCCAGAGTTCTTCGAAGCACCACAAGGTCGCCGTCGCCCAAGCGTTGACCTCTTCCGCCGTCGTCGCCACTTGGCGCGCCCGGTTTAGGAATGGGGAGGCCGCCGATGCCCGATCAAGAATGGCATGGGCTTGAGCGCGGTCTATCAAAGATCTGAATGTGTGGCTGCTGCTTGTCTCCAGTTCGGCGAGGACCTCATTGGCCAGTTTGGCGGCTTGGCCCTTGTCTTCCGCTTGCTTGGCGATCGATGCCATTTCCAAGCGATCGATCGATGAAGGGGCCATCAAGTTCTCTAAATGAACGCGGGCTTTCGCCAAGTTGCCCACACTCCGAGACGCGGCGGAAAGCTGACGCCGCACCTGAGATACCGATGGTTGCGCCTTCAACGCCTCATCCAACGCAAGCGCTTGTTCCAACATCGCTTCGGCCTCATCCATCTTGGATGCTTCCAGGGGCATCTTCGACTGTAGGAGAAAGACTGCGCTCATGAGGAAGGCCTCCGGGTATGCATACTCACGCTTGAGTCGTCCCAGAAAAGCATCCCGTTGTTTTGTGTTTCCCCGTTCATTGGCCAGTCGCACCGCCTCGATCAACGTCGCCTTCGCATCAGGCTGTGCCGAGAGCGACTTCCGATAGTAGAGGTCTGCCGCGTCCAGCTGGCCCGCTGCCCAAGCTTGTTGGCCCGCCCTCAGGTATTTCTCGGCCAGGGCAGAGGACGATCGGGTGAATGTCAGGGCCAAGACGGTCACCAGGACTCCCACACTCAGCGCTGCTGGCAGTCCCTGCATCATCGATTCCCGATCACGTGAGCGCAGCCAGTCCTTCACAAACGTGATCACTTCCTGGAGGATGGGGAAAAGCTTTGGCATGTAAGTGGAGTATTAGGAAAGATCCCGCGAGTTAGGGCGACGCCTCGCCGTCATTAGAAGAAGCACCAAGGCCATCGAGAGATGAGAACTCGCTTCGGGCACCGCACTCGTATTGATAAAACCTTGAATCGTCGCCGCTTGATTCCCCGTGTAGTTGATCCCGTTGTACGTGAAGGTCACCGGATCATCACTTAAGGTGAAGGCATTTGTCCCTAGCAGAACGAGATTACCCTCGACATCGACGAATGTCGGAGCCCCAGAGTCACCGACTTTGAACCCTGCTTCGTGGGTGACGAACCCGGCTGCCCCAGCGGCATCCTGCAAGAAGAGAAGAGAATCGTTATCCAGATTGGCATTGAAGGCCACATTCTCACTGTAGGCCGACACGCGATTCCGCCCCACCGCTTGGTCATTCATTGTGGAGCGATTCGGATCGGAACCCACGTCATAGGTTGAGAGGCCAAAGGAATAAGCATTGGCATCCTGGTAGGAACCGGCATTTTCCAGGAAGATTGCCGTGTTTGTGGCCGGCCTTCCCGACAGAGCTTCCATCGCAAAGGCATAATGGGTGATCGCCGCCGGCAGGTTCTGGCCAAGAACGCCCAGGAACAGATCTGTCCCCACGATCGCCATGGTGGAAACGATGTCGCGCGTCACGGGTGCCGTCGTGGGGTCATTGCTAGTATAAAAAGACACCGTCCCGCTCGGCGGATAATGAGTCGCGGAAATAATCACATTTCGACTGATGGCCGTGGCCCATCGGCTTCCCGCCGTCCGCCCCACACCGCTGAGATCAAAGCTCGCCATGATGAAGGCCTGGTCATTCGTGAAGCGGTCATTGGCCACATCCGTGTACCCTGCGATGATCATGTCAGCACGTGCCGAGTCCCCTAACAGGCACAGAATGGCAGCCGCCGTGGCAAGGATGCTCGTATGCCATTTAGCAATGGGTCCAAGAAGTGGCGAGATTCCCGTCGCCGTAATCTTACGCCCGCCGACGACAGGACTGTTGCTTATATGTAACTTCGTTCGGATTGGATTCACGGCTTGCTTCTGGCGCTCTGCTAGTTAGTTGAGGCTGCGATAGGAGTGCATCCTAGAGGCTTCCAAAAGCGCACATAAAGCCCGACAAACTCACCATAAGTGCGTGGGTAGAAAGGCTCCTTAAGGAGAGTGAACGGGTCGTATTTCAAGGTGTCTTCCAGCTGCACCACCAAGGTGGCGAACCCGAGCGAGTCCAAACCACTACCCAGGAGCGGCAGATCGGCAGGAATCGGCATATCCGGGGCGAGTGGGACACCACGAGTCTCAAGCGCCGCGCGGAACCTTTGATCGATGGCAAGGGTAAGGGCGCTGTGTTCTGGGGAAACGCGTTGGCTCATGGGGTAGCAGGTATGAAATGATGGTAGTGTTCAGGCCTTGTTCGGAATTCTAATAATTAACGGCTCTCCGTCAAGTTTGTTGGATGCTTCCCTGGCCTACCAGTGGGCAGGGAAGCGACGGGAGAGCGATCGAGGCTGCAGAACAAGCATCTTGCAATTTCACCACGGAATCCCAGCCTAACGGAACTGACTCGGCAACTTGCCCTAAAGTTCGAAAGCCCTTCCTTAGGACGTTCACGACTTGATTGAAATTGCTTAAGGCGCACATTGTCAGCTAGTTACGATTTCTGATCTTGGCGCTAAACTCCTTAATGGGACCGATTCTGAGCCAGCCAATCTAACGGAGAGCCGGAAATTGTTAACCACACAGGATAACTAGGTAATAGCCGCATTCAACGAGTGCAATCAGATTTCTCCCTTCTGTTGTGCCGAGCGACTCGATTTAGTCAGATATCTATAGGCAGTGAAATGTTTGGCAGGATTTGTCATGGGCTGATCTTCGGTGGATTGTTAGTGAGAGGCCCTTTCCTAAATTTCTAAGAATTTTTATCGCGGGGTTCTGCACTTGGCCTTGCCGGGTTCGGCGAGTGGCGTTGTATGCTGGAGCCATGCCCGCCGATAATTTCGTTCATCTTCACGTCCATACGGAATACTCTACCTTGGACGGGGCGAACCGGATTCCGGAGATCATGGCCAAGGCGGCCAAGTATGAGATGCCGGCATTGGCCATGACGGATCATGGGAATCTCTACGGGATCGTCGATTTCTATCAGCAGGCGAAGAAGTTTGGAGTGAAGCCGATCTTTGGATGCGAGATCTATCTGGCGCCAGGATCGATGCATGAGAAGAAGCAGATCCCGGGCAAGAAGAACGCGACGCACCTCACCGTGTTGGCCAAGGATGACCTTGGGTTTAGCAATTTGGTTAAACTGGTTTCTAAGGCTCACTTGGAGGGCTTCTACTACAAGCCTCGGGTGGATAAGGAGTGCTTGGCGGAGTACAGTGAGGGGTTGTTAGCGCTGAGTGGGTGCCTGGCGAGTGAGGTGAACCAACACATCATCAATGATCAGAACGATCTCGCACGCGGGAGTATCAATGACTTCATCAACATCTTTGGGAAGGATGATTTCTATCTAGAGATCCACGATCACGGTTTGGAGGCGCAGCACAAGTGCACCAAGCAGATGATCGAGTTCTCCAAGGAGTTCGACTTGAAACTCGTTGCCGCCAATGACGTGCACTTTCTCAATCGCGCTGATCACGAATGTCATGATGTGATGATTTGCATTGGCACCGGCGTGCATGTGCATGACGAGAAGCGCCTGCACTATCCGGAGGAGGTGTATTTCAAATCCCAGACGGAGATGTACGATGTCTTCAAGGACGTGCCCGAGGCTTGTCGGAACACCTTGGAAATCGCGGAGAAGTGCAATGTGGAGTTGAAGCTGGACTCCACGAGTTCTGAGAAATATCCGGAGTTCGATTCGCCAGATGGGTCGCCACGGGATGAGTATTTCCGCAAGCTCTGTCAGAAAGGCCTGGTCGAGCGCTATGGTGAAGAGCGCGCGGCGAATGACCCTGAGCTCGCCGAAAGGTTAGAATATGAGATCGGGATCATGACGAAGATGGGGTTCGTTTCCTACTTCCTCATCACGTGGGACTTCATTGACTGGGCCAAGCGCCACAAGATTCCGGTGGGGCCTGGGCGTGGTTCGGCGGCGGGATCCCTCGTCGCTTACGTGCTGGGAATCACGGATCTGTGCCCGCTGAAGTTCGGCTTGATCTTCGAACGTTTCCTCAATCCGGAACGTGTGTCGCCGCCTGATGTGGATGTCGACTTCTGTCAGGCTCGCCGTGGTGAGGTCATCGAGTATGTGCGTCAGAAATATGGCGAACGCGCGGTGTCACACATTGTGACGTTTGGAACTCTGGGTGCGAAGAGTGTGATTCGCGATGTGGGTCGTGTGTTAGGGATGGGCTACACGGAAGCCGATCGCATCGCCAAGATGATCCCGGCGGAACTTGGGATCACTCTGTCAGAAGCGCGGGAGAAGAATCCAGAGCTGGCGGAAGCCATCGAGAAGGATGGGCGCGTGCAGGATCTTTGGAAATACGCGACCTACTTGGAGGGGCTCACTCGAGGCACGGGGATTCACGCTGCTGGCGTGGTCATTGGGGATCGCCCGCTGGATGAATTTATCCCACTGACTCGCGGGAATGAGGGCGAGGTGGTGACGCAGCTCGCCATGGGACCGCTGACGGAGTTTGGCATGTTGAAGATGGATTTCTTGGGTCTGAAGACTCTCACAGTCATCCAAGACGCGGTGAATTTGCTCTACGAGTTCGAGCCGGATTTCGACATCACGAAGATACCCACGGATGATCGGCCGACCTATGATCTGCTCAGTGCTGGGGAGACCGTGGCCGTGTTCCAGTTGGAGTCCGGCGGCATGATCAATCTGTGCAAGCAGTTTGGCGTGGACGATCTTGAGGATATCAGTGCTTTGCTAGCATTGTATCGACCTGGTCCGATGGACCTGATTCCGGATTACATTGCCCGCAAGAAAGGGGAGAAGGAGATCGTCTATGAGCACCCATTGCTCGAGGGCGTGGCTTCGAACACCTACGGGATCATGATCTACCAGGAGCAGGTCCAGAAAGCTGCCAACGTGCTTGCTGGGTATTCGTTAGGACAAGCGGACCTTCTCCGTCGTGCGATGGGTAAGAAGGACAAGGCGAAGATGGCGATTGAGCGCCAGCAGTTCGTCGCGGGCTGTGCGGCGACGAACAAGATTGCTGGGAAGAAGGCGAATAAGATCTTCGACTTGTTGGAAAAATTCGCAGGTTACGGTTTCAACAAGTCACACTCCTGTGCCTACGGTCTCATCACGTACCAGACGGCGTTTCTGAAGGCGAATTTCCCGGTGGAGTTTATGTCAGGCGTGTTGTCGAATGAGATCAACAACACGGAGAAGATCTCTGTCTTTGTGAATGAATGTAAGAACATGGGCATCGATATTCTGCCGCCTAACATCAATCGTTCGCAGATCAAGTTCGCGCCAGAGCGCGTCGATGGCGCGAGCCAGAATGGCCGTGATGGTCGAGACAAGGCGATCCGTTATGGTCTGGCCGCCATCAAGGGCGTGGGGCAAGGGGCAATGGAGATGGTTCTGAAGAATCGGGATGAGGAGGGAGAGTTCACCTCGCTGGAGAACTTCGCCACCCGTGTCGATTCGAAGAGTGTGAACAAGAAGGTGATGGAATCGCTGATCAAGGGCGGGGCCTTTGATTTCACCGGTGAAGAAAGGCCTGCGTTGTACGCGAGGATTGGGCAGGTGGTCGCGTCCTCGCAAGCGGCGACCAAGGATCGGTCGAGTGGGCAGACATCCCTTTTCGACACGGTTGATATCACATCGGCGGCGCCTGAGACCATGGATCACGAGCCGGTGGAGAAATGGACGCAGGATGAGATCCTAGCCTTTGAGAAAGAGTTGTTAGGCTTCTACGTAACGGGACATCCGTTAGACTCTTTTCGGAACACCATTCTGAGCAAGGCGAGTGTGCGTTCCTACTTGGACTTGGAAGAGTTGCCCACCGGCAAAGACAAGAAACAGAATTTCATCGCCTTCGTCTCCTCGGCGGCGATCAAGTATACCAAAGCAAAGGGCCTGCCCTTTGCCATCCTCATCACGGAGGATCTCTATGCGAGTGCCGAAGTGCTCGTTTGGAATGATGTCTTTGAAAAGAC
>JBLHHN010000141.1:0-14056 GCA_047616785.1 Verrucomicrobiales bacterium
GGCAAATCTGCCCTTGCCGCTGGAGCATTCGACGAGCGCATCTCCCTCGTGATCAGCAATCAATCTGGCTGTGGAGGAGCGGCCATTTCAAGACGGCGCCACGGCGAGAAAGTTGAGAGGATCAATACGAGCTTTCCGCATTGGTTCAGTGGTGCTTTCAAGAGCTTCAATGATAGAGAAGACTTCCTGCCCATCGATCAGCACACGTTGTTAGCCAGCATCGCGCCGCGTCCCTTGCTCATTTGCAGTGCCACAGGCGATGATTGGGCGGATCCTCAAGGTGAATTTCTCGCGGCGAAAGAAGCTTCCCAAGTTTATGACTGGTTAGGCAAGGACAGTCTCAAAGACGCCACTTTCCCGGCAGAGAACAACCTTCTGAACCACACCGTTGGCTATCACATTCGCCCAGGCGATCATGGTGTCGGCATCGCCGATTGGACCGTCTTCATGGACTTTGCGGACAGGCAGTGGGGGAAGTGATCCCCATCCAAGTCCAGTATGGACACGGGCTTCATTTGCCGGAGCTCGATCTTTGGTTAGACCCTCATGGCAAGCGGAAGGTGGCGTTTGTCTCCCACGCGCATGCCGATCATTTCGCCAAGCATGGCACGATCATTTGCTCGGAACGCACCCATGCCCTGATCCAGGCCCGCTATGGGACGAAGAATGTCCATGTCATCCCACTCGCGTATGGCGAGCGCTACGATTTCAATCTAGACTATCATCTTCACCTGTTGCCAGCAGGGCATATCTTCGGATCCTCACAGATTCATCTGACCCGCAAGTCGGATGGCGCGACGCTCCTCTACACGGGAGACTTCAAGCTCCGCGAGAGTTGCTCCGCCGAGACCATCAAAGCAGAACACGCGGATACCTTGATCATGGAGACGACCTTCGGTCTTCCTGAATACCGTTTCCCTCCGACCTCGGACGTCATGGCCAGCGTGGTGAAGTTCTGTCGTGAAACGTTAGAAGAGCATTCGATTCCTGTCTTGTTAGCCTACTCCTTGGGGAAAGCGCAAGAAATCCTCGCCGGGCTTTCAGGTGCGGAGCTGCCCATCATGGTGCACAAGACCGTGCACGACATGTCCAAGGTCTATGCTCACTTTCAACCGGCCCTATTTCCGTCCTACAAGATGCTTGATGTGGGAAGTGCCACGGGACATGTCCTGATCATTCCTCCGACCGTCGCACGTTCAGGGGCGATGCAGACCCTCGGATCACGTCGCATGGCGATGCTGAGTGGCTGGGCACAGCAGAGCGGCGCCGTCTATCGCTATCGCGCCGATGCCATCTTCCCACTGTCCGATCATGCGGACTACCCAGATCTCATGCGTTATGTCGAGCTGGTGAAGCCAAGCTTGGTCTACACCTTGCATGGCTACGCGGCAGAATTTGCCCGAGACCTGCGTGAGAAAGGAACCGAAGCGTGGTCGATCATCTCTGAAAACCAGTTAGACCTCACATTCTCCTTAGAGCGAGATGTGGGGAGCGTGGATGAACGCGACTCTATCAAACGTGTCCCTTGCGAACTGGCCGATCTTAAGGATGTCTGCCAGCAGGTCGCTGAGGCCACTGACAAACAACAGCAGGTCGCCCTTCTCGGAACCTACCTTCGAAGCCTCAGTGCCTCGGATTTGCGTCGTGTGGCAGAGTTCCTGAATGGCATGCACCTGGACGTCCAAGTGGTTCGTGGCGCCTTGCTCAAAGTTTCGGGAGTGACATTGGCACGATACCGAAATATTCTGAAGGCGCAGAATGATGTCGGATGTACCGCCTACCTCGTGCTGAACGGATCCACTACCCCGGGGCCACATTCTTTGGAGGAAACGGAGACATGCCTCCGTGCTCTCATGGCGGCGCCAGGCTCCTTGACGAAAGTGAATATGTTGAGTGATTTGTTAGCTCAATTGCATCCCAGCGAGGGGCAATTCGTCGTGCAGCTCCTCACCCAAGATCCGCGCGTCCGTATCCAAGAATCCCTACTAGAGGAAGCCCTCGCCAAGGATCAATCCGACGCGTCTGTGAGGAAGGCCCACTTGAATTCTCTGGGAGCGCAACCCTTCACACCCGTGAAATGTATGCGCGCCAGTCCAGCCCGGAATGCGAAGGTCCTTGGAGATCTGTTAGGCTCCGTCTGGGTTGAGGACAAACTTCATGGCATTCGGGCCCAACTCCACAGGGTCAAGAATCGGACGGCCCTGTTCTCACAAGCGCTGCAATCTCTGGATAGCGAGTTTGCCGAAGTCTGTCAGATCGCCGCGAGGGATTTTGAAGATGACGTCATTCTGGACGGCGTGTTTGTCGCAGTCGCCGAAGGCAAGGTCCTCTCGGAGGCTGACCTCAAGAAGGGGTTAGGGCGAAAACGATTGGAAGGCGATCTCTTCTTAGGAGAACCTATCCCCGTTCGTATGATCGTGTTTGATCTTCTCTGGCATCAAGGTCGATCTCTTGTTAGAGAGCCTCTGCTCGCAAGACGTGCATTGTTAGAGACAATTAAGCTCCCCAAGAACTTCGCTTGCAGCACGGTGGTTCAACTGAATCCTACGGACGCATTGATTGAAGCCCAACGCCGTGGCTCTGAGGGGCTCATCGTCAAGGATCCAGAAAGTACCTACAACGTGGGTTCTCGAGACGGCGCTTGGTCCCACCATCAGTGGGATTCTTAGTAGAGACTGGTACGGAAAGAGGAGAAGATACCCAATCTGGGAATCACTTGTGAGATTCGATAGCCGCGATTGAACGAATACGGCCTTGCCCTGGCGTTGGCCTTTTCAATCAAAGGAGGAGGTTGTAATTGTAAGGATGTATCCCCGCTGTCTTTGTGTCTTGTTAGCTGTGGCAATGCCTTGAAGCACCGGCTTCCTTTTAGGCGATGAAGTGGTGGTGAATACGAATGACACCGGCGATGGTTCTCTGCGCCAAGCGCTGCAAGATGCGACTCCCGGAAGTCGCGTGACGTTTGACTCGGATCTCGAAGGGGAACTCATCTCGCTTCAAAGTGGACAGCTCTTGGTAGAGAAGTCGTTGGTGATCGACGCCTCTTCGC
Organism: Verrucomicrobiales bacterium; assembly: GCA_047616785.1. GTDB lineage: Bacteria > Verrucomicrobiota > Verrucomicrobiia > Verrucomicrobiales > DEV007 > JAACDM01. The sequence goes on from JBLHHN010000141.1 coordinate 3,050, forward strand.
TAGCGGAAGGTCTGACCATCGATGGTGGGAATACGAATCCGGTTTTCGAAATTCGACCGAAGGGAAATGTGAATCTGTCAGCCAAGATCCTCTGGGTGACTGGCTACTTGGATGAAGCCACAGCTCCCGATAGGGGATTCACTGATCTGCTGAAGGGTGCGGGACACGACGTGACGCGTTGGTTCTCTCGGAATGATCCGACAGCCTCAGACGTCGCGACCTTGAACGCCGCCGATCTGATCATCATCAGTCGCTCCGTGAGTAACAGACATTTCGAAGACGAGGATCAGCTTTGGAACACGAAGAACACGACGCCGGTGCTGAATATGTCCGGATTCACGATCCGTTCCAATCGACTCGGTTGGATGAGAGGGAAACAGATGATCGGTTCAATCGGGCCTGTCGCGCTGAGGCGGCTGGTCGAGGAGCATCCTATCTTTGATGGCAGTGTCTGGGAAGATGGCAGTGGCAACGAACTCCTCGAACCGCATGCCGCGCTACTGACCGGCGAGCGCGGGATCTCTTTCAATGTGGAACGCCCAAAGAACGGTTCCCTCCTCGCCACCGTCGCCAACGCAGAGTCTGGGGTGCAGACAGCCCTAGGTCCCGTCGAGTATGCCGCCGGGGCTATTGTGGACGGCGCTAGTGTTCTGGCAGGGCATCGGATGATCTTTCTAGCAGGAAGCCGAGAAGCGGACGGAGCCTCTTCGAGCACTGTGGGCAGGTATGACCTGACGTCTCATGGTGCGCAGTTGCTGCTGAACTGCGTGATCTACTTGGCCGATCGCGCTCAAGTGACCCTTCAAGGCCTCACCATTTCGGGAGGAACCTCAGTGGCGCGGGGCGGCGGCATTATTAACAAAGGAGCTGATCTCACCCTGAGCAACGTGACTGTGGAGGGGAATAGAGCCACGGAGGAAGGCGGCGGCATCCACAATGTGAGCGTGCTCAGCGTCACTCGATCGATCATCCGCAACAACAATGCTGCCGCACCGCGAAACGTTCCACTCTGGCTAACAATGCCGCAACTCGTGGCGGAGCCGTTTACAATGAAGGGACCACGGAGCTCGAGAATGCCACCCTGCACGGCAACGTCGACGAAGACGCGGGCGTTGGGATCTTCAATGGTGGCGCGGACATCTACACCGGGGCGCATGTCTATACCGGAGAAACTAAGGAGCTCATCGAGGGCGGCTTGGTGGACCTCAAGCATTGCACCTTGGCGGGAAACACGGCCAGAGCCAGAGGCCACGGTGGTGCCGCGATGACCGTGAAAACAAAGTTCAACATCGAGAACTGCATTGTCGCTAAAAACGCCATTTCGGATGCAGCGGCCCTTGGGCCTGACATTCTCAACAATTACGACGGTGGGTTTGGAAATGTGAGTGACCCCGGTGTGAATCTGATGACGGATGTTTCTGATTCAGGGTATGCGGCGGCGACCTTCATGATCGTCGCGGATCCTTTGCTCGGAGATCTGGCCGACAATGGTGGGCCCACGAGAACCGTGACCTTGCTAGACGGTTCCCCTGCCATTGATGCTGGCTCTAGCACATCGACTTCACCCACAGATCAGCGAGGCGCCTTCAGGCCGAGCGGAGGCTTGCCTGATCTTGGATCGCTTGAGATAGGCGGCACCACGGGCTTTGCTGGATGGGCGTTGACCAAGATCCCCGCGGCATCGGTTCAAGCGTTCGACGCCGACCCAGATGGCGATGGTCTTGGCAACGGCAGTGATTACGCGTTAGGTAGTGATCCTTTCTCAAGTCTTGTCGGGCCCAACTTCTCTGCGGAAGTGCTTCCGGATGGGACGCGCCAAGTGTCCTTCGGCCTATCGTCGTTGGCGAAAGCAGATGCTGCTTGGGCGCTGCGCCGATCGGTGAATCTGAAAGACTACACCGAGATGTATCGCTACGCCGGTCCCACTGAGAGTGAGGCAATCGGCAATCGGTGATCAGGTGACTGGGTATCGGCTTGCGGATCGTATTGTTGTTACCGACGGAAACACGCTGACGGACCCATGTTCTATCAGTTTGTCTCTGAGTCGGTGGAGTAGGCTCCGGCGCTTCGCGATTGTGCCAGGCTAGAAGCCTAGGCTACGTTAACTTAAGCATTCACCTTTTCAGGGAAAGGTCAGCGTGACCGTGAAAGTCTCTTCGCGTGGTAAACTGAAATCACACTGAATACGCAACAACCGCGTGTAGGCATCGACCAAAGCCATGCCAATGCCAAAGTGCGTGCTGTCCGTGCGTGAGGCATCTTTCTGCCAAAACGGCTCTATCAGATGGTCTAAGTCAGCAGGCTTGAGTGTGTCATTGGTATTCGCGATGGTGAGGCAAGAGCCCTCGAGAGAAATGGAAATCGTCCCGCCTTCAGGCGTGTGGCTGACGGCATTGATGATGAGATTCGTGGCAATGGCAGAGACGAGAGAAGGGTCGGATTGAATGAGCAGTGTGTCAGGCAATTGGAAGGATGCCGTGAGTTTCCGTTTCTCGGCCCGCTTGGCATGCGGTTCCCAGGCGCGTGCGATGATCTCGACGAGGTCCGTTCTCTCAGTCACCACTTGCTCTCGATCAAGGACAGTGCGGGTTAAGGATGAAATCGTATCCACCAGGCGCTCCATGCGCGTGGCAAGTTCAGAAGCGTCTTCGAAGTAACTTGTAGGATTCTCCAGGGCGCCATCCTGACATTCTTGCAGACCGACCTCAGTAATGGCACGAAGCTCGGCCACCGGAGTGCGCAATTCGTGAGCGACATTGGCATTGAAGCGGATCTCGCGTTGTGCGCCTTGATCGAGTCGAGCCAGGGCATCATTGAATCGTCTGGCTAGCGGAGCGAGTTCGATGGGGAGTCCCTCGTCAGGGAGTCGATTTCCTAACGAATCGAAATCGATGGCACGCAAATGGGTTGAGAAATCGTCGACTTTCTTGAAGGAACGTTTGGTCAGCAAGAGCGCGATCGCAATGGAGGTACCGATGAGAATGGCTCCGAGAGCGATGGCGCACCAGCGTTGCATGGCGAGAATCCGATCGAGGCTATCGCGAGAAATGGCGAGGGCGAAATGGATCAAATGTTTGTCGCCGGCATTGGATTCATGCAAATGTGAGAGCGTCGAAGCAACCCGCCCGCGTCGACCGTCAGGCAAGGTGATGTCTTGCATGACGAGTTCCCGATGCACTTTGCTCAGCTTTGGAAGCGAAGCTGCGTCTAGAGAACGTGACCGCAGATGGCATCGACCATCTTCGTGAGATATGTGATAGTATTTCGCCTCTTCGTGATCCTTGTACTCGGGGTGATCGTGATTGTGGATCTGCAATTCCAATCGTTGGCCTCCGTCGTGGACAGAAGTCATGGCGGCGATGGTCTCCAAGTCCTTCTGCAATGCCGTATCGAATTCCTCAATGCTCAGTTTTCTGACGTATTGATAGAAAGCAACGTTCGCCGTCAGGCACAACAGTGTCAGGCAACCGGCAAGGGCCAGGGCGAGCTGTCGTCTCAGCGAGGGTGGGCGTTTGGTCATCAATGGGAAGTTTCAGTGAAGGGCGAACCGTTAGCGAGGAATCATTACGAATTCCTTACGGTTTGGAGAAATGTACGCTATTGGCTGAGCATACTTCGATCTGAATGGTCGGAGTTCAGAGACAGTTATGCGTGTACTCTTTGTCGAAGATTCCAAGCACTTGCGAAACTACGTCGCCAAGGCGTTGAAACGTGCGGGCTATGCCACCGACGTGGCTTCAGATGGTGAGGAAGGTCTGTTTCTCGCCACCACCAACGACTACGATGCCATTGTGCTCGATCTCATGCTGCCGAAGATCGATGGTTTGGAGGTGCTTCAACGCTTGCGTCGCGAAGGTTGTAAGACGCATTTGATCATTCTCACCGCGCGCACCGCGATTGAGGATAGAGTGAGAGGTTTGGAGCTGGGCGCCGATGATTATCTGGTCAAGCCCTTCGCGATCGAAGAACTTGTCGCGCGTGTGCATGCGTTGGTTAGGCGAGGCTATGATACGAAAGCCAGCGTGATTGAAATCGGTGCATTGAAGGTCGATGCCGCGGCGAAACGAGCCACCCTCGACGAGACTGAGCTGAAGATCGCGCCTCGCGAGTATGCTTTGTTAGAGTACCTCGCCATGCGCAAGGGGCAGATCGTATCCCGCGAAGAAATTGAGAATCACGTCTACGATCACGCCAAGGAAGTGAAGAGCAATGCGGTGGACTCCGCCGTTTGCCTCTTAAGGAAACATCTTCACCAAGACGGCCGCGTGTTTTTGAAGACCATGCATCGCCAGGGCTATCTCTTGGATGTGCATTGAAAAGACGATTCTTTTCGGACCGTAATAACTCCATAATACCCACGCGCTAGCTTGGATTGTTATGACTCACCTGGCATCTCTCCGTTCTTATCTCAGATCTCCACTCTTAGTCGTTCACCACTGCTGGAATGCACGTTTCAGCTACATCATGAGTTTGCTACTTCTGATGCAACGCACGCCGGTCATCCGCCATCTTCTCGAACTTCCCAAACAACTGGCCCCGCGCTTCGCGGACATTCTTCGTATCGTGATTCCCGTCTCCGTAGGAGCGGGCACGACCCATTCTGTCACAGGCGCCACGGGTGTGATTCCAGTCAACCCCTCGGCCAATCCAGCTCAGACGAAAGTGGGAGAACCTTTCACATGGGTTTTCCGCACCACGGGGGAAAAAGCCAAGTCCTACAGTTTCGCAGGGCTTCCTCCCGGAGTCGTCCACTCGGGGGTCGTGCAGAATGCCGTCAGCAGCATCGGCGGCACACCGGCCACTCCTGGCGACTATCGCGTCTCCATCATCGGATGGGAAAAGAAGGGACAGGGCGGCCGGAAAACGCCTGTCTACACGTTGACGATGAGCATCGAGGGCGGAGCAATTCCTCCAGAAATTTTAGATCATCCGCTAGGCGGAATTTACAACGAGGGTGGTGCCGCGGTTCTCTCCGTGAATGCCCAAGGTGAAGGGCTCACCTACCAGTGGAAGAAAGATGGGCAGCCCCTATCAGGGACGTCAACCGTCGGAAGCGATCTAACATTCGTTGCCTTGGCACCAACCGATGCTGGTGTCTACAGTGTGGAAGTTTCCAATGGTGGCGGGCTGCTGACGAGCCAAACGGCTGAACTCCAAGTGAGAATGGCAGGCCGCCTCGACTATTGGCAGGCTGAGTATAGCATCACCGACCCGTTAGGCGATCCTGATGGCGATGGCCTCACCAATCTTGTCGAATACGGTCTTGGAGGCGATCCCCACGTTTCAGGTCCCGAGGGAGTGCCCACACTCCTTTTGGAACAAGTCAGCGGGGGAGTTCAGCTAGTGGCTGAGTTTCAGGTCGCCACGGATGCCATCGATTGCCTCTTGCAAGTTGAGTCCACAGCCGATTTGTCCGATCCCACATGGGTTCCCGTCAGTGACGTGTCTGTGACTGGCAACCGCCTGACCGCCACCATGCCAGCGGATCAAGCCTACCATTTCCTTCGCTTGACGGTGTCCAAGAAGCCGTGATTACAAGTGTAGTGTCAGGATGCTTGCGAGGCGGACGCCTGTGAAGGAAGGTGGGAATTTCTACCGGCTAGGCCCGCGAATTGCTTTGCCTCCATATGTTACGGTTTAGGTTGAACCCTGCGTAGTGCTGGGAGGGGCCTTGCCTGCGGTGATTATTTATATGTCTTCATTGATCGCATTTTTAGCACTGGCTTATCCACTCTTAAACTTTGGCGAATTATTGTCGACGCCGGAGATCGGGGAGCATGCATTCCATGTCGTGACCCCGCGTTTTGTCGAGATGCATCTGATCAATACCCAGCCATTGAACGGGGATACGGAGGTGGCGCCTTCTCCAACTACTTGGGACTTCTTGACTAACGACAGTCGTAAAGCAAACGCCCCGACGGCCAAGTCCTTTGTTGTGGAAGCGGATGGTGTCTTGATCGATGTGCTGGAGGTGCGCTTCAAGCGGCAAGTCATTCATGCGCCCGTCTTGCATCCTGATCTGCGGGTGGGAAACTCGATCTACGTGCTGCTAAAGGACTCCATTCCTGATGGGGCAAATGTGAAGGTGACGGATAGCCCGGCGGATGCGGAGGATTATCTCACGGGATTGTCTTTCACGACCACGGCGGCAACCAATCGATTGAACACCGTTCTTCATGTCAATCAGGTAGGGTTTGCGACGAACGCCTCAGCGAAGCGTGGCTACGTCAGTCTCTATCTAGATCGTATCAGACTAGATCGTATCCGACCAATTTCCTTGACACTATCACTGGTTAAAACACTGAAGTATCCCAGAAATTCTTTTCGGATACGATCTAGTTCGACCTTTCTTAGATTCAAGGAATAATGATGAGTGTCAGTGTAGGCGTGTGCTTCGTTGCCGTTCAGCTTGAATGCGCGTAGAAATCCTTTTTCGTCGTCATCATTTCCGTCGAATGAGACGGAGACGCCCTGTTCTTCAGGCGGAAGGGTGCCTTCGTATTTCGGCGTCCGGATTAGGATCAAGTTTTCGATGCCGAAGGGATCGTTTGGCGGCACCAACGCAAAGGACACGATAAGATCGGGCGTAGTTTCGGCCAACTCTGTGGAGATTAATGATACGGTCGTTTGCTGTTCAGTCATTGTTCTTGTTCCTGTTCGAAGGTTGTCCAACAGAGATTCAAGACCAGCTTGATCGAAGATCAAGGATCGGTAACTTTCTGGCTCAAGGGAACTTATTGACCCAGAACAGCGCTGGAGGTCAGTTAGGGCACACCCTAATAGTCCCCGATACAAGAGAGGCAGAGAGATAGTTTCACGGAACGTGGACTAATGATTTGCAAACCACACAACATACTCACGAACTGGCCAAAAGTTCTCGTTCTCTCTTGTCGTTACTTGGACGTCACAAAGTGGAACGTGCCCAACTCTTCGTCCCTCCCTTACTTTTAGTATGATTCCGTGATTGTCGTCTTCCATTTCAATGTCGATTGCTTTCATGGCATGCCCCAATCTGAATGGCTCTGATTTGGCAATGTCCGTGAAATACGCATCTTCAACCCTCTTAACTAGAAACGGAAATGTGAGATTGTTTCGTAACCACGATTTCCATGCTCTTTTCTCCCATTCCGAATAAATCTTGCCGAATGCATCGTTGTTGCCAGGCAAGGTGCCGTCTTCAGAATCTGCTAGGTCCCATGAGGAATCGTATTCTCCTGTCATTGCCATCTTTCTGTTTAGTTCCGACGTTTGCTGTCTTTCTAAGGCAAGATGCGCGGTCACATAAACGACTCGTTAAAATTTAGTGGGCTCAAGTGATTCGAAGTCCTGGAGAAACCGTCGCGCTAATTGGATGAGAATACGCGGGTCATCAAGTCGTTGACTCTTCCATAAGAACTCGTCTCTAAGTTCTCTAATGAACCGATCATGGTCGTTTTCGGAAACTTCAATGCACACCAATTCATCTGACTTGATATAGTTATCGACCAGCTTCAATCCAGCCTCGGTTAGAAGCAAATCTGTCTCGCTGTTGTCAACGATGTATGCACGTTCATCGTGTGAGAATTGTAGTGTCATGACTCTGTAATGTGGCGGCTAACGTCGCGCATGCCAAATGAAAAGGAGCTGGATGCAATCGCCAAAATGCCTTCGCCAAAATGCCTTCGCTAGAAAGGAACTTTGTGAGACGCGCTGTCGCTAGTTTGGCGAACACGCTTGCCGTAAATCTGAGTAGTAGTAACGTGCTTGTGGCCCATAAGTTCTTGCACCGCAAGAATGTCCACGCCTGACTTGAGGAGTAGGGTGGCGGTTGTAGCACGAAGCGAATGCGTATTGAAGAGACAGGTTCGTTTGCGGGTGCCGTCAGGAACCTCAATAGTCTTATGAGACCTTGGGAGCGTCGTGAGATATCGACAAAGAAGCTCATACATAACGGTTAGGCTAATCCGCTTGTTACCAAGCTTCTGGCTTCGAGAGTTCAGCCGAGCGCGAAAGAGGGGGCCGACCGCGAGCTGGGCTTTCTCGATGTATTCATGAATCGCTTCGGCGGCCTCTGGATGAATCCCTACAGGTCGCTTTGATTTTCCACGGCCCTTTTCGTGAATGCTATTGGTAGAGTCATTCCAGTCAAACCGAAAGTCTTCGACATCAAGTCGGCAGCCGGTGCCGATGCGCGCACCGGTGAAGAGGTAGAGCTTCAGGATTGCCCAGTGACGAAACTCCAACACATCCTCACCGGCAGGGTATCCCATGAGCTTTCGCGCTTGGTTCGCCGTGAGGGCCTTGGTTTCATTGACCGGGTCGCTCGAGGGGCGTTTGATGAAGTCCTTGTGCGCGGGGTTCTGAACGATGATGGGAAGCTTGGCGTCAGCTGCGACCTCGCGCATGATCTGGAAGAATCCAGACACCGACGAGATTCGCCAGTTCAGAGTCTTCGGAGCGAATTCCTGTTCATCGCTCATGAACGTCCTCAACAAACGTCTTCAGGAGCTTCCAAGAGACCTTGGGCCACTCGATGCCCAGAAATTCAATGAACGAGAGCACGTCGCGTTTGTAGGCCCGCTGCGTGTGGTAGTTCTCGGAGCGCTGAACCCAGGCCTGGAACATGTGAGCCACCGACATGTAGAAGCTCTCAGCTTTCCGCTGAACCGCTGGTCATTCATGTCCGGTCACCACAGGTGGAAGTTCTAGTGCTTTGTCCCGAACGACATCCGGGACAAAAATCGAAGGGTCTGAAATCGCGTCAACCATTTGAATACCCATGTTTTACGCAAGTCCCCTATCGGAAACTGGAACCTGAAGATCGATGATAATAGATTTTATCATCGGTCGTCAACTTAAGAAAGGACGGCAGGGGATGCGCTTGCCAGCGTAAGGCTGACGTGATATCATAGAATTCTATGTTAATTCTATGTGGAGGTTTCAATGGTCCAATTACATAACACTAAGTCACTTACCGACTTCTTGCGGAACTCCAAGAAGCACATCACTCACCTTCGAGCGTCGGGCCAAGCCCAACTGCTAACTATCAACGGCGAAGCGGCTGTCGTGGTTCAGGATGCAGAATCCTACCAAGCCCTACAAGCACTAGCTGAGCAGGCGCGCCAAGACGAGCGTTTGAGGCAAGCTATCAAGGCAGTTAAGAACTCGGAACCGGCAGAGCCTGCCGAAGATGTCTTCAATCGTCTTCGGCAGAAATACACGGCAGCTTCGTGAAGCAATACCGAATCGAGATCGACCCAAGAGCCACGGAAGACATCGATACTGCAACACAATGGATTTCCAAAGAAGCCCCTGACAAGTTGCTCGAATGGCTAGACGCCCTTGAAGAGACAATCGCGTCCCTGGAAGCGCTTCCCGAGCGCTGTCCGCCTGCCCCTGAGAATGGATGATGGGAAAATGAAGTGGAGTTGCGGCAACTTCTCTTCGATGCCTTCCCTTCAAAGTATCGAATCATCTTCACCGTCAAGGAAGAGACTGTGCGAATCCTACAGATTCGCCATGGGGCGCGGAGATATCTATATGAAGGTGAGTGACTTATGAACTTTGCCGATAAAGCGGATTTGAAGGCTCGGCTGGCACGAGAGCCACTGGAAACGCTACGGGCCATCCAATCTGGATTCGAAGACATTGAAGCTGGCCGCGTGAAGTCAGCAGACGAAGTTCATGAGAGTCTCCGACAAAATTCGTTTCAAACTCCTCAGACGAAGTTCATGAGAGTCTCCGACAAAATTCGTTTCAAACTCCTGATGATTCTGAGTAACCTGTTATGAGTTAACGAACTCCTATGCCATAACGTCCTTTGTGGGATATAAAGAACAAGTTTCTGTAACGTTGGCCCAGAGCACCAAATTCGCCAGTCCGTCCTCCTAGGCCTACTCGTTCCAACTATGAGTTCATCCATGACGCAGCAAAACTTCCTGAAAATAAGCGAGTAGCAGGAAATTGCAATTCATCTTGTAATTGAGTCCTGCCGAAGACGAAACCAGTTAGTGTTTAAATTAGTGTCCGTTATCGGTTCAATCCCCGTTTCGGGGATAATGATAATAGGTGTGTGGTATCCATCCTGTTTTTAGATGTAATGACAGAACGGGTTGCTTTGACTTCTCGATGCGTTGGTCTTTACCTCACATGATCTTATGCTTCAGTTCTCTGAGAGCCTTGAGCTTTCGAACGACTTCAGCACCATGGGCTGTTGCCTCCAGCCGTTGCCAATACGAACTTATTGGATTGATAGTAGCGTTGGGAAACTTCACGTCCTCGCAGATCTGTTTGTGCAATCCCACATCGGGGTCGAGCCAGAGCACCAAGAGGCGTGGGGCCTGATGTCCGTATCGAAAGAGCTTCTTGAAGGCCGTGTTCTCCGAGAGAGTAACTTCGACCCAAGTCCCGTCAGCGAGCACGTAATCAGGGTTGTAGCGATGATCGCTGACCAACTTGAGTTCGTGCCTCGCAGCGAAATCGGCGTACCAAGCGGATGGAGGAACATGCGCGAAGATCGGCTCACGCTCGTAGCTGATGCCGAGAGTGTCGAAGCAGCGTTGGACCAACACCTCCAGTATGCGCCCACGCGAACCCGTCCGTTGGAGGATACGCAGATTGTCTAGGTCGCCGGTCATGAATGCAGAAATAATCCGCTCCCACTTTCGCTGATGCGGTCTATCAGATGGGGACATCTGCGTTGGCTTTCCTTTGGATGATTACATTGGGCATCGTGCTTTTTGGCAGGACGTTGTATCGACGTTGTATCGACGTTGGTCCAAACGTGTAGTGGAAAGGTAACGGAGAAGCTACTGGCAATCCAAAAAATAGTCAGGTCTCAAATTTGCCACGCGCCAAACAGAAGCCGGTGGGGGTTCCTTTAGTGAATGTAGTGCTTAGGTTTTGGCTACGCAATTTTCGACAATGACAGATTACGTTGCTCCATAACGTAATACAACAAAGGTCACATAAAATCATGGTAACATCCGAAAGGTGTAGCGACCCAGGAAGCGTTGTCCATGGCATCCG
>JBLHHN010000142.1:0-13975 GCA_047616785.1 Verrucomicrobiales bacterium
CCCATAACCCCTTGATCATCAGTAACGAAGACGACTCTGACTGATCCTGATTTCTTCGGGATTCGCTGATTCAGGCCCAGCCAATCTGACGGAGAGCCCAAAATTATTGTAATCATAATCTCGTGGCACCCACAAATTTGCCCCACCTCCAGTATATAGGCTCCACAACCGCACATGCACCAATCGCCCGTCTGTTGGCAACCCTCCAACAGTAATTGAAGTGCCAGTATAACCGTTTGAATGAAGGTCACTGCCGCCTTCTTCTGACCCCACATAGATCCAATAGTGATCCGGAGTAGTGCCATGCGGATCCCACGAGAACGTCTTTGTTCCTCCTATCAATTCACCACTAGCCGCATTGATCATAGCGGTTTCATTAACTGCTGAGTATTGATAGTCATTCCATTCCCATGAACCCGCCCCCAAATACTATAGTCTAAAATAAATAATTGTATTACTGGCGATTGGTAGATTGCTGACATCAACACCTGTATCTGACGAACCATTCCACAGGAAATAAGGGCGATGATCCAAGCACCTGGCCAGATCAGTCGGCAAGGCCCCTGTGAAATTCACCCGCACGGGGAGGATCTTGGGCCTGCCTTCAGCCTGACTGGCTTCGTAAGCTTTTCCGATCTCCAGTGCTAGCATTTCACTATCGATCGATCTCTCAGACAGAAGAGGAATGAAGGCATCCACGAGCGCTACTTTCTCTTGGACTTCCTGAAACCACTCCATGCCGATGGCATCGTGACGATCCTGATAGACTTCGACGCCCTGTGATCCTAGCCCTTCGCTTAAGGCAGTCAGAAGTTCGCGGTCAGGTTCGACCCCGCGCTTACACAAGAAGGCGACCACTTTCCCTGTGGACGCAGCCTTTGTCTCCAAAGCCAAGGTGGACTCCGTCAGGACATTCATTTCTGAATCCAACGCCGCTATCGGGACGATTTCGACGAGCTCATTGATCACTTCTTGAACGGCACTCTCATCCAACGTTCCGCCAGCGTCGACCCACGCATTCGCAGTGCCTAACAAGAACTGCATTTGAGCCAGTGGCGACTCATCCAGATGCACCACAAGCACAGGCATCTGATGCCTATCTGCCAATGCCAGGCGATGCTTAGCTCCGCGGACGACGCCGCGGCCTGCTTCAGAAATTACTAGCAATAGAACCTTGGCACGCGCAAAAGCGGTCGGAGCCTTCAAAGGAGCCGTGTCATCCTTGGAATCCATGGGACCTTCGAGCAGGCGATAGCGCTCTCGCACTTTCGTGATCAACGGCTCTAGGGCAACCCCATCCGCACGTGCAAAGCTCATGATCACGTGCGGCAGGGAATCGCCGGCCAGAGTCGTTTCCTTGCTGAGGCTAGCGGATGGCCCTGTCAATGCCTCCAAATCCCGGCGCAGCGCGGACACGGACTGATAACGCCTTTCTGGTGCGGTCTCCACACAGCGGCTGATCAAGTCATCCCATGCGGAATCCACCCCTATTCTGGTGGAGAGTGGCGACAGAAATCCCGATGGGGGGTCTCCTGCGAGCAGTTCATAAATGAGCACGCCCAGTGAGAAAATATCTGCTCGCGAATCCACTTCACGCGATGCCGTCCATTGTTCTGGTGCCATGCAGCGCGGCGTTCCCATGGCGGAATTGGTATCTGTGAGACCATTTGCGCCTTGATCGTGATCTCTCAGTTCCGCCAAACCAAAGTCGACCAGCTTCAATGTCATGGCGGATGTGACTATGATGTTAGCTGGTTTGATGTCGTGATGGGTCACTCCCAGCTCATGAGCGTAGTCCAACGCGTCACATATCTGGCGCACCAATCCCATGGCCTAGTCCATGTTCAAACGACGTTGCCTTAGCAATTGAGCAAGGTCCTGACCTTCCACATGCTCCGTCACAAAGTAACATATATCCAAGTCCTGGCCGAAATCATACACGGTGACAATGTTGGGATGGTTCAACTTCGCCAAAGTTTGCGCTTCACGCTCGAAACGCTGCAAGAACTGCGGATTCTCAGCGATGTCTTCGGCAATGACCTTGATCGCCACCTCACGATCCAGTTTCAACTGCTTCGCACGATAAACCATGCCCATGGCACCGCCGCCCAGCTTACCCAGCACACGGTAGTGCGGGAAGACCAGATGGCGCGTCCCCTGCCAAAGTACCGCCGCTGCGATAGAAAGGTGTCTCGCTCATGAGTCGTCAGGGGTTGCTCCGAGTTTCAGTCGGCGTTTCTGCACCGGTGCCATGGGAATGACCAACCGTGGCCGTCCTGACGTGGATGGGTCCTCAGCGGTCGGCAAGTCGGCCGGCTCAGGCTCCGCAGTTTGCGGATCGGGCTCGGGCTCAGATATTTCTGAGGCCGACTCTGGCTCCGGCTCAACAACTATTTCCACGATCTCCTCGGGAATCTCGGGCTCAGAAATCTCAGGCTCCGGTTCGGGAACGATTTCTTCGACCTGCGAAAGATTGGGCATGCCCATCACTTGCCACACCGGGATCCAGTCTTTCAGGCCTTCATACCAGGCTAGATCGTCCCGTTTGATCGTCCCATCCCAGAGGTAGGATTCGATCTGTGGCTTGGAGTAGGGGCCGAATTGTTCCCCCTCCTGAAGGATCTGAATCTGCATGAAGACAGCATGCACCCATCCACCTTGGCCTTTCAAGGGCGATCACAGACTTCAGGTAAGGAGAAATTTCATTGGCGAAGGACGAATTCATGTTTATAGAACCCCTCCCAAACCGATACGCAGGAGCCTAACCATGAAGACCGAAATTCACCCACAGTTCAACGACATCTGTTTTGAAGACCTCAACACAGGTAAGCGCTTTCTTTCCAGATCCACAATGAGGTCTGAGAAGACGGAAGTGATTGATGGCAAAGATTACTTCGTGGTCGCTTGCTCCATCACCTCCGATTCACACCCATTCTATACGGGTGAGAAGCGCTTGGTCGACACGGCAGGCCGGATCGATAAGTTCAAGCAGCGCTACGGAAACGTCCGCCGGGCTGCCCAATAGGCAACCTCCCAGACTATCTGGCGCCTCTTCGCAGACACGGGCGGCACGTTCACCGATTGCCTTGGGATCGATCCCAAGGGCAGTGAATCTCGTGCTAAAGTCCTTTCTAGCGGTCGTCTGATCTATCCTTGTACCGTCATCGACGGCGAAGCGATCCTCTCGGAAAGTTCGCTCCCGGGCGATTTCTATGTCGGCGCGCATCTCAGCGGGACGGAGAAACGCGTTGTCAGCTATGACTTGAGTCGTCGGGCCGTTCGTTTTGACGAACCCCTCAGTCCCGCCCACAGCCGGCTGGATCTTGATGCTGGCCGCGAAGCCCCACTCGTCGGCGCGCATCTTCTGACGCATACCCCGCTGAGTGCACCGCTTCCGCCCATCGCCTTTCGGCTGGCGACAACGCGCGGGACCAATGCCCTCTTGGAGGGGCGCGGCGCCAAGGTCGCGCTTTTCATCACCGCAGGCTTCGGCGATCTCCTTCGCATTGGCGATCAGACACGCCCGAACCTCTTCGCGCTGAATATCGTCCGCCCCGAGCCCCTGCACGCTGCCGTCGTCGAAGTGTCAGGACGGCAAGACAAAGACGGGAACCTTCTCCACGAGATCGATTTCGAATCAATCCAAGAAGAAGCCAAACGCCTGCTCGCCGACGGCATCGACACCGCGTGCGTGGCCTTGCTTCACAGCTATCGCAATCCTGAGCCTGAGCGCGCGGTGGCAGCTTTGTTAAGAGAAATGGGATTTGCGTTAGTCATCACTTCGACTGAGCTTTCTTCGCGCATTCACTTCGGGCGACGCACCGAGACCGCCCTCATCAATGCCTACCTGGCACCGCTCATGGAGGCGTATCTCAGCGATGTGCGAGGTCGGCTTCATCCGGATTCCACGCTACGCATCATGACCAGTGCCGGCGGGCTCGTTTCGAGAGAACGTTTCCGTCCTATCGATAGCCTTCTCAGTGGCCCTGCGGGAGGCGTGGTTGGCGCCGTGAGCATCGGTCACCAGTTAGGTCTTCAGAAGATCCTCGCCTTCGATATGGGCGGAACCAGCACCGACGTCTCACGTTACGATGGGCACTATCATTACCAACGCGAGCTTCGCATTGGGCAGGCTCGTTTGCAAAGCGACGCCCTGCACATTGAAACTGTGGCTGCCGGTGGTGGATCCATTTGCTCGGTCGAACGCAGCAGTCTGAAAGTCGGGCCTGAAAGCGCTGGGGCATCCCCGGGCCCAGCATGTTACGGGGCGGGCGGCCCTCTCACACTGACCGATGTGCACGCGTTGTTAGGACGGCTCTCCACAGAGACCTTCGCCATCCCGCTCGATCTCCAAGCCGCCAAAGATCGCTGGGCCACCTTCCTGGACGAGAATGATCTTTCTCCCGACCAGACACCGGCTTACCTGGCGGGCTTCCTTCAAATCGCGAATGAGCGCATGGCCGATGCCATCCGCTCGATCAGTGTGCGCGAAGGCGAAGACCCCTCTGAGTATGCTCTTCTTGCTTTCGGTGGTGCGGGCGGCCTGCACGCTTGTGCCCTTGCGGACTTGTTAGGCATCACCGAAGTCATCGTTCCTCAAGATGCTGGCATCCTAAGCGCGCGCGGCCTTCAACAAGCCACCCTAGAAGCCCAACGCGACCGCCAAGTCCTCATGCTCTGGGACGAAGCCGCTGCGAAAGTCGGCCCATGGTCGGAAGAAATGGCCGACCACGCGCTTGAAGAGATCGGTCTAGAATCCTCAGCGTGTGACATTCGCATCGAGGGCGAACTGCGCTTCGTTGGTCAAGAAGCTACCCTCACGGTCTCCTTAAAGAGCGACGCCACAGAAACGTTCCTACGCGACTACCAGCGGATCTTTGGGCATGCGCCCGATCGCAAGATCGAGATTGAGTCCATTCGAGTCCGAGTCCGGGAACACGCTCTTTCGTTTGAGTCAGAAGTGTTTGTCGAAAAGGATGTTCTATCCGGACCTCTGTTAGTGCCCGACCCGCATGGCTCTCTCATGATCGAGCCCGGTTGGGAAGCGGAACGCGGCACACTAGGCACCCTTCGTTTACGATCGAACAAGCCAACCGATACGGAAGATGCCAGTCATCCTCCCGAGGTCTTGTTAGAGCTCTTCACCCAGCGCTTCCGTCACGTCGTCCAGAGCATGGGCGATCAACTGAAGAAGACAGCGCTCTCCACGAATGTGAAAGAGCGCATGGATTACTCCTGCTGCCTGCTCGACGCTCGCGGGCAGCTCATTGCCAATGCTCCTCACATTCCCGTCCACCTTGGGGCTATGGGGATCTGCGTGCGTCGCGTCATGGAAACGCTGCCCACCCGTGATGGCGATGTCATCCTCACCAATCACCCAGCCTACGGCGGATCACACCTACCGGATCTCACCGTCATCATGCCTGTCTTCCATCAGGGTGAACTCTTTGGTTTCGTCGCCAATCGCGCTCATCACGCCGAGATCGGCGGAATCCGGCCCGGCTCCATGCCTCCGGACGCGACCTGCCTTGAAGAAGAGGGCATACTCATCCCGCCGATGCACCTCTTTGAGAAAGGCCAGTCCTGCGAAGACGCCGTTAAAGCACATTTGTTAGATAACGCCCACCCAACCCGAGCCATTGAGGAGAACCTCGCAGACCTGAGCGCCCAGGTCGCTTCCTGTCGCACTGGAGCCCATCTCCTCATTCAGCTGTTGGACAAACACGGCACCGCCATCGTCTCTGATCAGTTAGGCCTACTCTATCAATGCGCCGCCGACTGCTCTCTCGCGTCGCTCCGCGAACACCTCCCGGCACCTGTTGCCGTGATTGAATCGCTCGACGATGGCAGCGAGATTCATCTTCAACTCACCCCATCTGAAGACCGCATCACCATCGATTTCGCCGGCACCACACGACGCCACCCCGCGAATCTGAATGCCACGCCCGCTATTGTGCACAGCGCTCTCATCTACGTCATCCGGCTCCTCCAAACCCGAGATTTACCGCTCAATGAAGGTCTGCTAGACGGAGTGAGCATCCATTTGCCGACCTGTTTCCTCAACCCTGACTTTGACGCCAAGCCCTCTCCGCCTGTCGTCGGCGGGAATGTTGAGTCCAGCCAACGCCTCGTCGATACCCTACTCAAGGCCTTCGACATCGTTGCGTGCAGTCAGGGGACGATGAACAATCTCATCTTCGGCAATGATACGGTGAGCTACTACGAGACCATTTGCGGAGGAGCAGGGGCAGGCCCCGATTTTCACGGAGCCTGCGCCGTGCACACCCACATGACGAACACCGCCATCACCGATCCCGAGATCCTCGAATGGCGCTACCCCGTGCGCTTGTGGCGCTTCGCCATTCGGCAAGGATCCGGCGGCCAAGGCCAACACCGCGGTGGCGATGGCGTCATCCGCGAGTTCGAATTCCTCGCCCCACTTGCCGTCTCTCTCCTCACACAACACCGCAAGACGGGCCCCTACGGTCGACACGGCGGCCAAGACGGAAAGCCAGGAAGCCAACACCTCATCCACAACGGCTGCGAAACAACGCTCGAGTCCCTAGCAAGCTTCGATTCTAAACCCGGCGATCGCCTCATCATCAAGACCCCCGGCGGCGGCGCCTGGGGAACAAAGTAGCATAGGCTTCCAGCCTGTGACCAATCGCGAAGCGCCAAAGCCTGCCTATCGTTACACTTCAGCATCGCCCGGCAAACCTCCTCTTGACCTAGAAACGTAGACGATTCCGTTCGGCCCATCGCTCAACGTGCTCAAAGGCGTCACGCGATGGTTTGCGATTCGAATCGCCACGCACTTGCACAATCGTTCTTGTCCGACGATCGACTTCGATCGTGGCTTCCCAACGCGTGGTCTCTTTCCAGATCGAACGGAGCGACCAAATGCTAGAGCTGCCTTGACGACAATCCCCCACATAACTGCCCACACAGTGTCGCATGCGTCGGCCTTCAATCTCCAATTGATAGGAGCGACGCAATTCAAACAGCCGCCAACGGACAGACACGTCATCCAGTTCATCCAGCTCTCGCATCCCATCCATTCGAGGCCAATTGTAGATCCGCTCCTTTCGCGCAGCAGGTCGTCGTCTCGGCTGTTCCTCTCTAGGATCCTCCCACGCAAGTTCAGGATGCGCGCGATAGTAGCCGGCCATCTCTCGTCGCAACGACCTCAAGTTCTTTCGAGTCATGCGATAGGCCGCGCCATTCGCAGCGCCAAAGCGTCGCAGGCAAAGGTAATCGACGACCGATGGAATGACTTGAGCTCGGAACTCTGGATCGCGAACAAGAAGCTGGAACAAGTGCAGCCAAAGGGAAGCATCATTCGCGAAATCCACCGCAGCCGGTGTGCGCAACACTTGGTGGCACCCTTCACGATCCACTCCGAGCGCTCGCAACTGCCCCCAACGCAACGCTTTGAATACGGTCAGACCTGGCGGAGCTACATGCATTTCATGGGAAGCCTGTTTCGTCAGCACTAGCGGAATCCCATTCGCTTTGCGTAGGCTTTGCCCACTCGCCACATGAGCGAACCACTCCATCTGCGAATAGTCGATCAGCCCTTCTTGGAACCACACCAAATCCCAGAAGTCAGGCATCTCATAACGCACAAACAAATGGCGAATCAAAGAACGCAGGATGGTGGCGGCTTCCACCGTGCCGTCTCTCTCCACGCGTTCGAAGTCGCCAGGATGAACCAGCCAATCCTCCGGAGAACGACACCATTGTTCGTGAAAACGACAGAGTCGCAGGAGAAAAGGCACCAATTTCCACGTTCGATGCGGCACCTCCTCCAAGAGACGTGTGCCTCGAATGACCTCAACAAACAACGACGTCGCCGCACGGGTATACGAGGACTCCCCTCGACTCCCGCAGAACGCGAGTCCCAGCTGGTGACAATGATAATCAAAGAGCTGGCTGCGCGCAGGTTTTGGCGTGGGCACAGTAAGGCCCTCTATGATTGCAGAGACCAGATGACAGGCCTCCACGGACGTCAGACGCCAGTTACCATAACTTTTCATTCTAACAAACTCCTATAAGTGCCGACACCAAGACCCGGCGGTGCCTGCCAACAGAGACAGCGTTTCTATACGAATTCCTTCAAGAGCGATTCACGCTCCAGCTAGCCCTCCACGTGAAGGGAGGGCCCCAGAAGAGATACCAATCGTATCAGGAAATGGAGAATGTTGCGAGATGACGCATGATACCAATCTGCTAACACAAAGCCGCGTCTTGTCTACCCATTTTTCGAATCTTCGCGCATGCTAACGCTATCATTCTTAGATTGAGCAAACGGCGGCGAAACAAAGTAGCACGGCCTTCTAGGCTGTGTGGAGGCTCCGGCGCTTCGCAAGGGGGACAGGCTGGAAGTCTATCCTACTCTACAGAGTGCCAAGCCCCCGCCCCAAGCACCTCGCCGACTTGAATCAGCTTCGGATCAACGACCACGTGTTTGATCCGCTGCCGCTTCCAGGTGTAAGTCATGTGCACCAAACCATCTTCAGACTGGATCATCGCAGGGTAACTGAATTCTTCACCTTCTTCCTGTTCTAGCACCGCCACTTTGCGCCACTCCAAGCCATCCTCGGAAATGGCCAGGTTCAGCAAGCCACGTCGTCCCCAACCCGATTCGCCAGCGACAGAGTGATTGTAGATCAAGAGATGACGGCCATCGCGCAGCGTGACCGCATCGATGCCAGAGTTCGGGTTGGGCAGGTTGATGGCGTTCATCTTCGACCACGTCTCACCGCCATCCTCCGAGAAGCTTGTGGAAACCACATTTTCTCGGGTGCGACACAGCACCTGCCATCGACCATCCGCATGGTGCAAGAAAGTGGGCTGGATCGCATTGAACGCGTCCGCTTCATGAATGGGCCCAATACGTTTCCACGCGCCCTGAGGTTGGCCATCGGACAATCTAACTTTCTCAAAATGCACGCGCCACCCATCGTGCTCGGTGGATGATCCACATAGAAGCGTCTCGCCATCGCCTAACAAGACCGGCTTACAGCGCACCGGACCATCGATGTCTTCTGGCAAACGACGGCGTTCGCGAAAGGTCCTACCACGATCATAACTGACCATCATTTCTCCCCACCACGTCTCTGGATCTGGTCCCACCTTGAAGAACAACATTGTCGGCGCGTCACCCGGCGGCTGGAAGAGCACCGGATTCCAACACGGATGCCGGAGTCCTTCATGCTGAATGCCATTGGCCCACTCGGTGGGTGCGGACCAACCACCGCCATGGTGGTAGCTCACCCACACCCCCACATCTTTGGCCTTCTCTTCTGTGCCACCGAACCAAGCCACGACCAACCCTCGCGAAGTCTCACAGATCGTCGACGCATGGCACTCAGGAAAGGCCGCTTTCTTGAACACGAAATCTTCGCGGACAAAGCCGGGGAAACGAGGCTTCGGAACCAGCTTCGGCGGACGCGAGGCGCGTTGTTTGCCAGGATATGAAAGGCAATCGCTGTGCTGAATGTGATAGATCCTCCCGTTCTCAGCGCCCACGAGCAGATCAGGTTTCCCATCACGATCAAAGTCACACACCGCCGGGCTCGACGTGTGGCCCGCCACATTGCGGCGTGCAAGATTGCCGACTTTCTTCAGAATGACCTGACCATTCGGCGTGTCCCGACAATTGCGATACCAGGTGGCGTTTTCAGAATTGGTGAGAATGTCATGACGCCCATCACCATCCCAATCGACCACGGCCAATTTCACGCGACCCGAGCTGCCGGAGGAACTGGGGTTCAATTGGATCGGGGCGAGATCTTCATTGAAGAAACGTCTCTCTGAGGGGCCTTTGTCAGGTTGGATCGTCAGATAGCCTTCCTGATCCAGTGCGACCAGATCCAATGTGCCATCCTGATCGAAATCAATCGCCACCGGCGTGGTACGCCACTGCGTGCGTGCCGCACTGGCCGGAACCGTTCGAGTCAACTTCCCCGCATCATTCTTGAGCAGACCCAGCTGGGCCCAGATCGAATTGTAGAGGATGTCAGCGTCCTGATCACCATCCCAATCTGCCACCGACAACGTGGTGTAGCCCCACTTGGCCTCACACGGGCCTTGGACCGATCCGTTAGGTCCTGCCATGACACGAAACACCCCGTCTTGATCTTCTAACAACACCGGCTTTGCCCATGTAATGCCTTTGTCAGTCAAGCCGAGGTTCTCAAAGATCCCAATATGCCCCGCCGTGTTCCCACACAGAATATCCTCGTCTCCATCGCCATCCCAATCGTGCGCGTAGGGCGTGGCCAAGGCACCGAACTTCAGTGTGTCCGCTTCTTGTTGGAAATAGACCGGTTGGCGAAAGACTGGCAGGCCATTTCTAACATGACCCGCATGCGCCATGAAAGCCACTCGCCCATCTTCATCCCCAACAATGAGATCCATATCACCGTCCCGATCCCAATCGACCGCCGTTGGCGTGATCATCTGCAAATCCATGACCAACGGTTTGCTATCCTCACCGACCAACCGCTGACCCGCCGCATACTCTGGTTCACCGCGACTCCCGATATTTTGAAAGTAAGTGAAGCCATCGAGAAATTCCCCACAGAGCAAATCAAGATCACCGTCCCCATCGAAATCCGCGAAGTTCGGGGAGGGCCAGCCGTAGACATCGATATCGCTCGCGGCTGCTTTCAGTCGTCGCGGCGCATCACTGTAGTTTGGCACTGTATCCGTTCCATCATTCTCGATCAGGTAGACATACCCATGAAGCGGCCCATTGCGCCAACGCCCTTTACTATCATAAGCATGATCCCATCCATAGTCACTCCAGTCGCCAATCCCGACGATGAGGTCATGGTCGCCATCACCTTCGTAGTCCACGTAGCGCCACATCTTCGCTCGGGTCTTCCCATGATGGATGTTAGCCTTGGGATAGATGCGTTTCTTCGTCTCGAAATCACCCTGTCGAAAGTTGGGAAACTCATCCGTCTCGCGTAGCACGCGCGGCGCACCATTCACCATACTCACCTGCATGTTATGCCCTGTGGGCCCCAACCGAACGCCAGGTTTGAAGACCGGCATGGCCTTCTTGGGATCCTGCGTCGGATTCTCAAAGAAATAGACGCCATTGGAGGGTTTGTCAGGGCATGAGACGAGCAAGTCCATGTCGCCATCGCCATCATAATCCATCGGCATCGGCCAGGCCCACAACCCCACCCCAAGATCCACGACCAAGCCAGGATGATTGTATTCCAACGGCTGCAATTTCCAATCTTCTGCAGCGACTACGGGGCCAGACAGCAGCAGCGCACGCACAAGCGCGATGACGAAATTTCGGCGTGATGAATCAAAGATGGCAACCATAAGAAGCCATCCTAATCACAGACCGTCCTAATGGGCCAGCACCACTTCGCCTTCGTCTTCCAACAGAAGGTAGCGCTCGTCCAAAGCATAATGCCCACCCATGTAGGTGTAGAGGGCAGGCACCAAACGCCCACGATCCGAAAGCCGAAGGACCGCGAGTCTAGCATACCCATTCTCCATCTCATCACGTTTCACCTCAGGACAGCTCCTAGAAGGAAACCGTCCGATGCAATCCCAACTGACACCTTGTTGACGGAAGACATACACATCCCCACCATCGGCGGTGTTAGGAACGGAATTGAAATAGATGACCAATTCAGCGAGATCGTCGCCATCGAGATCCACCAGTTTCACAATGGATCGATCAATGACAGGATCAATCAACGTGCGCCGTTTCTGTCGATCCTCCGCATCGACGGTCGCAAGTTCACTGGCGAGATTCCTCAGCGCTGGTTGTTGTTGGATAATCGAATCGAACAATCGCTAGATCATGCTCTCGCGTTGCCTCAGCACGTCTTGCCCATGATCGATCGAAAGTTCTAAAGCTATGATCGTTGCTTTTCTCATGCCTATAGAATACCTTCGATATTCTCGGCGACTTTCATAAATTCGCCCATGATTGATGACATTCGGTAAGTCACAAAGGCCTCAGTAAGGAACTGTTTGAGCAACCTGAAATGTCATCGTCTGCGAGGCCACCAGGCAGGCACCTGATCTCGATAAGTTTTCCACGCGTCGCCAAAGCGTTCGCTAAGGTCATGGTCTTCTGACCAAGCTGCGAAACCAAACGAATAGGACAAAGTTAGGCTAAAGCCAACAAGAACGGATAAGGCACTTTGATAAAAACAACCCACCACCACCACAGCAAGTAACATGGAAACCTGCATCGGATTGCGGCAGTAGGCGTAGATCCCTTGGGTCACCAAACCCTGCGGCGGATCAAGCGGCAACGGCGTCCCCTCTCCGTAATCCGCAAAGGCATGCACCGCAGCCAGGCCTGGCAGACTCACCACGATCAGAGCCAGACTATAGAGAGCCATGAACAAAGGAGAGTACGAAGGAGCAGGCATTCCTGCGGCATGGGGCAGGATTACAAAGAGAATCAACGCGAAACTGAGCGTCTGACCGGCACCGCGCAAGCCTGGTTGAGTGCCGCGTTGCGTCCACCGGATGAGGCAAAGTCCCGGCAAGAATCCTGCCACTAGCAATACAGCTTCACCCACCAACCAGCGTTCACCTAGAAGTGTCAGTGGCTCAAAGTAAGGCATGGCCACAAGATCAAACCACCCCATGAGCACCACCCAAACCACTAGCGGGCCTTGACGAATCACGGCAGGCACCGCTCCCCACAAGACGGCCCAGCCGACAAAGAGTTCCAAGGGCACGCCAAGACAATGATAGGGCGTCGCTCGGAAAGTCCACCAGTCCATGTGCACCGCCAACTGATTCAGCAAAGGCAAGGTTCCCAGCTGCCAAGCCATGCCCACCACCAAGGCCGCACCATCTCGAGGAGATCTCCGCCTATACCGCCATAGCACCCAGACCACTAGGATCGGGCCATAGAGCGCGAGCGCTCGGATGAGTTCGATGCGACCGTTCATAACGTTTCTATCAAACCCTGAAGAAGATGATTGCCGACGCTTCTCACTGCCAGACGCTCCATCGGCCCGAAGTACCACGCTGGATCAAGTTCTCTGCGATACCGCAGCTCACAGCGCACTTCTGTAGTCCCGGCTTCAGTGCCACGCCAAGTCATGGTGATGTCTTGCCAGGTAAGCCAGTGGGCGATGTGGCTATCATCGGTCTCCATCACAAACTTCACTTGCGCCTCATCACTCTCCGTGATTCGAAATCGCAGCCAGCCAGGATCTCCTTCCCCTCCGGCAAAGAGAACGCCGCGTGTGTCTCCAACCGCAACGCCCTGACCCATGGCTTTGACCGGCCGAGGAAATCCTATTCTCAACCCCAACGGCAACGGGCTTTCGACGGGAAAGGGCTTGCCTAACTGAGTTCGAACCTCTTCTGGCGAGCATGCTAGAACAGCCGTCACCGCAATGTTCTCCTGCCGATTGAACGACAAACGATCATGAACGCCCTCCAGGCTCATGAAGGCTAGCACCATCACGATAGAACAGCGTGTCTTTCGACGATCCAATTGATTTCCCATCACCCCTATCACAATACCGACCAAGTAGAACAATGGCGAAGCCATGAGAATGCAGATCATGCCTTCCACCGCGAGGATGCCCGAAAGCAACAGCGCCAAGGTCATTCCTTTCATGACCCTGCCCAAAGGAGACTTCGCTTTCGGTGAAGTCACCAACATTAATGCTAGAAGCGTCGGCAAGCCGATAAAAAGTACCGCCGTCTGTTCCAAACCCCTCGCAGAAATCGCACGATAGACGCCGGAACCGATGGCAAGAACCAAGATGATAGCCACCCAAACCCCAAACTTCGGCTCTTCTTCATCAATGCTCATATTTCTGTCTTGACAGAAATTAAGGAAAGGCGGATTCATAGTCCTAGCGCACAAATGAAGCAGGCAGAGGCGCGGATGTGTGTTAAAGCATCATTCAACTTCGAAACCAAACAATGCCAAGCACCTACCGACGCCTCTGCCAAGAAGACC
>JBLHHN010000143.1:0-13626 GCA_047616785.1 Verrucomicrobiales bacterium
CGACCTCCAGGCCGGCTGACCACGAGATCTTTCTTAAAAAGCTTGCCGCTACGCGGATACATCTGTTCATTCAATTTCATCTTTACGCTTCCCGCAATCTCCCAAATCGATGTGCGCTAGGAGTATCAATCCAAGTCGCTACAATTCTGCTCAGATCTTCCGGAATAGGACGAAATGCTATCATACAGTCCTTCGGGAGGTCATTGAGAATAGCGTTCGGCACAGTAAGCGTCACATACTCCAATACCTCACGAGGCAGTCCATAGTCTGAAGGAATGGCTCTGATTGAAGCGGGAAGCCGCCCGTCATTCGCCTCGGCGTAGGCATGCAAAGCCCTACCCACACCTCTTGTCTCAGATTTGGCCTTTGCGAGGTAGGCCGGCACTCTAACTGTTGCAAATGCGAAGCCCGAATATAGCAGCAGCACGCTTAGACACCTGCAGAAAGCATTCATTCCCCAAAGCCTACACATGCATCAGTGATCCGGCAATGCTCACGCTTTCCGAGTGATCGACACTGCGACCCACTGAGTTCCAGGCAGGATGAATTTCCGAATGGTGAGAGCGACCTTTCTCACTGGAAACTCAGCAATCACATGAGCCGCCAAGTCTCCTGCCAATGTCTCAATGAGTTTCCGCGGATGCTTTGCGGCTAGGTCACGGAGCTCGAGACTGACATGTGCATAATCGATCGTCCGCTCGATATCGTCATCAAGATCATGGAAGTCGTTCTTGGGCGTCAGGGTGATATCGATCTCGACCGTCTGCCATTGTGCCCGTTCTTCTTCGGGAACACCGATCCTGACAGAAGCCTGTATGCTTTGAATGTGTATGGAATCGGCCATCGTATTCTTAGAAGAGTTTCATGCGGCTGAGATCTTGGGTATCGAGCAGGCCCATCGGTCGTCCTTCTTCATCCACCACGATGAGGTCATCGACAGGATGTTTCTCCAACAATTGCAGGGCTTCTGTGGCCAATTTCTGGCCTGAAATGGAGACGGGGTCACGCGTCATGTACTTCTCCACAGGCGTATTCTCTAGAGCGCCGCCTCCTTGAAAAGCCCTCACAAAGTCGCCATGAGTGAAAACGCCCGCCAATCCACCATCGGGATCAATGACGACGGCTGCGCCCGTCCGATGCTTGGTCATGAGACGCAGAGCTTCATGCACCGCAGTCGCTGGCTCGACCATGGCCAGCCTATCCACGCCACGCATGACATCACTGACACGGGTCAGCAAGATGCGCCCGAGATGACCACTGGGATGGAGTTCCGCAAAGTCCTCACTGCGAAATCCACGTGCTTCTAACAGGACCATAGCAAGAGCATCCCCTAACACCAACATCACGGTGCTGCTCGATGTGGGCGCGAGATTCAGCGGGCAAGCCTCGCGATCCACGCCTGTGTTCAGAACGATATCGGCAAGACGGCCGAGCGAAGATTCCAGTTTGCCAGTCATTCCAATGATCGTCACTTTCGTTCGCCTAAGATGGGGCAGGAGATCGAGAAGCTCCCGTGTCTCGCCGCTCTGACTCATGGCTAGCACGACATCCCCAGTCTGGACCAGTCCGAGATCGCCGTGCAACGCATTCTGCGAATTCAAGACCACTGCCGTGGCTCCCGTGCTATTCAAGGTGGCTGCGATCTTGTGTCCGATGTTCCCAGACTTGCCCACGCCGACGACGACGATCTTGCGCTGCGTTTCGATCGCCAGCTTCGTGGCATCGATCGCGGCACAGAAGGGGGCGGCCAAGCGGTCAGAGAGCCGCTGGAGTTCATCCATCTCCAGCGCGATGACGCGCCTCGCTTTTTCCAGATAGTCCACAGGCTGAGACTGAACCCGCTACGGCGTCAGCTCAACAGCGACTCGAATGTAATTCGCGGAAGCGTTCTGCTGACGTGGCGCCTTGATCGTCACCCTTTGGGTGTTGTCTTCGCCTGGAGTCGGATCGCCAACTGTCTCACCACTGGTCGTCCAAGTCAGAAGATCTTTGCTGAGTTCCACACGGTAGATGAGATCCTCAATATCTTTGTGCTGCACGAAGGAAACGGAGAGTTCGCTCGCACTCACACTGACAACAGGCACCGCAGCCTCGCCATGAGGATCGACGTTGAATGCGTAGGCTAGCAGATTGACGGACCCATTCCCATTGGCATCTCTTTCAGGTCCACTAACGGCGACATCCGCCAACTCCGCTTCGCTGAAATTTGCCGCCTTCCAGACCGCGTAAGTCATGCCCGAAGGTTGAGGATCGACGGGACCACTGCCATCCAGGGAACCTGGTGTGCCATTCACTTCCGCACTCACCTTCCAACCTTCAGCGACGTCCCACTGGGTGAATGCCTGCTTGCCGTCCACTACTTCCAACGAATGGCCTTCTTTATCTGCTAGAGGCGCCCACTCTTGATCGTAGCTGAACGCGAGGACATTCTCATCCCTGGCATCGCGCAGGACAATTCGATCCCCGCCATTGCTCAAATTGCCCGTGAACTCACCTAGGATGGGCAGGCCAGCACCATAGCGACTTTCGAACGCCACTTGATTACTCACAATCAATGCCGTGGCGCCTGGATCTAACATCGTGCCGTCTTCGAATGCATAACGAACGCCATCGATAAACGTCACACCCGTGAGATCGAGGGCAGTCGTTCCCGAATTCATCAGCTCGACGTATTCGAAGTCCTTTGATTTGTAGGGACTGCCCTCTTCCGCATCCGTGGGATTGTACATCACTTCGGTGATACGCAGGAACTCTTGAGCATCACTTGGGTCACCCTCATAACTAAAGTCGGTCACCACATTCCCATCAGGATCGAGGATCTGAATACCCTCACCACGCGCAGACAATTGACCGGCATAGTTGCCTTGAACGAGGAGGCGCTCACCCCCGGTCGGGCTTTCCGAACGCTTGCGGAAAGAGACAGCATCGCGCACGACAAAAAGCAGTCCCGCAGCGGGAGCAAAGACCGTTCCTGACGGCAACACGGTCCCAGGTTTGATCGTGTGCTCAATCGCTCCCGTGATCTTGAAGTTCGAAAGGTCCACCAATTCGCCCGTGCTATTCTGAATCACCAAATACTCTTCCATCTGATTTCCTGAAGCAGGCATGAACTCCACCACGTTGATATCAAGTCGGAACTGGCTGTATTCTTTCTGTGCTTTCGGCAACTTGGACAGACCATAAATGTAATCACGCCGACCTGGGATGTATTCATCAATGATACGAGCGACCCCTTCACGCATGGTGTCTTTGTTATCCCAGCCATTCGACTCGGCGAATTTGCGTTCCATGTCAGGAAGCCCCTTCTCGTAGTCAAGATCGGCGTCAGAGATCACGCCCTCAGGATCAAAGGTCTCCACAAGCTCTGCTATCCGGCGCAACATGTAGTCGCTCTTAGGCTCTCCACCTGGAGGGCCATAGAAATGGTCATGCAACGTCCGCAGGCGACGGTAGAGCATGTCGTTGAACGTAGAGTTCGACATGATAAGCGAGGCCAAGCGGTTTCCGTGAATGTGACCTTCCACATCATTTGAAGTGGTCTGAATTGGATCGTAGAAATAATTGTGCGAGCCGATCCAGCGTCTGCCTAAAGACAAATCAACATCCCAAGGAAGCTCCGTCCACTCCCCTGTTCCCTCAGTATCGCGAAAGACATAGTAGTTCTTGTGCCCGTAATCCGTATTATTGATCACCGAGTTCATGGCCAAGAAATTGATCGTGCTCGGAATATCCACATTGTCGTACATGTAATCGATTTTATCGCTTGTTGAGCCATCGCTGATACCATCGATCAGCGCTTGCACGTCTTTCTTATCTTCAAAACGTCTGCTCTTCTTCTCCGCACCATTCTCCGCAAACGGATCATTACTTCCGATCGCATCCAACCGGTTGTACATCTTATAGAGCGCACCATCTCCGCTCAATCCTACGCGCTTGGTGAAGAGTTCATCACCGTCTTCTACCATATCCCATGTTCCCAGGTACTCGCCGTTCCGTTGGATCCGAACAGAATTGACCCAGTGTCCTTTCACCCCGCCGATTTCGTACATCTCGTAAGCCATCGTGTTACGCACCTTAGCCTTATCTGCCCAGTTGGTCAGCATATTGATATCCTTCACTCGATCGGCACCCTCAGCGTACTTGAATCGATTCCCCGTGTTAAAATCAAAGTCCCAACTCTTCTTGGGAAAACCACGTGTGCTCTGTCCGTGAATATCAACATGAACATTGTCGTAAAAATCTCCCAGATAGTAGACACTCGCACTCGTCCCAGACACGTTGTCGGCTCCGCTAGGGTTTTCAATAAACCAATGAACGACCGGTAGCTTTGTCGTCTCGAGGGAAGGGTCCAAAGCCACGGTACCGAAATATTCATCCGCATTGTCCTCATCGTGGAAAAGAGGCTCTCTCATCAGATTGCCCTGATCATCTTCTGCTTCGACGCGCCAGCGAACCATCTCACCCGTATCAATCTGTGATCCAAAGACCGAACTCAAATCAAAGGTCGCCGAGTAGACTCCATCGCCAGCAACCTCGTCAGGAGCGACGCCATCATCTTTCATGGTCTTCTTGGCCTCACCTTTAAACATGAAACGATGGAACAACGTCGCGGACGAGACGGGGAATTCATTCTCCACAATCTCCGCCGTGATGACCATAGATTGGGTCGTTTCGACGTCCGGTTGGCCGGTCACATTCGTGACATCTTTGATGAAGGGGCCAATGGGCACGGACACTCCGTTAGGCTGCCCCGGAGTAGGCTCTTTGAAATAGCCAGCCGTTCCATTGCTATCGATTCCGTAAGAAATATTTCCAACCTGTCGCGGGTATTCTTCCGCATACTCATGGACCACCGTCTCACCATCGGGCTCTACTAAAGCAAGATACTCACCTTTGAGGCTGAGTTTGAAATTCGTATGAGTGGGTTTGATTGGGTTCGATTGCTGAAAGATCGTTAACGCCAGATGTTGGTCCTTTTCAGAAGCAAAGACGACCATCTGTCCGCCCGCGCGCACCTTCAAACCTGAGGGAAACTCCCACTTATCCAGTTTGTTAGCATCGTCCGTGAGGAAATACCCTGCCAATCTCACCTCCGCATCACCCGTATTCTGAATCTCGATCCAGTCTGGGGAATTCAGCTCATTGTCATCCAGAGTATTCAGGTTCTCCGCTTGAAACTCGGAGATACGCAGCTCAGCCCAGGCTTGGCTGGCAGGAAGGGCGAGAATAACGCCAAAGGTAAGAAGGAATCGATTTTTCATAAAGGGGCTCGCCATTAGGGGTATACTAAACATGACATAAGACGTCCTGGAATCGGTTTCAATTCCCGATTTCTGCCCAAGCACTTGGACACTCTGCTCAGATCTGGTTGGATCCTACCACGTGAAAGTCACCTCGCCGCCCATCCTACTTCTGGTCCTAACCATGCTCTTCGGTATGGTGTGGTTTGTTCTTGGCGAGGAGATCATCGATTTCAATCGCGAGATCCGTCCCATTCTATCTGAAAACTGCTTCCAGTGTCACGGCCCAGACAAGGCGGAACGGAAGGCCAACTTGAGGCTGGATACGGAAGAAGGCGCCAAGTCGGTCCTTAGCGATCACGCGGCGGTCGTTCCGGGAGATCCAGATGCAAGCGCGCTGATTTCGCGGATCTATCATGATGATCCAGATGAGATCATGCCGCCGGCGGACTCACAGAGACACCTGAGCGTTGCAGAGAAGAAACTTCTCCGAGCCTGGATCAAACAGGGGGCGCCCTGGATGAAACACTGGGCATTCGTTCCACCCGTGAAAGCAGACTTGCCCTCTGTTTCCGATCCGACTTGGTGTCGAAACGAGATCGATCGATTTGTGTTAGCGCATCTGGATCAGGAAAGTTTGAAGCCATCTCAAGAGACGGAGACCTCAACCTTGATTCGTCGGCTCCATCTTGATCTCACAGGATTGCCGCCCACGTCTTCCGAGATCGATGACTCTTACGATGAAACGATCGGCAAACTCTTCCGTTCACCACGTTATGCGGAACGCATGACATGGCAATGGCTCGAAGCGGCACGCTATGCAGACACGGACGGCTATCAGAACGACGGACCTCGAGACATGTGGCGTTGGCGAGACTGGGTCATCGAAGCCTACGAGCAGAACATGCCCTTCGACCAATTCACCATCGAGCAACTCGCAGGTGACCTCCTGCAGCCTAACCCCACACTCGAACAGGTCATCGCCACGGGCTTCAATCGCAACCACCGCTACAACTCCGAATCCGGACTTGTGTTAGAGGAATTCTTGTTAGAGAATGCCGTCGATCGTGTCGACACCACTTCCACCGTCTGGATGGGGCTCACCACGGGATGTGCTCGCTGTCATGATCACAAATACGATCCCATTTCTCAGAAGGAATACTACCAACTCATCGCCTATTTCAACAGCGTTCCAGAGTCTGGCCGGGCGATCAAATTCGGCAATTCAGAGCCCTGGATCAAGGCACCGACGAAGGTTCAGGCAGAAGAGCTTGGGCAGCTGGACCGCGCAGTTCTGGCCGCGAAGCAGGCCCTGGAGGCTAGAGAAACCGAGATCACCCGTGCCCTGGGCAATTGGAAACCGACTGGAGAAGAACTCCCCCTATTCTCAGAAAAGCTCGCCCACCATTTCATCGAGCCTCTGAAGAAGCCCCTAGGGAAAGTGCCAGGGCTCATTTGCAATGGCCGTTTCTCCATCGCTTTCCGCATGACACCGGAAGACGTCATGGATGGCGCCATCCTCTCGAATGAGCAGCCGGGTTCGACACGCAGTGGCATCCTTGTCCGATTCCGCGATGGGCATCTTCGTTTTCACATCATCACGCGTTGGATTGCTGGCGTCGCCACATTAGAAACCGAACGCCGCTTCACTCCTGGAGAAAGCATTCATATCACCCTCACCAATGATGGGACGCAGCGCTCTCAAGGAATGCGCATCTTTGTGGATGGCGAACTTGTCACAACGCGTAGATTACACAACACGAACAGCAACAAATCCCCCAAAGATTTCGGAGCCGTGATCCGAGTTGGTAAGAGCCCTCACGAAAAGAGCTGGCATGGACAGGTAGAGGACCTTCGCTTCTACATCGAACGAACTCTGACTCAAACAGAAGCAGAACTTCTAGCTGAGCCACTCCTCATCTCTGAGATCGCCGCCATCTCGTCTAACGACCACACTGAAGTTCAATCAAAGAAGCTTCGGCGCTATTTCCTCGAGCACGTCGCTGCCCCATCTCTAGGAGAGCTCGATGCCCAGCTCCGCACGGAGGAAAGCGAGAGACAGCGTGCTTACGATGCCCTCCCCACCACCATGGTCATGGAGGAGACATCACTTCCCAAGCCAACCTCCATTCGCATTCGCGGCGCCTATGATGCGCATGGAGAGTTGGTCAGTCGCGGTACGCCCGAAGCCTTCCCGGCGATGCCAGATGCCTACCCAAAGAACCGTCTCGGCTTGGCGCGTTGGCTCGTCGACGGCAACCACCCGCTGACAGCCCGAGTGACCGTGAATCGCTATTGGCAACTCCTCTTTGGTCGTGGGCTTGTGAGCACGGCGGAGGACTTTGGCGCGCAAGGAAGTCTCCCTTCGCATCCCGAGTTGCTCGATTGGTTGGCCGTGGATTTCGTCGAGCACGGCTGGGACGTCCAGCATCTGCTGCGCAAGATCGTATCAAGTGCCACCTATCGTCAATCCTCACATATCACACAACAGCACCTCCAACGAGATCCTCAGAACATCCATCTCGCCCGCGCCCCACGAAGAAGGCTCGCGGGAAATGTCTTGCGAGATCAGGCCCTTCTCGTCAGTGGCTTGCTCGTAGAAGAACGCGGTGGGGTCTCGGTCAAGCCCTACCAACCCGCCAAACTCTGGAGCGAAGCTAGCAATGCCCGTTACGTTATTGGCAAAGGCAAAGATCTCTACCGCCGCAGCCTCTACACCTATTGGAAACGCACCTTGGCCCCGCCATCCATGGCCGTGCTCGATACCGCAGATCGCGAGCAGTGCTCCATTCGTCCGAAACAAACGAACACGCCACTACAGGCTCTCACATTGCTCAACGAGACCGCCTTTTTCGAAGCCGCTCGCAAGCTTGGCGAACGCATGCTCGCCGTCAGCGATTCTCCAGAGGAACAGATCCCCTTCGCTTTCCGCGCCGTCACCGCGCGTTTCCCTTCTGATCGCGAGCTCGACGTCTTGCGCAAAGCTCTATCATCCTACGAAACGAAATTCCGAAAGAACCCAGAGGCAGCCAAACTGGCACTTCGCGTTGGCGACTCACTTCCTGACGAAACGTTCGACTCTGTCACACTTGCGGCTGCCGCCACGTTGGCCAATGTTCTCCTCAACATGGACGAAACCACCACTCGCGAATGAATCCTTTCCAAACATCGCGCCGCCACTTCCTCCAGCACTCTGCGGGAGGCCTAGGCAGTCTCGCCCTTGCCTCACTAGCACAAGGAGCAGCACCCCAGTTTCCGAATACCACCGCCAAGGCCAAGCGCGTCATCTACCTCTTCCAATCCGGTGGGCCGCCCCAGATGGACTTGCTCGATTACAAGCCCCACTTGGATCGCGTGCATGGCCAGGAAGTCCCAGACTCTATCTTCAATGGACAACGCCTCACCGGCATGACAGCTGGTCAGACGTCGTTCCCTGTCGCGCGTTCCACCCTATCATTCCAACAACACGGCCAGAACGGACTTTGGCTGTCCGAAGTCCTTCCCCATCTTGGCAAGATCGCTGATGACATTTGCGTCGTGAAATCTCTTCACACCGAAGCCATCAATCATGACCCCGCGATCACCTTTCTCCAGTCCGGCTTCCAGATCGCTGGCCGCCCTAGCATTGGCGCATGGCTCAGCTACGGCTTGGGAAATGACAACGAGAACTTGCCCACCTTCGTCGCCATGCTTTCTGGAGCGGGCGGCCAACCACTCTATGATCGGCTCTGGGGTTCAGGGTTTCTTCCATCAGAGCACCAAGGCGTACGCTTCCGTTCTGGTCGGGATCCCGTGCTCTATCTGAACAACCCTAACGGCATCACGCCATCACTCCGTCGCGAAACGCTCGATGACTTGGCCAAGCTCAACCGCATGCGCCTTGAAGCCACTGGCGATCCCGAGATCGAAACGCGTATCACACAATACGAAATGGCTTATCGCATGCAAACGTCGGTCCCCGAACTGACCGATGTTTCCGACGAACCCGACTCCACCTTCAAGCTCTACGGCGAGGACGCGCGCAAACCTGGCACTTACGCCTACAACGCCTTGATGGCACGTCGACTCAGCGAACGCGGCACGCGATTCGTCCAGCTCTTTCATCGAGGCTGGGACACCCACGGCAATCTCCCCAGCCAACTCCGCGCCCGCGGACGCGATACCGACCAAGCCAGTGCCGCTCTTGTCACGGACCTCAAGCAACGTGGCCTCCTTGACGAAACACTCGTCCTCTGGGGCGGCGAATTTGGCCGCACGGTCTATTGTCAGGGTGACCTCACGCCCAAAGGCTACGGCCGCGATCATCACCCACGATGTTTCTCCATGTGGATGGCAGGCGGCGGCATCAAGCCCGGCATCACCCACGGCGAAACGGACGACTACAGCTACAATATCGCCAAAGATCCCGTCAGCGTGCACGACTTCCACGCCACCATGCTGCATCTGCTAGGGATCGATCACGAGAAACTCACCCACCGCTTCCAAGGACGGGACTACCGACTGACGGACGTGCACGGGAAACTTGTAAGGCAGATCCTCGCTTAAGATGATTACTGCAAGGCTGGAGCTGCCGCGGCCGCTTTCTCTGCGGCTTCTTTTGCAAAGAGGTCTTCCCAGACATGCAATTGATAGCCGGTGCCGAGACCTCCGATCTTGCCGAGGTATTCTTCGCAGCGTTGGTGCCACTTTTCTAGGTCGGGTGGTCCCTTTGGATTCTCACAGGTTTGCGGAAAGATGATGTAAGTGACCGTGAGCTCACTGACAGGGCGATTGTAGGGACTGGCTTTCTTGCTAATCTCTTGCGCCATGCGCAATGAAGCTTCGCCAGATTTAAAGCTGGGGCCGGCATCTCCCAGAATAGCTGGGTACACTCTGTCCTCATGAATGACGACGCAGTAGTCTCCAATCGTGGGGCCATAGGGCGTCTTATTCTGATACCTGAGGAAAGATAGAGGAATGACGACAAAGGGGTCTTTCCGGGCGATGAGAAAACTCCGCGACTTCAGGTCAGTGATTTGCAGCTGAATCTCTCTCGTGCTCTTTCCTTTCGCCTTTGCGTCTGCTAGTCTTTGCTCATAACGGGCAAGCAATGGGTTGGGCTGATCGGTGCGTTTGGACCACCCGTAGCTGGTGAATGGTTGATAGTAAGGTGACTTTGATATGTAGTCATCAAGCTCTGGGCTACGGTCGCCATCGCTGCCGTCGGAGACGACGTCCATTTCCCCTTGGATCAAGAGAGCGCGCTGCTGCGTCTCCGGATGCAGCAACTCTAGCACGGTCTCACAATCGAAGAAATTGTGCCGTGAGAGGACCTTCTTCAAACGCGTGAGATTCTGTTTCACTCGCGTGACCTTGAGGTCATAGAGTCGATGATAGAAGCCTGACACTTTCGCTGTCGAAATCATGGCGCTCAGTCCTGGCAGAATGGCAGGGAGACGTTCATTGAGGGAAGCAAGGTCTTCTAGCGATTCATTCGGCTTGGGAATGCGGAGCTTGAGCTTGTATTCGATCTCATAGGCTCCTTTGTCTTTCCGTTCGACGGCGGCGCGATCCCCTTCCCCGGCTTCCATCGAGGTGCGGACTTGAAAACCGTTGTAAAGTTTCACCACATCATCAGGCGTGTCGCTGTAATCGATCGCTCGCGAAGGAAGTGGCGGTTTCTCAATGACGGTCTTGGTCTCGACCACGATCTTCTCTTGGATGACGGGCACCTCCACGATCTTCGTCTTCCCGCATGAAGAGAGAAATAACAGAGCACCGGTGCCAATGAGAGTAAGCAGCCAGCTAGAATGACGACGGAACATGGGGGATGAATCGGGACTTTGGCTCATGAATGAAAGACGGTAGGGCGACTCCGGCGCGATTCAAGTCCCCACGCGTAAATCCCTTGACCCACCCTAAGACAGAGGGTTCCACTGCATGATCATGAAAGCGCTCAATCTTGCCGAATACAACAAGTTCGAATACATCGATTCTCCCAAGCCAGAGATCACGGACGACGAAGTCCTGATCCAGATCAAGGCTTGTGGCATCTGTGGGAGCGACATTCACGGCATGGATGGAAGCAGCGGCCGCCGCCAACCTCCGATCATCATGGGTCATGAGGCTTCGGGGGTGATCTGTCAGGTCGGAGCTGGTCTTAACGATTGGAAGGTAGGTGATCGCGTGACTTTTGATTCCACCGTCTATTGCGGAAACTGCGATCAATGTAAGAAAGGCGATGTGAATCTCTGTCAGAACAGACGGGTGTTAGGCGTGTCCTGCGATGACTACAGGCAGAACGGTGCCTTCGCTGAGTATCTCAAAGTTCCTGCTAGGATTCTTTATCGAATGCCTGAGAACCTCACATTCGAACAGGCCGCCTTTGCGGAACCGATCTCGATTGCCCTTCACGGCGTGAGCTTGGTGCCGGTCAAGCAGGGAGACACCGCCGTCGTCGTCGGCGCGGGCCTCATCGGTCTACTGGTCGTGCAAGCGTTGCGTATTGCTGGCGCGGAGAAGGTGATTGCGGTGGATCTGGACGAGAAACGCCTAAGCTTGGCGAAAGAACTAGGTGCTGCTGTGACCTTCAATGCCACGGATCCAGATGTGCTCAATAAGATCCGCCAAGAGACGGGTGGTCAAGGGGCAGACATTTCCATGGAAGTGGTGGGAATCTCGCCCACCTTGAATCTAGCGATCCATTGCCTACGAACTGGAGGTTCTGCTGGATTGGTAGGGAATCTCTCTGCGGTGACCGAATTCCCGATGCAAGCGGTGGTGACTCGTGAGATCTCGATCTTCGGTTCATGCGCTTCTGCTGGCGAGTATGCGGATGCTCTCAAGCATATCGAGAGTGGCGCCATCAAGATCGAGCCGCTGATCAGCGCCGCCGTGCCACTCAGTGAAGGAGCCGAGTGGTTTGAACGGCTTCACGGGAACAAGGAAGGTCTGTTAAAAGTGATTCTCCAACCGTAGGGTCGATTCACAACAAGTTTGGATTTCCTAACCGTTACGATTTCGTTGCATGAATTCCATTTAGATACTGAACCCCCTCTGCAACTTTCTGACCGTGCCGACAATATTAGTGGTAGACGACGAAGAGGACATCCTCGACCTCCTGACCTTCAATCTGGAGCGAGCGGAGTTTGAAGTCTTACGCGCTGGCGACGGAAACACTGGGTTGCAAGTGGCCCTAGCCCAAGTTCCTGATTTGATCGTCTTGGACCTGATGCTTCCAGGTCGTGATGGATACGAGGTTTTCAAAGAACTCAAAGCGGATGCCCGGACTCGAGAGATTCCCGTTCTGATGCTAACGGCCAAAGCGGAAGTCACCGACAGGATCATCGGTTTGAAGCTTGGCGCTGATGACTATGTCACGAAGCCATTCAGTCCCCGAGAGCTAGTGCTACGGGTGCAGGCATTGATCCGCCGCGTGAAGAAAGTGCCATCTGGAACGAAATTACGTGCGGGCGCGTTCTTCTTAGATAAGGCCAGCTTCAAGTGTTACCTCGCCGATGAAGAACTTGAACTAACCACCACGGAATTCAAGCTTCTGTCCATCCTGCTAGAGAAAGGCGGCGATACCGCCGAAAGAGCGACCCTTCTTCGAGATGTGTGGGGATACACTGACACGGTCCACACCCGCACGCTCGATACTCACGTGAAACGATTACGAGAAAAGTTAGGCGAATTTGCCAAGCATGTGCAAACCGTTCGTGGCACGGGCTATCGATTTAGTCTCCAAGACTGTTAGGCTCCCTTTTCATGTCATTCTCTTTTTCACAGAATCGCGAAGTCTTCGAAATCATCCTCGACGGCTTGACTGACGCCATTCTTGTGGTCGACCATTCTCAGGAGATCATCTTCGCTAACAAAGCGGTCCGCGAACTCTTCAATCTTAAGCTCGATCCCGTAGAACGAGGCGTCATGGAGGTCGTGCGCAACCACCAGATCTCTGAGGTCATCACTCGGACCATTGAGACTGGCAAAGCGACCAAAGAGGAGATTCGCTTGAGCGTGGCCAACTCCCAAGGCCCGAACCGAAGTATCGTGTTGAGCGTGGATGCCGAGCCCCTGAACGGAGAAATTAAAGGCTCTTACATTCGTGTGATTCTGCGAAATGAAACGGACCGCGTGGAAACGGAACAAGTGCGTAGAGATTTCGTGGCCAATGCTTCACACGAATTGCGCACCCCACTCTCGATCATCAATGGGTATATCGAGAATCTCAGCGATGGCGCGTTGGAGAACAAAGATCTAGCAATCCGTTTCCTCAGCATCATGAAGAAACACGGCGATCGCATCGCCCGCATCGTCGAAGACATGCTGACCATTTCAAAGTTCGAATCGCCAACACAAGATCCCACCAAGGCAGGCATCTTCGACCTTCAGGGCTGCGCCACGG
>JBLHHN010000144.1:0-13574 GCA_047616785.1 Verrucomicrobiales bacterium
CTCTTGCAAATACGCGCCCTCGATCTCCGTGTGCGGCATCGTGCCAGCCTTTCGCATATCGAGCGTCAAGGTCTGGCATTGCGTGAAGACCAGAGAAAGGCCAAGAAGAAGCCCCAGGCGGGGAAGTTTGCCAACCATAGAGGACGATTGTTAAAGACTAATTCAGCAATTACCAACGGAAAACAACATCGTGTTAGGAAGCCCTGATTCATCTTCACGCCAGATAGCGCTTCTTAAGAACGGTTTCTGGGAGAAAACCGCCGTTTACGAACTTGAAGATGGCAGCACCATCGTGCGCAAAGCAAGCAAGGAAACCGAGCAACCCGGCCCCTGGGCCCTTCAAACTTTAAGACGCGAGATACGTTACCTCAAAGAACTACCCAAGGGCGCCAAAGGCCTCTTTCCACCGCTTCTCAGATTCTGGGGAGAGGCCTCAGAGGACTCTCCACAAGTCGGTTACGAGATCCCTTTCTACGCAGATCATCAAAGTGTCGCTCAGCGAATCGCCTCAAATGAATGCTCCGCGCACGCGGCAGAGACTTTCCAACAAACCCTTGCCGAACGGCTCTTCCACACGCTCCACCAGCCAAGAAATTCCCATGATTCACTCGCCACTCATGTCGAAGACACCCTGCGAGAAGCGACCCACGCCCTATCAGAGATCGGGCCATTCCACGAAATCGTCACCGCCAAAGAAATCGAGATCAACGGACTGACATTCCCTGGTATCAATCATCTCCTCAAAAATCAGAATTACCAAGGTCTTGATCAAGGTCCATGCGTCCTACTTCACGGAGATCTCATCGTCGAGAATATCCTTTGCCCGCAGAATGATGATCAATGGTGGGAAAAGTTACGATTCATCGATCCCGTATCCGTCGCAGGTATCGCTGTGGGCACGCCCCTCTTCGATCTGGTAAAATACGAATCCTACGCAAGCGGAGAGCTTCTCGCCATCCGCTCAGAAGCATGTATCGCGGAAGAGGCAAGCCCTGGGTGCTACCGCTTCTCCTGGGATCATCACGCCCCTAGCCTCGCTCCCTACATCGGTGGCATTTGGCATCAGACATTTCGTCGTGCTTACGAGGCGCACTACGGCCCGATCCATTGGCATTGCTACCACTTGCTCGACGCCTATTTCTCCCTGGTGATGGCCGTGAATACCTCTGGCCGACAACAATGGGCGCGGGTCTTGAAAGCCGTCTTAGCCCTCGGGCGAATCGTCTCCTAGCATCGCATCTATCTGCACAACGTATTCCCAAGGAACGCGTTTCCGTTGATATTTACGCCAAAGCACGTCTCGCAGGCCACGCAGATCCGCTTCACTCACCGGATCCTGAATCTCCCAGAAATCCTCGTCCACCAGCTTGGCGGACACCCTCCACTTCCCCCCGATACGGATGGCGCGCAGGAGGCGCTCCTGATTATCGTCCGTCTTGTCTTTCCAATTATGTTCTGCTGTTTTTCCCATCGCGATCTGGCTCATTAAAAGCTTGATTCTCTCTTCAATCCACCCCTTCTATAGCCACCTCCACGAAATTCTCGAGGGGGGAATCAAGAACCAAACATTTAGAATATTCAGACATGAGCAAAGTTGTCCCAACTATCAGTTCCGGTGTCGCTGGCCCACTCGGCGTCCTTCACCTGCCACGCCTTTGGCAGAAAGCCTCTTTAGGCGCAGTGAACAAACTACATGACGATTATCCAGCATGTGGCCAAGGCTACGACCAAATGGTTCTCGATGGCCTCGGTGTCGATCGCGAAGAATTCCTGAACTACATCAAGGATTCCAAGCCAACTTACCCACAGGCCGAAGCATGGGTCTTGGAAAAGAAAGGCGGCTCTCTCGATGGTGCAGCTGTGAAGGCTCTCAATGACAGCATTGCTGGCTACATCCATGACGACGCCACTCGCAAAGAGATCCTCGATGCCTCTGGGATCGTGGACGAAGGCAAGATCAAGGACGCCGTCAATTTGAACAACCTCGACGACTGGCAGATCTTCCACGCAGAAGAGATCGCCTAACTCGGGATTTCAGAAATTCGCTTTTCGAAGCCCGAGCCAGTGATGGCTCGGGCTTTTCTGTTTGCCCATAACGTGTTAGACTCTCAATGACCTCTCTGACTCATTCCCGCATCGCTCTTCTCGCCATCGTCTGTTTCTCGGCGATCCAATGCTCCCCGAGGCCCTGGCCACAGCGCCCCACCGGAGGTGGCCCTCCTCAACCACAGCAGCCTCCATTTCAACAACCTCCGCAGCAACAGCCTCCCGTCGGTCAACCCACGAATAGTGTCCGTGTCTCCGCTAAGGATGCGCAGCGGATCGGAAAGAAGATCTGGCAGAATGAAGCCGCAGGCACGGTCGCAGGCCTCACCTCTTGGAATAAGGGAGAGCACTTCGCTTCACTCGGCATCGGTCATTTCATCTGGTACCCCGCTGGCACCCCGCAGACATTCAAAGAAAGTTTCCGCCCATTGATGGGATTCCTCCAATCGCGAGGCGTTCGCTTGCCCCCATGGCTGACCCCGCAGTCTCCATGCCCCTGGCAAAGCCGAGGAGCCTTCGTCCGAGACGCCCAAAGCCAGCGCATGCGCGATCTCCGCACCATGCTCAGCAGCACCGTCGGTCTGCAAACCGAGCACATCATCAATCGCATGCAAGCAGCTCTACCAAAGATGCAACGCTCTGCCCCACCCGCAGATCGGCAGCGCGTCGTGAATAACTTCCACGCCGTCGCCGGAGTTCCCAACGGCGTCTATGCGCTGATCGACTACACCAATTTCAAAGGCGAAGGCACGACCCCCAAAGAAGGCTACAAGGGTCAAGGCTGGGGTCTGCTTCAAGTGCTTCAAGGCATGCGCCCCCGACTCCGAGGCCAAGCCGCCGCTCGCGAATTTGCCGAGTCTGCCAAACGGACCCTCGGCCGCCGCATCGCCAACGCCCCGCGCAATGAGACCCAATGGCGAGCCGGCTGGTTCCGCCGCTGCGATACGTATGCGCAGCCTTGGTAAGTATCTTTGAAACGATACTTACGAGTGACAAAGAAACGCCGTGGCATGTGGCTCATCTTAGCCATCCTGGGTCCCATCATGGGAGGCTTCACCGCCATCCTCTGGAAAGGATCTAGCGAGATCATCTCGCCGACTCGAATGCCTCTCAGCAAGCATCAAAAAGAAGCCCTGTCTGAGCCATCCTTACACATCCAGAATGCCATCGCTCTGGATGGAAAGGTGCCCTACCTCATCATTTCTCCCGTCCAGAATGCCGAGCCCAGCGAACGTGGTCGCAAGATCCGGAACGACCTGACCCATGAGGGCCTCCAACTCCGTCCTTACGGAGAAACGCAGGGACTCCTCGTCCTTCTCCACGGCAGACGCGGACGCAAAGAAGGCATGATCCGCGTCGCTGAGCGATTCGCCGCAGCCGGATTCCGATGCCTCGTCCCTGACCTTCCTGCCCATGGGGAGAGCCCCCTTCAAACCGTCGCCTACGGAAGCTCACCCTTCGAAAAATCACTTCCTCTATCATTGGTCAAAGAAGCCCAACAGACATTCGATTGGCCCCTGGACGAACCCCTCGGTCTCTGGGGCATGTCCATGGGCGGCGCCTTCGCCACCGCGGCACTCGCCAACGCAACCGATTGGAACGCTGCCATTATCGTCAGCAGTTTCGATAATCTTGACGGCGTGATCTCCCACAAACTCAGGCGACTTGCAGGCCCCATGACAAAGACCATGAATGGGGTGGTCAAAGCCATCGTCCTCCGACGCTCCGGACTTGTGATTGATCAAGTCGACTCAACACTCTTCGCAAACCAATCCACAACACCGGTGTTCTGTCTGCATGGCGATCGCGATCCGTTCATCGAATCATCTCGAGGCAAGAATCTCTTCAACCACTTCTCCATCGATGACAAGCAGTGGCTCGATGTGAAAGACGGCGACCACAACAACGTACTGATCACCGCACAACCTGTCTACGCTCCCATGTGCTCCTGGTTTCTACCGTGG
Source organism: Verrucomicrobiales bacterium (assembly GCA_047616785.1). Classification (GTDB taxonomy): domain Bacteria; phylum Verrucomicrobiota; class Verrucomicrobiia; order Verrucomicrobiales; family DEV007; genus JAACDM01. The sequence goes on from JBLHHN010000144.1 coordinate 4,011, forward strand.
CTTCAATCGGATACTCGAAAAACCAAACATCGTTTGCCAAAAACGACGAATTAACGTCTGCTAGAGCTTAGCTAAAATGGGTAGAAAGCTATCGCAACTATCATTGTTCGACGACGGATCTCAGGCGCACGAAGAAGCTCCGACGGGTGAAACGAAGAAGCAACGATCCCCCATCTTCTGGATCGAAGAAGTCCGGCTCTTGAGAAGCTTATCGACGGCACCGAACCAACAAATCAGGCGCATTGAACTTCGGCGGGGCATGAACATCATTTGGGCACCCCCACTTGAGAACGATGATCTGGACCAAAGATTCAGTGGTCACGCGGCCGGGAAAACCAGTTTCTGCAGACTCCTGCGCTATGTCCTGGGTGAGCCCAAGCCTGGTAGTAATTTCCTTCGTGAACGGCTCCAAGCGCGTCTCCCTCGGGCTTGGGTCGTCGCCCGAGTCTGGATCAATGACAAGCCTTGGGTCATCGCTCGCCCCCTCGCGGGCCGCCGCCGATCCATCTGCGCGCAGACGGAAGATCTCGACGCATGGCTCAAGTCCAAGCCTACCGCCGAGGCAGACGATTTCGAGATCTTCCGTGTTACGCTCCACCAAGCCGTGATCGAGCAATTGCCGGTCAAGAGTTTCGGTGACTCCGGCCAATCCATCCGTTTCCTCCATCTGCTTGCTTGGCTCACGCGCGATCAAGAGTGTCGCTTGGACGGATTGCTCTCTTGGCGCCACAAGGATAGTCAAAGCGCTAGTCCGACGATCAGTGCGGACGACCGCCGCTTCCTCGTCCGATCCGTCGTGGGCGTCATGGATCAAGAGATCCGTCAGGAGATGGAATATCGCACCTCACTGGAAACCGATTTCAAACGTCTGCCCACGGAGATCGCCTTCCGTCAACGCACCGTGGAAGAAGCCATCCAAGCACTTAAACCTTTCACCGATGACGCGCATGATAGCATCGCCGATCCCCTCTTCGCCACAGGCATCGAGCGTCAACTCCGCGCAGAAGAACAACGCGAATTGGATGCGCTCAAGCCTCAAGGTGTCCTTACCATTGAGGAGCAACGCGTCGCCCTCGATCGCGCTCACGAAAGTTTAGGCGCCGCGAAGTACGCCATGGCCATCTGGGAAAATGATCCTTGCGGCGTCGCATCCGATCTGGCCCACAAGCATTGTCCCTTTCATGTCGATGCCCCTGATCCCATCCCTCGGAAAGGCGCCCTCGTGACCCAGAACCGCAAAATGGATGCGGAGCGAGCATTGAAACAGACGACTGCTAGAGTACAAGAACTCCAGGAGAGCTACAACACCGCCCTGCATGAAGACGAAGTTCTGCGGCACGAGCACGAACGCCTTCGCATCCACTACCGCGGCGTCCATGAGCACCTCGAACGAGCCACCACCGCACAGGCATCGCTCGAAGCCCTCATCGACATGCGTGACAACCTCGCGAGCGAGATCGAAGCATCACAAGAACGTCAGGACGCCTTGCAACGACGCTGGAATCGCGAAGCCTCGCGCTTTGCCACCCTCTACCGGCAAACGATGAAGCGATTGCTCGGGCGCGGCACCGAAGCAGAATGCCGCTTCACCCGTGAAACAATCAAGCTCGGCGCCTCCTACAATGGCGACTTGAACAGCGCCGCCATCAATACCCTCGTCACCCTCGGTTTCGATCTCACCGTCTTCCTAGCATCCATCAAAGGGCAAGGACATCACCCCCGCTTCCTCATCCACGATAGCCCTCGAGAGGCCGACATGGACGCCAATCTCTACCGACGACTCTTCACTTACATGCAAGCGTTAGAGCCAGAAGAAGAAGGCGAAGCCGAATTTCAGTATATCATCACCAGCACCGAGGCTCCTCCCGCCGCCCTTTGCAGCGAGCCCTGGCTCCGGCTCAAACTCGACGCCTCCAAAGGCAAAGAGCGCCTCTTCCGCATGGATCTCTGACACGCCAAAATGGTAGCCTAGGCTTCCAGCCTGGCACATTCGCGAAGCGCCGAAGTCTACGTTCATTCTATCACTCCACCACCACGCGATAGAATCCCACTGAGCGACCTGATCGCGCGGCATCGGCGTCAGTGAAAGAACCTTGACCGTTAGCTCCCGCGAGCCCGCTGGCCACAGAGATCCAGGACCCGTCTACGAGCGTTTCCGAGAATTCGATGCCATAAGTCTGGTCCGATTCCGACGTCCATGCGATGGAGCGCGTGCTGCTGATCTGAATCACAGGTCTCACATTCTCCACAACACCGCCGCCGCCACCTCGGAGACTAAGGGGGCTCGTTCCTTGGGCGAGCTCCACGATCTCGTCTTCAGTGAGTGCGCGACTCCAAACAGACACATCATCCACCGTGCCTGTGAACCAATGTGAGGGCGACGCTCGGCGTATCCCTCCGATGGACGTGGTGTTGAGATTCCCTTCAACAAAGACATTCGTGCTCCAAGTAGCACGGGTGTCGGTAACGCCATCAATGTAGAGCGTCCCCGTGCCTGCGTTGTCAGTCCAGACAAGGTGACGCCAGGTGTCATCGAGAGGCGCACCATCCGAAAACTCGTGCATTCCCGGAGGCCGAATGTACATGTCGATCGTGCCCGCGCCGCCGTCGTTCTGTGTGCCCATATTGAAAAGCGGATTGTTGTCTTCAGTCGACCCTTCAGCAAAGAATCGCAGATCGTTCTGCCCCGTTCCTTCAGCCTTGATCCATAGCGAGATGCTACAGGACGGGTGCAAGTTGATCGGCAAATCGTCTCCGGAATCGGCCACATATTCTAGCAATGTCTCTTCCGCGCTATCGAACTCGAACGCCTGGCCACTTCGTCCCGGAACGAGATCCGTAGCACTTAGATTGACCAGCGCCATCGGATACAGACCAGCGGCGTCTGGCGTAGTCTCCCCACTCACTTCGTCGAGAGGCCAATAGGCAATGAGATCGGGATCTTGCGTGCTGGGGGCTGGGCTCGTGGGATCTAGCGGATCAAACTCCAGAGCAACCTCGCGACCATCTTGAATGCCATCGCCATCACTATCAGGTTTGTTAGGATCCGTGCCTGCAGCTATCTCTGCGCCATCACTGAGCCCATCGCGATCGGAATCCGGGTGTTGGGGATCTGTGCCATTGGCGACTTCTTGAGCGTCTGGAATGCCGTCCCCATCACTATCCAACAGTTCATTCTCACCGAGCACGTTGCCTGGATTGTTGAAAAGATAGACCGAATCTTCGATGGTGAGCGCTTTGGCGTAGACTTGGACATCATCGATGAGGCCTTGAAAACTCAGCGCGCCATAGAATGAACCTAACAAGAGCGATTGCGCCGTATCATCTGTCAACGCCGTCGGATTGTCAGCGGACAAGCGTTCTTCGCCATTGATGAAGATGGAGAGATTGTCCCTTCGGTAAGCAGCGACGACGTGGTAAACGGTGTCGACAGAAAGCCCGTCTACAACCAGAGGATCACCATCCGGGGTGAACCAAGTGAATGAGACGCCATCGATCAGAGCGGCAAAGGTCGGTGATTCCCCTTGGTTTCCCTTGGCAAAGAGACTGGCAGATTCCGCACTCTCTTGCCTAAACCAAGCACTGACGCTGAAATCGGTCAGAGCCTCGCCACCCAACTTCGCGGCGGCATAGCCACCTGCAGAATCGCCGCCCCGCACAAATCTGACCGCAGTGCCAGAAGCCAAGGCGTCTTGCCCGAGAGCGAACGCGCCATTTCCTATCGCCGCATACTCACCGTGCTCCAGAAGCCCTCGATCGAGCATCTGCACACCTTCGGTTTCGTCCATGGGATAGTGCGCCACCAGTTGATTGGTCGAGGGGATGATCGTTGAAAGGTCAATAGCGATGACGGGATTGCTCGTGTCATCGCTGAGCACTTCGAGAGTGGCGATCACACCGCCCGTTCTTCCTGCGGGATCAAAGGTGACATCAATGGTGTCTTCTGCTCCCGGCGCGACGACCGTTGGAAAGCGGTCCACGGTGAAAAGCCTCTCATCCATGCCGGTCAGATTGACGGCAGAAATGTTCAGCGACTTTAATTTGCCTCTGTTAGATATGGCAACTTGGCGAGTGGTCGCCGCCCCTGCCACATCAGCAAAGAGGTTGCTCCCTCGCACAGAGGCATCGGGGTCATCGCCTTCGACATTCGAGAGCCCATTGTCAAAAAGCTCGCCCACTTCATCCTCATCCAGGGCGCGCTGCCACATGGCCACTTCGTCGATGAGCCCTGTCCACCAGTGAGAGGGATTGGCGCGGCGGATTCCGCCGATGGTCGTGTTATCGATGCGGTAACCCACGTCTTCATTCGCAAGTGGGCTGACCGGTGCATCAACCCCGATTTCATCGATCACACCATCAACGTAGAGCGCCACACTGGCGTCGTCCTGAGTCCAGACGATGTGATGCCATTCATCATCGAAAGCTTCAGCAACGGACTTCGGATGATTGATCGTTCCGTTATCGCCACGGATGTAGATATCGACCACATCTGACGCTCCGCCGTTGTCTGTGCCAATGTTAAACAGTGGAGTGTTATTATCCAGAGACCCTTCGGAAAACACGCGCAAATCATTCTGTCCCGTGCCCTTGCCTTTCACCCAGAGAGAGACGGTCCAACTATCATAACGGTCATTCGCAGGAAGCAGATCCTCTTCATCATGCACTCGCTCCAGCAAGGTGCTTCGACTGTTCTCAAAAGAGAAAGCCTGCCCGATCTTACCTTCCACGAGATCGTCTGCGCTGAGATTCACCAGGGTCATGTCATACCCATTGATGAGATCCGGCGTGACCGTGCCATCCGTTTCATCAAGCGGCCAATAGGCGAGGAGCCCATCACCCAACGCGCCATGCACGGCGGAAAGTGGAAGAAGGGCGAAGATGGGGAGAAAGAGCGTCGGCTTCATCATGATAGGAGCCAACAGAGCATAGAATAGAGCCGGGGGAACCTCCGTTTAGCCGATTTCAGAAATGAAATCCTAAGCTTCGGTCACAGTCGCCCCTACTTCACCATCTAACACTTTCACCTTAACTGATTTTCCCAGAGGCAGTTCTTTGATCGAATGAATGGGAGCGCCTGCCTCATCAAGCACAATGCTATAACCGCGGGCAAGCGTCTGCTCCGGGCCCAGAGCACCCAGATGACGCTTCATTCCGTTGAGTCGATCGGCCTTGCGTTGAAGCTGCTGGGTCACCGTTTGATGCAACCGTGATCGTTGACTCGCCAACCGCTCTCCTAATTGGCCCAACCGCGCGGCGGGTGACAATAGACGCAATGTATTCTTTCTCGCTTGGAGCGTTTCAGAGCGCTCGCGCAACCCTATCTGAACCACAGCGTCGAGATCGATCGCGATATCATCCAAACGCAAACTCAGCTCCTCAATGTACCGGCGCGGCCGCTGAAAGACACCGCCCCGCTTCATCCAATCAAGCCGATCACTCAGATGCTTGATTCGGCGTTCGACCAATTGCCTGAGTTGCCGATGCTTCTCTTGGAGAGACAGTCGAATCTCTTGCTGATCCGGCGTGATCAATTCTGCCGCGACACTTGGCGTGGGCGCACGCAGATCCGCCACGAAATCTGCGATCGAGAAATCCGTTTCGTGCCCCACGGCAGAGACCACTGGCAACGGACACGCATCGATCGCACGAGCCACCGCTTCTTCATTGAACGCCCAAAGATCCTCCAAACTCCCCCCACCTCGCGCCATCACAATCGTATCAATGTCAGAACGTTTCCCCAACGTTTCCAAACCATTGATGATCTCCAGATACGCTCCCTCCCCCTGCACACGTGCCGGATACACCAGCACCTCAACCCAAGGCGCACGCCGCGCCAATACCGAGAGAAGATCTCGAATCACCGCCCCATCCGGCGATGTGATGATGGCAATCCTTTTTGGAAAACGTGAGACTGGGCGTTTCCTAGCAGGATCAAACAAACCCTCATCGCGTAGCTTAAGTTTCAGAGCCTCGAAACGCTCATGCAGATTCCCTGCCCCAATGGAACGCGCCTGTTTCACCACCAACTGATACTGCCCACGCGCTTCGTAAAGACTCAACTCACCCAGCAATCGCAGCTTTACCCCATCCTGAATCGGCGTCCGATTGAAACGCGCATGCCCACGAAAGAACACACAACTCAGCTGCGCCTGCGCATCCTTCAGCGTGAAATACTGATGCCCCGATGCTTGCAGCCGGTGATTGCTCACCTCACCCTCCACCCACACCTCGCCAATCTCTTCCTCTAACAAATCGCGAATCGCTCGCGTGAGCTGACTGACCGTGCGGATCTCCATGCCTAGGTCCTAGCACGCACCACCGCAGACGTCCAACCAAGGGTTTGACGACGCACCTCAGGGCCGACAAGATGGCTCTATGAATCTGCAAGGACACTCGATCATTGGAAACACCTGCGCGGTAGGCACAGGAAAAGCTGGACAAGCCACCAACCCGGCCACCGGAGAAATTCTCAGCCCAGATTACTTAGAAGCAAGCGACGCTCAAGTGAATAACGCCGTGGCCAAGGCTGCCGCCGCCTTTCCGATCTACCGCAAGATTCCAGCCAGCGATCGCGCCGCCTTTCTTCGCGCCATCGCCGAACAGATCGAAGCCCAAGCCGACGTCCTCGCCGAACGTGGTCCCTTGGAAACCGGCTTGCCTGAGGGCCGTATCCGCATGGAAACAGGTCGCACTTGCGGGCAGCTTCGCCTCTTCGCGGCTCTGATCGAGAATGGCTCTTGGGTCGATGCTAGGATCGATAACGCTGATCCAGATCGCCAACCATTTCCCAAGCCCGATGTCCGTTCGATGCTGCAGCCACTCGGCCCAGTCGCCGTCTTCTGCGCAAGTAATTTCCCCCTCGCCTTCTCCGTCGCCGGTGGTGATACCGCATCCGCACTCGCCGCAGGCTGTCCTGTCATTGTCAAAGCGCACCACTCTCATCCCGGCGTCGCCGAGATCGTTGGACATGCCGTTCAGACCGCCGCTCAAGCATGCGGGATGCCTGAGGGCGTCTTCTCTCTGCTCTACGGTGGCGGGCGCACCGTCGGCACCGCCTTGGTGAAACATCCTAGCATTCGCGCAGTAGGCTTCACCGGTTCACTCGCGGGCGGCCGCGCTCTCATGGACATCGCAGCCGCGCGTCCCGAGCCCATCCCGGTTTACGCAGAAATGGGCAGTCTCAATCCTGTCTTCGTCTTGCCCGGTGCCATGGCCGAGCGCGGAATTGCCATTGCCGAAGGCTTGAGCGGTTCGATCAACATGGGCGTCGGCCAATTCTGCACCTCGCCCGGACTCGTCGTCACTGGCGAGGGCGAGGATACCACACAGTTCGCCCATCAGTTAGCCGAGAAACAAAGCGAAGCCGCCCCTGGTGTGATGTTAAACTCTGGCATCCATGCGGCCTACGAATCAAGCGTCGGCCAGTTGCAAGAACACACCGCCACCGAAGTCCTAGCCTCACCCGCGAAGCAAGAAGGTTGTCTCGGTGCCCCTGCCCTTTTCAAAGTCGCCGCCAATGACTTCATTGGAGACCCTTCGCTCAATGCCGAAGTCTTCGGACCCTCCACCACCTTGGTCACCCATGGTTCCCGTGAAGAACTGTTAGCCTTGGCCCAACAGCTCGAAGGTCATCTCACCGCCACCGTGCACGGCACCGAGGCCGATTTGGCAGCGCATCGCGATCTGTTAGACATTCTCGAAACCAAAGTCGGTCGCCTGATCTTCAACGGCTACCCCACAGGCGTCGAAGTCTGTCATGCCATGGTCCACGGCGGCCCCTACCCCGCCACCGCCGACGGCCGCTCCACCTCCGTCGGCACCCAAGCCATCTTCCGCTTCGCCCGCCCCTTAGCCTACCAAGGATTCCCGCAAAGCCAGCTCCCACCCGAACTTCAAGACGCCAATCCGTTAGGCCTCGCCCGCCTCATCGATGGAGAGCGCACCGCGGGGTGAAGAAGGCGCAAGGGCCGATGAAGCGAAGGCAAAGAAGCGGTTATTCTGCACGGCATCACTTTTTTCCGGTTGGAGAAAATGTGAGCGCCACGTAGCTTGCCATTCCAATGGCTAGTTGCCGCGCGTGTTCTCGACATTGGAATGGCGAGCTACGTTATTCGCGGGCATCAACTGGAAAATCATGATGCCGGGAAGTATAAGCGACTTCAAAATTGATGAAGCTAACAAGCCGCAGAAATGAAGTGACTCCGCGGCAAGTCAACTCCATCTTTTCGCTGAAAAAATGATCCTCACTCCCTCAGAAGGTGCCATGAAGCTGCTTCTGGGCGAGCAGTTCCCGAGATCAGGATGTTCGTCGACGAAGGAATGTCTTTGTAGAGGGAGGGAGTTGCTACGCCGAATTACCGGAGAGGACTTCCTATATGACGCCCGGCTCTGGCGCGACCATCTGACGAAAACTGATGACGACGGTTATACTCAGAACGGATACATTTTCGAGTTCGAACGTCGCATCACAGAACTGGAATCAGATGATGAATGGAACGAGGCACGAGACGAATTGGAAAAGCTTCCAGATCCGCCATCTTCGCCGCCTAACATGTTAGCAATCTTAAAACCTTCTGCAATGAAAAGAAAGCCCGTCATCGCGGCCATAGTGATCGGGCTTCTCTCTGCGATCGCATATATTGGGCTCTCCGCCAGATTGGCTGGATGAAATTCTAGCATAAGAGGTGACAAACCCGCCGTAATCGGCTTGAGCTCAGGGTTGTGAAAGTCCTAAATATCAAAGCCTTATATGATTTCGACGGGTATGTCGTCGACAAGATTAGCTGCCAGACAATCGGAGCGCAAGTTAACCTTGAGCTCGACGGGCGCTGTGGGCCTAGGTGTTCGAACTGTGACACTCGCCTTCCAAGGCATCGATGCAGGAGACAAACGGCGGCTGATTTATCAATTGCTAGTGGCCTCATCGTCTACATTAGCTTTCCCGTCGTCCAAGGGCGGTGTGGGAAATGTAAGCACTTTGCCACCTCACGTCCTAAGGAGATCTACTCCACCAAGGATGCGACCTGGCGTCTCATGCGTCGAGTCAACCAGATGGCTAAGCACGTTCCTGTGACTGCTGTTGCTGAAATGATGAGCCTCGGAGAATCTACCGTTCGCCGATACGACATGGCTGTTCTCAAAGAAGACCTACCGAAGCCAAACCTCGATGGCTTGCGCGTGCTCATTATCGACGAGAAATCGATTCGCCGGGGCCATGGTTACTTGACCATTGTTCTCAATGGAGAGACGGGCGAACTCTTACACATGGCTGAAGGCAAAAAGAAGGCGAGCTTGGAGTCCTTCTTCGAGAAGCTAACAGAAGAGCAGAAGGCGTCGATTGAAGCTGTCTGTATAGACCGCGCAGGCTCCTACCAAAGTGTTGTGGGTGAGCAGATTCCAAAAGCGCCCATTGTTTACGATCACTTTCACCTGCGCCTCAATTTCAACACTGCCGTTGACGAAGTCCGTCGACAAGAATGGCGAAAGGCAAAGGAAGAAGAAAACGACAAAGCCTTCATAAAAGGCAATCGTTTCATCTTGTTAGCGAACGAAGAAAATCTAGAT
>JBLHHN010000145.1:0-13551 GCA_047616785.1 Verrucomicrobiales bacterium
GTCTGGACGATGGTTTCCGGAGAGATGCTGTGCCGAGTCGGAGCCCATAACCCCCTGATCATCAGTAACGAAGACGACTCTGACTGATCCTGATTTCTTCGGGATTCGCTGATTCAGGCCCAGCCAATCTGACGGAGAGCCTTACAATAGGCCATTGCGCGGGCACAGATTCTGTGGTTGATGCCGTTCATGACGACGGTTCTGATCACGGGTGGGAATGGTGGAATTGGCGTGGCGCTGGCTCAGCACTTTCTGCAGTCGAGTGAGTATCGGGTGTGGATGGGTGTGCGAGCTCGACGGGGTCGTGCGGAGGCGTTGGCATCGGAGCATGGAGAGCGTTGTCGGTTGGTGACGTTGGATGTGACGGAAGAAGGGGATTGGAATCGGGTGATGGAGGAAATGCTCGCTGCCGATCAGAGTCCGGATGTCTTGGTCAACAACGCGGGGTTTCATAAGGATGGTTTGTTAGCGATGATGCCGACGGAGGATTGGCATGCGGTGATCCGAGCGAACTTGGATGCCGTTTATCTTGGATGCCGAGCTGTGATCAAGCCGATGATGGGGAAACGGTTTGGGCGGATCATTAACATTGCCTCATTAAGTGCTTTGTTAGCGCCGCGAGGGCAGACGAATTACGCGGCGGCCAAGGCGGGGGTGGTGGCTCTGACACAGAGCTTGGCAAAGGAAGCGGCGCGTGCTGGAGTCACGGTGAATGCGTTGTGCCCGGGTTACATCGATACCGAGGCACTGGCAGACATGCCTGAGGCGGAGCGGAAAGGGATCTTGGCCGCGATTCCGATGAGACGTCTAGGGGAACCGGGCGAAGTGGCGGCGGCGGTGGCGTTTCTGGCGAGTGCGGATGCGGGGTACATCACGGGTGCCACGTTAAAGATCGATGGGGGGATCTTTTGATAAATGCGCTGTTTGTTAAAGAAGTTTTTGATCCCATGATCGACTTCTGTGAGGACATAGAGGATGGCCACCTGTACTTATTGCGATTCATTCTTCTTCTTTAGCGGAAAGAAGGAGGAGACTGGAAATTATTGTAATGAGGAATGTCAAGCTGCTGGCCATATGATGACGGTGTCCATGGCGTTCTCTCCAGAAGAAATGGAAGCGATGGTTCAAGCGACGCATCATGGGGCTTGCCCGCGATGCAGTGGTCCAGGCCCCGTCGATATTCACAAGGCCCACCGGATTGCCTCGTTTATCATGATCAGTTCTTGGCCGTCGGAATCTGAATTGTCTTGCCGAAAATGCGGCAGGAAGCGCCAGGCCAGTGGCTTCATCCGATCAGGCCGGTTTGGATGGTGGAGTCTTCATGGGATCATTCTCACGCCGATCCAACTTACAAAGAACATCGTAGGGATGATCGGTGGTCCGAAGCCGGGCAATCCGAGTGAGCTGGTGCGCTTGGATGCAGGCGCTAAGATGCTAGAGGCTGCGGCTCAGCAAGCGAAGCCAGAGGGCCTCGCTTAACTGATTTAACGGATCTTAGCATCGAACTTCTTGAGGAGTGCTTGCACGATCTTCTCGTGGGCGGCGTCGACCTCTTCTGACTTGAGAGTGCGATCGAGGGAGCGGTAAGTGAGGGTGTAGGCGAGCGACTTGCGATCTGCGGCCAATTTCTCGCCCGTGGGGTCGGAGAATAGGTCGAAGAGTTCGACGCCGACTAACAGGATGTCGTTTTGCTTGCTGAAGAAGGTGGCGAGATCCGCGTTTGGCATCTCCGCAGGGACATCGAGTGCGATGTCGCGCGTGATGGCGGGAAAACGCGGCAGGTCTTGCACGGGCTCGCTTTCGACGCCCGGATTGATCGCTTTACCGAGATCGATCTCGGCGACGTAGATGGGGCCTTCCCAGTCCATGGCGCGTGCGCGGGCAGGAGTGACCTGACCGAGGCGTCCGATGACCGCTTTGCCTAACAATATTTCGGCGGCGATGAGGAGGCCTTCCTGTTCCAACGGCCGCATGCTGATCTTCTGCTTGCTGCCATCGAAGAGGGTTTCTAACAGACCGATGAGATCGTAGATGTCCGCTTGTGCAGCATCGGCATGCCAGGAGCGTTCGCTCATGGCGCCCGCGAGAAGGATGCCTAACTGTTGGGACTCGAGAACTTTGGGGCTCTTCTCGTGCTTGGAAAAGACGGTGCCGATCTCGATGAATTTCAGGCTGGTCGCGCCCTGACGAATGTTGCGCGCGGCGACGTCGAGTAAGCCTGGAATGACGCTAGGGCGAAGGGTGGTGTGGTCTTGTGAGAGTGGCTTCTTCAGGCGTACGGCTTGCGTTTGTTTGCCCAGGCGTAAGCTGCAGAGATCATCCTCCAATTGGCCGTCGGCGATGAGTTTGATCGTGAGACAATCATCGTAGCCGAGACTAACCAAACGTTGGCGGAGCTGGAGATGCGCGTCGTAGCGAGCGTCTTCTTTGGTGGGTTCGGCGAAGAAGGCCTGTTCACGGGAGGGGATCTTGTCGATGCCGTAGACGCGGGTGATTTCTTCAACGAGATCGACATGACGCTCGAGATCGCCACGAAAGGTGGGGATCTTCCAGGCGCCGTCGGCGGTGCTTTCGAGGCCGAGTCCAGTGAGGATGGCGCCCATGTCTTCAAGGGAGAGATCGGCGCCTAACAATCGTGCGGCGCGCGCATGATCCAAGTTGACGGGGTTTGGGGGCGCTGGAATCTCACCAGCGACTAACAAAACGTCTTCGGCGGTGCCGCCAGCGAGTTCGAGAATGAGCTTGGTGGCAAGTTCAGAAGCGCCGACAGTCTGAGCGGGATCGATTCCGCGTTCGAACCGGTAACTGGAATCACTGCTGAGATCGAGACGACGTGAGGTGCGTCGGATTCTGCTCGGATTGAAGTAGGCGCTCTCTAACAAGATGTTGGTGGTGCCTTCAATGACACCAGAGTCTTCGCCTCCCATGACGCCACCGATGGCGAGTGCTTTGGACTGATCGGAGATGACCATGTCTTCCGTCTGCAACGCGTATTCGTTTCCGTCCAAGGCGAGGAAGTTTTCGCCTTCGTTGGCGGATCGGACATGGATGCCGCCGTCCAGTTTGTCCGCGTCGAAGGCATGCAAGGGTTGCCCCATCTCGAATAGGACGTAGTTGGTGATGTCGACAACGTTATTGATAGGGCGGAGGCCGATGCTCTCGAGCTTCAGCTTCAGCCAATCAGGGCTGGGGCCGACCTGCACTCCGGAGATGCGTCGTGCGGAGTAGAAGGGGCAGGCTTCGGTGGCCAGGGTGATCTGTTCTGGCTTGGCCGCTTGCTGAGAAATAGTCGTTTCACCGTGATGTGAGGTTCCCTTGAGCGGGCGCTTGGTGAGAGCGGCGAGTTCGCGAGCGACCCCGAGATGACTGAGACAGTCCGGGCGATTCGGTGTGATCTCGAGTTCGAAGAGCGTGTCAGACTCGTAGAGATCGCCGATGGGTGTGCCAGTGTTGGCGTCCGTCTTGAGGATTAAGAGGCCTTCATGATCTTCGGAGAGACCCAGTTCGCGACCACTGCACATCATGCCATTGGAATCGACACCGCGGAGTTGCCCTTCCTTGATCTTGAAATCGCCAGGCAAGACGGCGCCGGGTAGGGCGACTGGCACTTTGTCGCCAACCTGATAGTTCTTCGCGCCACAAACGATTTGACGAGGGGATCCTGAGCCGTCGTCGACCTGACAGATACTTAAACGTTCTGCGTTAGGGTGTGGATCGGAGCTCTTGATTTGTCCGACGACGACATGGTCGACGCCAGCACCGCGCGTCTCGATGCCTTCGACTTCGATCCCGGCGAACGTGAGCATGTCAGCGAGTTCGTCCGTCTTGCAGTCGGAAAGATCGAGGTGGTCTTGGAGCCAGTTGAGAGAGGTATTCATGTGATGAAGATAGTGTGGCGCGGCCTTCTAGGCTGCTCGCCCAGGCTAGAAGCCTGGGCTACATTAGGTGCTGGGTAGCCAGGAGGCGGGGTGGACCATGATGTTTGCCTTGGCGGGGTTGTGTTGGATGTATTCTCGTAGCTTGTGAAGATGCTCGTCGCTTCGAACGATCTGATTGTAGGACCCTTCTTGCCAGAGCTTTCCTTTACGTTGTAAATGCAAATTGATCTTGTTCGAAGTGAAAGACTTCCAGCTGTGAAGAATGTCGGAAAGGTCGTGGCCTGGATGAGGGTGGCATGGGGCCTGGACGTGATTGGGCATGATGCCCCGCGCGTCGAGTTTGTAGCGTTTGCCTTGAAAAAAAGTCAAAGCTTCGGCAACCACTTCGCTGATGGCTTGCTGCCGAAGGAGACAATCTCCTGCTCCTTTGTCTAACCAATGTTCTAGATTTGAAGTGAAGCTCTGATGGAACTCTTTCGCTTCCGCGTCGTTCCATGGTTGTGGGTGGTGTGCTAGCCATGCGTCGCGCTCTAGCCTCCATTGGCTTAACTTTCCTCGGGGCACGGAATCGGCGAGCCTGAATGTGATGAAGTAGAGGGAGTTCTCTTGGCGCCATTGCGGGAGAAAGCGTTTGGCGATCTCTAGGGGCTCGTAAGGGTTCAAGAACATCGCATTTCGACCAGGCTAGAAGCCCGGGCTACATTAGAGGTGAGGTCGACCAGGCTAGAAGCCCGGGCTACTTTAAACGTTACACTTTAGGCGAATTGGCGTAGGAAGCGTTGGTCGTTCTCAATGAGCCAGCGGATGTCTGGGATGCCCCACATGATCATGGCGAGGCGCTCCAGTCCGAGGCCAAATGCGAATCCTGTGACTTTGTCAGGATCGTAGTGATCATCGCCGCGTGACTGACAGATTTGCGTGAAGACGTTCGGGTCGACCATGCCGCAGCCGGCGATCTCGATCCACCGTGGGTCCTGGCCTTTGGGTTGGAGCTTGATATCGATCTCGAAGCTGGGCTCCGTGAAGGGGAAGAAGTGTGGGCGGAAGCGGACGGGTGTCTTGGGGCCAAAGATGGCGCGGAAAAGTCGCTCTAACGTCCCTTTCAAATCACCAACACTGACATCTTCCGCAACGTAGAGGCCTTCCATCTGGGTGAAGACACTGAGATGGGTGGAATCGATCTCGTCACGGCGGTAAGCGCTGCCGGGAGCGATGATGCGCACGGGTGGTGGCGTGGTCTCCATGGTGCGCACTTGAACGGAAGACGTGTGGGTACGGAGAAGATGGCCGTCGTGAAAGTAGAAGGTGTCCTTCTCGTTGCGCGCGGGGTGATCTTCGGGCGTGTTCAGCGCATCGAAGCAATGGAACTCGGTTTCGACCTCGGGGCCAGCGGCGAGGGTGAAGCCCATTTGGCGCAACGCGTTGATGCCGCGATCCATCATCTGTGTGAGCGGATGCAGCGCGGCCTGTTGTGGGCGGCGACCGGGAAGCGTGGTGTCGATGCCCTTGGCGGCTTCGGCATCTTTGGCGGCTAACAACGCGGCATCGCGATCTTCGACCAGCGTGTTGATGGCTTGGCGGACGTCGTTCAACTTCTGACCGACGGCGGGCTTGTCTTCCTTGGAGACGTTCCGCATTTCCGCGGCGACCTGAGTGAGGGCCCCTTTCTTGCCAAGGAAACGGATGCGGAATTCTTCGAGGTCCGTTTCGCTATGGGCATCGGCAATGGCGGCGAGGGCGTCCTGATGGATGGCATCGAGCTGAGCGATCATGAGAGATTGTGGAGACGTAATGTGGAAATAACAATGGCCGCGGAAACGACAAAGCGTCCGCGGCCATTGTTGGATGAAATTCGCAGGGAGTCGGACTAACTCGCAGCCTTCTTTTCCAGGGCTTCTTTCGAGGTCTCAACGAGAACCTTGAAAGCATCGGCATCCTGAATGGCCATGTCCGAGAGCACTTTGCGATCCAATTCAATATTGGACGCTTTGAGCCCTTCCATGAATCGGCTGTAACTCATGCCATTGGCGCGGGTGGCGGCATTGATTCGTTGGATCCAAAGTCCGCGGAAGTCGCGCTTGCGCACCTTGCGGTCACGGTAGGCATGCTGCTGCGCTTTGTAGACGGCGTCCTTGGCGTAGCGATACAGTTTGGACCGAAATCCACGATAACCCTTGGCTTTCGCGAGCATACGCTTGCGACGCTTCCGGCTGGCAGGTGAGTTGGTTGCTCTAGGCATTGATTTGTATGGGCGAACGGACCGTTATTCCGAAATCACCAGGCACCTCGTCCATTCGTTGTTCCTACGTTGATTCGTAGGATAGACGCCTTGATGACAACGCGACTCCCAAAGGAGCAACGTTTGTTGGGTTGTTCTCTAAGCGAAAGGCATGTTCGCGCGCACGGCCTTGATGTTTGCAGATGAAACCAAGCCGACTTTACGCAAACTGCGCTTACGCTTACGATTCTTCACGCGCATCAAGTGGCGTCTGCCTTGCTTGCGGCGCAGAATCTTACCGGTTCCAGTCACCTTAAAACGTTTTGCGACTGCTTTTCGTGTTTTCGCTTTAGAAGTGCCTCTTGCCATGGGACGGCGAAGCTATCTTCAAAAGGGTTGTTGGCAATCCTTTTTTCACCGTTTGAGACACAGTTTTCCGCGAGGCCGAATGACGAATCACTACGAAATCAAGAATCTCTAAAAGTAGTTAGATTATCTTCCAAGATTCGGTTTTTAAGATTGAGAATCTTCTTACTTTTCTTAATGTTTAAGCTTTCTTAAGCGTCGCCTTCTGCTCCCCCTAAATTGTCACATGACTTTTGAAGAACTCCAAGGCATCAATTACCACTGGCGGCTGGCGATTGATCAGGTTGAAGAAGGCATTCTTCTTATGCTTGGAGACATCCATGACCTTGATCAGGTTCGGGTTGTGTTTGCCAATAGGTCCCTTGAGGAGCGCTTGGGATTGGATCCTGGGCGATTGGAGGGGGTGGCTGTCGCGGATCTCTTGGCTCAGGAACAGAGAGACGCCTTTCGCGCTGGCTGGTTCGAGTCCATCTCAGAAGGGTCTTATAAAGGGCGGTTTTCTCTCAGGACTTTGCCTGGTGGCATTGTTGATGCCGACTGGTCCATTTCGTCTCGCCCAGCTGGAACCGATCGGGAGGCTGACCACACAGCGACTCTGAAATGGGTGGTCGGATCTGAAATGGCTGACTTGGCACCCGACATCGCGGTTGAGGGAGCGGAAGAGCTTTCCAGTGATCACGCCTTCGAGCTGAACAAGGCCGATACGATAGCCCACATTGCCAAAGGCATCGTCCACGACTTTAACAATTCGCTGACCGCGATCCGGGGTCATCTCGAAACCGCCATGCCAGACACTGTTGCCGGGTCATCCGTCCAGGTGGCTCTTGAGCATGCGATGGAAGCGGCATTGACGACGACGGATCTCTGCAAACGACTCCTCAACTACGCCAAAGGGCGTCGATCAGCCAAACGTCCATGTTCGGTGGTGGAACTTGCGCAACAGGCCGTGTCCATCACCGGCTTTGGGTCCAATGTGACCTGCAAGCGGCTCATACAACCGGATGTTTGGCCAGTGCTTGCGGACGGCATCGAGATTGTCCAAGTGATCAATAACTTGCTCATGAATGGGCAGCAAGCCATGCCTAACGGGGGCACCATTGCCCTTGTCGCAGAGAATGTCCCACTGGAAGAGAATTCGCCACTGGGCCTGCCGCCGGGAAATTACGTGGCTCTGACAGTGCGCGATCGAGGTGTGGGCATTCCTGAGGATCAGCGTGGTCGCATCTTCGAAGCGCTCTACACGACAAAATCCGATGGCAGCGGCCTCGGATTGGCCACTTGCGCCCAGATTGTTTCAGCTCACGAGGGTTACATTGACGTCCATTCCGTGCCGAACCGTGGTAGTGAATTCATCGTCTACTTGCCAGCCGCTCCAAACATGATTCCGGATGTGACGAGCAAAGACGTCGCAGATACTCTGGCAGAGTCTGGCAATGAGACGTTCATGGCGCGCCCATCTTTGCCGAGCCAATTGAAGATTCTCGTGCTCGAGGATCAGGTCCGCATTAGCCAGATCGCGCAGATGTATTTGGAGAAGTTAGGTCATGAAGTGGTCTGTGCCATCAATGGCCAAGAAGCCATCGCCGCTCATCGCGAGGCCTGGCAGATGGGTGCCCCCTTTGACGTTGGCATCATCGACATGACGTTACCAGGTGGCATGAATGGTGAGGACGCCTTCCGCGAACTGCGGAGCATCGATCCACACATGGTGGGGATCGCCACAAGCGGCTCGATGGATCAGGATTCTCTATCCTTCTATCAGCAGAAAGGCTTCGCCACCATCTTGCCCAAGCCGTTTCCGTTGAAGATGCTTTCAGATGTCGTTCAGGAAGCCATGCTTTTCCACACGGTGTGAAGTGAAGACGACGACGGAGCCCGAGGATCATCTCTGGGTGAGGGATGAATTGGCTGATTTGGTTAGGCGAGAGTACGATTATCTCTTCCGTTTCTATCAACTGCTCTGGAGGCACCCGTTAGTGAAACGTGTCAAGCAAGGGCGTGCGGTCGACAAGCTCACCTTTGAACGCGTGACAAATCATAAACGCGGCGTGGTGCGGTTCGCATGTGGGATCAATGAATCGCGATTCCGTGCTGGAGACTTGCTACGGCTCAGTCACAACACGCCGAGCGGGCATCATTACGAAGTGACCTGGTACGGGGAGGATGATGGGTGGATCGGTCTCGTCTTCTATCAGAAACGTCATCTGCAGGCGTTTCTTGCCGAGAATCCGCAGGCAGGGGAATGGACGGTGGACGAGTCTTATGTGGATCTGCAAGGACTCTATCAATTGGCTTTCGAGGATCTGATCCAATCCAAGACCGGTCGCGAGCAAGTGCTCCCCATCCTCGCTGGAGCCATGACGCCACAGGTGGACCTTGCCTCCTTCGATGAAGCGGTGTCAGATTTCAAAGAGCGGCCCATGAATGACTCGCAGCAAGAGGCTGCGGCAATGGCGGTGGCCGCCCATCCTTACGCGCACATTCAGGGGCCTCCAGGGACGGGGAAGACGCGAACTCTGGCGATGATCGTGGATCGTCTGTTAGAGCGTGGCGAACGCGTGCTCGTGACAGCGCTCACCCACCGAGCCATTCATGAAGCGCTGAACAAGGTGTGTGATGTTGTGAGCGTCGATCGGGTGGCTAAGATAGGGTTGCCTGTTTATGATCCTGGTCTTGTGCCACAAGATTACAGCTACTTCAGCGACTGTCCTTTGGCGGATTCCGGAGAGGCCTATGTCATCGGCGCCACACCTTTTACGCTGTGGAGTCGCCGCCTGAAAGAGGTCATCTTCGACACGGTGATCTTCGACGAGTCGAGCCAAGTGACTCCGCCTCTTGCTGTGATGGCCATGTTGAAGGCCAAGCGCTACATCTTTGTGGGCGACCATCAGCAGCTGCCACCCGTGGTGGCGCATTTGAATCTCGGTGCAAACGAGGAGGGCGTGGATGCTCCTAGCATCTTTGCGCGCCTGCGTGACCAAGCTTCTTCGACCATGCTCACCACGTGCTATCGAATGAACGCCGAACTGTGTCAGTGGCCGAGTGCGCAGTTCTATCATGATCGCTTCGTTGCTGAAGAGGGAAACGCCACGCGTCAGTTGTCTTGGCCTAGAGGAATGGTGGGTTTGTCAGAAGCTTGGTTGGATGCGGCATCCTCGGTGGTGATCAAGTTAGAGCATGACGAGCGATTTACCGAGTCTCGGGAAGAAGCGGCCTTGGTCGCGGAGTTGATCGGACAGTGGTTGCAAGCGGGTCAGACGCCTGAAGAGATTGGCGTGGTCGTGCCCTATCGTCGCCAAGCGAATCGTATCCGCAGACTTCTGCGAAATCGCCAACACTTCGAGCCTGGCCTCGTCCGTAAAGTCACCGTGGACACGGTCGACCGATTCCAAGGAAGTGAGCGTGAAGCTATGATCCTGTCATTCACCGCATCCGACCCCAAGTTCATCGTCGATCAAGCTGCGTTCCTCTTCCAACCGCAACGCTTGAACGTCGCCGTGACGCGAGCGCGCTCGAAACGCATTCTCTTGGTCAGTGCTAGCCTAGTCGAAACCGCCGAATCGTTGGCGGGAGGAGGCCATGAGGACGCGTCAGTGTTTCTTTCGTTGCTCTCCGAGGGGTGCGGACCGAATGGTTGATCTCTTGCGGCTCGGCAGAAAACCCGTTACGGTCAACCCATGGGCGACTTCAAGACCAATCCATTTCCGGGGATGAGCCCGTTTCTGGAGCTCCAGTGGAGTGATATCCATACAGCGCTGATTGGCTACATCCGCGACGCACTCTCCGAAGAACTGCCCGATGATTTGCGAAGCCTAGCGGAGGAGCATCTTGCGGTCACGTGCACTTCGGAAATGAAGCATCGCGCAGATGTCGCGATTGTAGAGCGATGGAAAGAGGGGCTTCCGCCTCTGTGGCAACCGGACGCTTTCTCAGGGCGCGAACCCTTGGTGGCAGCAGAACCGGAGATCATGCATGTTGATCCTGTCACGCAACGTTGGGTGGAGTTCCGTGATCGGCAAGGAAATTTGGTGACGGTGATAGAAGTTTTGAGTCCGGCTAACAAGTTGTATAAACAGGGGCGTGCCGAGTATCGGTTCAAGCAGCAGAACTTGCTTCAAGCCGGTGTCAATCTGGTAGAGATTGATCTCCTGCGGGTGGGGGAGCATGTGCTTGCCGTCGAGGAGGGACTGCTACGACCTCTTGAAGATAATGCTTCACGTTATCTTATCTGCGCGCATCGATGGGAGAGACCTAATCGCCGAGAGATCTACTATTGTCCTTTGAAAGAGGCTCTCCCCACGATCCGAATCCCATTACGCACGTCAGATCCAGATGTTCCGCTCGCCTTGCAATCCTTAGTCGATCGCGTTTATCAAACCGGGGGGTGTTGGCATTTGGATCATCGTAAAGATCCGCCTGGAGAGGAATGGTCGGAGGCTGAAAGTGAATGGATTGACGCGAGGTTACGTGAGGTCGGATTACGTGGCTCCTCGGAAGGAGTGGCTTAGTTCGTAGGCGAACGAGCCTAGTCAAAATGGTGGCTCAATTCTGATGGCGCGCCTCATTCCTAACGAACCGGTAGGCAACGTGCGCCCACCGGTGGCGCGGATGTTTCGTTTGGTCAAGGGCTTGCCGGATGACTACACGGCGTGGTTTGCCTTGGACCAAAGTGAGGGTGAGCGTCCGCACTTTCTCATCGTGTGGCAGGAGCGATTCTGTTTTCTCATGCAGGTTGCGGAGACGTCGCAACAGTTGGCAGAGTCTGCCTTGCAACGAGATTTCTTGAGTGAGACGGAAGGGGCGCTCACGGCGGATACGTTAGGTCGGACGGAGACGGATGTCTTGAATCGCTTTGCCAAAGGCGTGCACGAGGAGTTGGGACTTCCAACGCACACGCATGTGCCAGTGCGCCGACTCATTGTCTTTCCAAACGTGCAGCAGAACACGATTGATGAGGTGGTGCTTCTGCGATCCGAGGAGACACAAGTGGCCTACTTGGGCTGCCATCAGTTAGGCGAAGAGAAGTTCGCGCAGCGGCTGATGGCGATCGCCACGGAGGCCTTGCCAGAGCTTTCATTGTCCATCTTTCGTAAGCATTTCAGTCCGGAAAGTCATCTTCCGCGTGGCTTCAGTCCACTGACGCCGCCGGAGAGAAACACGGTGCCTGCGCTGACAGAGATGCTCATCGATTTCGACCAGGAGGCGGTGGCCAAGGCAGATCTGACATTGCCACCCGAAGGAGAGAGCCTCGTCGAAGATCTCAGCGCGCGCTTGGTCACGGGCGTGGCAGGCAGCGGGAAATCGCTCATTCTGATCATTCGAGCACTGCTCATGGCGCGGCTTCATCAAGGGGCGCGTTTGCTTGTGCTCACCCATAACAAACCCCTCAATGGTGAATTGAGGCAGCGCTTCCGACAGCTGGCGGGGCATTGGCCTGACTTCGAGTGGATGACCTATTTCCAATGGGTCAAGCATTGCCTGCCGGAAACGGCTTGGCCGGAAAGAATTCTGTCAGGACGTGCTGTTGAGACGCTGGCGAGGCAAGCTTGGGCGAAGCATCCGCGCTTGGAGGTCTTCAATCTTCCGTTCTTGATGGACGAGCTGAATTGGATGAAGGATCAGCGCTTTTATGAAAGTTCGGCCTACATGGTGGCCAAACGGCAAGGGCGTGAGTTGCCTCTATTACAAGGGCAACGAGAAGCGATGTGGGGATTCTATCGGGATTATCAGTTAGGCTTGGAACGTGAAGGGGCGACGGATTGGAGTGGCGTGGCCATGCGTTTCTGGAAGATGACGATTCATGACAAGCAGCTGGCCTTGCCTACCTATGATGGTGTCTTTGTCGATGAAGCTCAATTCTTCGCGCCGGCGTGGTTTGATTGTGTGAAAGCAGCCCTGCGACCTGGTGGCCAATTGTTTCTTTGCGCGGATCCCACCCAAGGTTTCCTCCGGCGGCGTCAGTCATGGTTGGCCAGCGGCATTGATGTGAGAGGCCGCACGGTGAAGTTAGGCCATTCGTATCGGAATAGTCGAGCCATCCTGGAGTTTGCCACGCATTTCTATTGCTCACGGTTAGGCGATGAGGTGGATGATGCGCTCAACTTGCCGACAGTGGAACAATTGGACGCGGCCCCTGAAGTGTCTCACGAGCCTGTCATCTTGATCTGTGGCAGCCCACAGGATGCGATCACGCGTTTGGTCAATGAGATCGTTCGGTTGGCCGCGCGGGATCTGCGGCCTGGGTCGGTCTTGGTCATGCATCGTGAGTATGGGGCGCTCGAAACGATCCTCAAACGCTTGAAACGTGCGTTGGGTGAGGGGAGTGCCGAGATGTTGCAAGATGTCAGCCGTCCTGATCCGGAAGTGTTGGTTCGGCTGACGACGATGAACGCTGGAACAGGACTGGAAGCGCCGATCGTCTTTGTGATAGGGATTGATGAGCTCTTCGAGCGTGAAGGTGATCCTCGCCTCTCTTCAGAAGAGCGTGGCGCACTCCGTCGTGATCACACCCAGCAGCTCTACATGGCGATGACGCGCGCGGCGAGACAGTTGGTCATGGTGTGTCACCGAGAGACGACGGCTGCTGAGCTACGGTTAGAGCAGAGTTAGGCTTCGGCGCTTCGCGAGGGGTTCCAGGCTGGAAGCCTAGATTCAGAACACCGGACCTGGGGCCGGTTTATTCGGATACCGATTTGAAAATCAGCTGAAGATTTGTGTCAGGATATTAGGTCTCGGTCGTGTTGAGTTCAGCGCATAGATGCTTGAGAA
The DNA here is from genome assembly GCA_047616785.1 of Verrucomicrobiales bacterium. Lineage (GTDB taxonomy): Bacteria > Verrucomicrobiota > Verrucomicrobiia > Verrucomicrobiales > DEV007 > JAACDM01. The sequence goes on from JBLHHN010000145.1 coordinate 13,231, forward strand.
TCTCGTTGGCTTTCGGGGTGGCTAAGCTGTAGAGTTCCACCGTCAATGTCCCCGCTTCTTGATCGGGTGTGAGGTTCGCTTCTGTTGTGTAGAGGTCGCGAACAAATGCGCGCGCTTCGTCTCGGTGGTGCTTGACCAGCTTGTCCCCCACCAATCGCGATAGGGCTGTTTCCGCCCGATAGGCGATGATCTTGAGCGTGTCGATGTGAAGTGCGCTAGATTTCTGGACCAGCCGATAAGCAACTGAGACGCTATGAAAATGAAAACCAGAAAACGATACACCGACGAGTTCAAGGCCCAGGCGGTCGCGCTCGCCAAACT
>JBLHHN010000146.1:0-13502 GCA_047616785.1 Verrucomicrobiales bacterium
CCCGGGCTGGAAGCGTGGCGTGGCTTGGTGGATCTACGAGGCGGCGTGGAATAGCGCACTCCGAGAACGGCACACAGCCAGCTCTCCTCACGAACTCACGCAGATAGCAATGTTCTCACAATAAATAATATCTGTCCCCATTTTACGCTGAGGCGAATCAAGTGCTAGAGGCCGTCGACGTGACGTTGCAAGCACCAAGCATTGCTCTGTCACGAGCAACGTTCCATCCCATAGATCACTTGACCGTGACCGTGACTCTGACAAACCCGAATCCCGCCAGCGTTTCGGAAGTCATTTACAGTGTCGACGATGGAACCACGTGGGAGCCATACTCCGATGCTTTCGACATCAATTTGTTGGATCATTTAGACGGTGCCACCGTGATCACACACGCCACGCTCACAGCCCACCCAGCGAATGTGGTGTCAAGTGCTGACGTGTCACAGACGATCGGAGTGGATAAAGCAAACCTGGTCGTCCCAACGATCGCGAGTTCGGCGCCAATGCTCAACCCACAAGGTTACCCTACAACGACGATCACATTGACCAATCCTAACAACAGCGCCTTCTCTAAGATCGCCTACAGTTTGGACAATGAAGAGACCTGGGTAGACTACGCAGACCCGTTCGATCTTTCCGTGACGGATTATCCTGAAGGCGTGACGATCCTCGCGCGGAGTGAGCCAACAGCACTTCCTGACTTGATCATTGTCAGTGGGAATGCTCTGACGACCCTTCCAGTGCCACCGAAGCTAGACATGGTGACATTCAGTCGTGAGGCCGGTAGGTATGTGAAGAGCCAGTTTGAAAGCGGTATCTCGATCAGCAATCCTAATGGTTCTTCGGATTCGACGATCAAGTTTCGTGTCGATGGCGGTGCCTGGATCGACTACACGCTTCCCTTTGTGCTGACTCAATGGTCTGCCACGGTTGAAGCTTATGCGGTCGCGTCAGACTACGCACAATTCCAAGACAGTGATAAGACCTCTCCAGTCTATGAGCGTATCTTTCTAACTCCTAACCTGGCGTTCGAAATGGATGCCTCTGGTTTGCCAAACTTGGTTCATGAGTTTACGGGCGAAGCCTATGGCTCATTCAAAGATCCATTGGGCGCTAGCAATCTGACCTACACCATTGATAACAACTACTTTGAGTGGAGAGTTTCCACGGGTTACCTTGGATTCGACAATGGTAACTGGCTGGATTACACCGGAGCTTCGTGGGATGGTGTTCAAGCTGGCGAATTGTTCCGTCTGGGAACGCTGGATTACTTCAACGGCTCGGTTTGGTTAGACACGACCGCCACTGACGTGACGATGGAATTGACAATTGCTCTTTCCTTGCCGGATACGACGGAGACATTTGATATTCATTTGGATCTTGAGTCGACACAGAATTAGGGAAATTCCGACGATGCGGATGCTGACTATGTTCGAATCGGCAATCTCTATTCTGACTTTACCACTACGATCGACGGTATCCAATACGGGATCAACCTCGCATTTGGCTACAATGGAGCCAACGGATTCATTTCCGTAGACGAGTTTCATGTGCATAAGGCAGCAACGGCTACGGCAGACCTCTGGGGCTACTTCACTAAGGAGGACTTCTAAGAGCGACCTAAGAGCGACCGGATTACTTGGTCGATTCACGAACGCCTTGGTTGGATTTCTCCCGGCCAGGGCGTTCTTGCGTTTGCCAATCCTCAAAGTTCGCCTAGCCCTTCCATGTGATCCGCCTACGACAACTCAAGCTTCCGATTGACCACCAGAATACCGATCTCCATCAAGCGGTTTGCACCAAACTGAAGCAGCCTCACCTCCCTTTGGATTCGGTGAAGATCTTCCAACGTGCGGTGGATGCGCGCGAAGGGAAGCCGCTCATGTTCTCCTACACGGTCGATGTCGATCTCCCGGAAAGAGAAGAGGTCAGCCTGCTAGACCGGGCTAAGAAGAACCCCAAAGCTCAGATGGGTCCAACACCGGACATGACCTATCACTTTCTTGAAAACGCCTTCGGCCGATTGCCCAACCGCCCACTTATCGTCGGCACAGGACCTGCAGGATTATTCGCCGGTCTCTTACTGGCCCAGATGGGTTTCAATCCCATCCTCTTCGAACGTGGGAAGATGGCTGGACCGAGAGCACGTGACGTGACGAATTTCTGGCGCACGGGCGAGTTCGATCCAGAGTCCAATGTGCAGTTTGGTGAAGGGGGGGCAGGGACGTTCTCCGACGGGAAGCTCTACACCCAGATCAAAGATCGGGACAATCGTGCCAGGAAAGTGCTAGAAGAACTGACTGCGCATGGGGCACCCAAGGACATTCTTGTCAATGCGCGCCCTCACATTGGCACAGACAAATTGATCACGGTCTTGCGTCACTTGCGCGAAACGATCCTCTCATTGGGAGGAGAGATCCGATACGAATCCAAGATGACCGATCTGCGAATCCAAGACGGATCGATGCGTGGCATCACGCTAGAGAATGGTGAGCAGATTGATTCCGATACCGTGATCCTGGCCGTCGGTCACAGCGCTCGAGACGTGTTTGAGCTTCTGATAGAAAAGAAAGTGCCGATTGAGCAGAAATCCTTCTCGGTAGGGGTGCGAATCGAGCATCCCCAGTCAATGGTCAATCAGACCCAACACGGGAAGTACGCGAACCACCCTCGTCTCGGTTCAGCGTCCTATCGCTTTGTCTATCATGGTCAGGAGCGTCGGTCCGTCTACAGCTTCTGCATGTGCCCGGGTGGCCAAGTCGTCGGGGCTTCTTCTGAGCCTGGTCGACTGGTGACCAATGGGATGAGTACCTTTGCGCGTGATGAGTCGAACGCCAACTCCGGCTTCATGGTTGAAGTGCATCCAGCAGACCTGCCTGACGATGATCCGCTGAGTGGGGTGAATTTTCAAAGAGATCTTGAGGAGAAAGCGTTCAAGTTAGGCGGCAGCAATTACCATGCTCCAGTGCAATTGTTAGGAGATTTCCTCAAAGATAAGAAATCGACGGAGATTCGTTCCATCAAACCTTCCTTTCGACCTGGCGTAACCCTGGCAGATTTGCGTCAGTGTTTGCCTCCCTTTGTCGTGAAGGCTCTGAAGAAAGCGGTGCCACGCATTGCCAAGCAATTGCCCGGTTTTGATAATCCTGACGCTGTGCTTACGGCAGTAGAATCGCGCAGTTCATCTCCACTTCGTGTGACAAGAGGAGATGACTTGCAGAGCACAGGCGTCCAAGGTCTCTACCCAGCCGGAGAAGGCGCGGGCTATGCTGGCGGCATCATTTCAGCGGCAGTGGACGGGGTGCGTGTGGCGGAAGCGGTGGCGATGAAGTCGCGACTCTAGCGAAATAACCAACATCAATCCCGGAGGGCGATTGCTCCGATCTCGACGTCACTCGCGCATCCGCAAGTTGGATGCTTAAATACTCAGGATATCCTTCACGACCTTGGCGTGCTTCACCCCGGTCAGCTTCTGATTCAGTCCTTGGAAAGGCACACTGAGACGCTCGTGATCGAATCCGAGCAGATGCATGAGCGTCGCGTGGAAGTCCCGCAGAGGCACCGGATTGGCCACCGGCTGGTAGCCGAGCGCATCCGTTTCCCCGTGGCTGATGCCAGGTTTCACCCCGGCACCCATCATCCACGTAGTGAACGCATTCGGATTGTGATCGCGGCCCGCAAAGGCAGATTTGGAGCCTCCACGATTCTCTTGCATCGGCGTCCGGCCAAATTCGCCGCCCCAGATGACCAACGTGTCTTCTAACAACCCACGCTGTTTCAGATCTGTGAGCAGCGCAGAAATGGGTCGATCCACTTGGCGACACTTGTCTTTGAATCCGAAGTTCAACGACTCGCTCTTGGAAGATCCATGGGTGTCCCACCCCCAATCAAAGAGTTGGATGTAACGCACGCCCGACTCTGCCAAGCGACGCGCTAACAGACAATTGTTGGCGAAACTTTCCTTGCCCGGCGTGGTGCCGTACATCTCTTGGATGTGCTTCGGCTCTTTGGAAATGTCCATTGTCTCCGGTGCTGACATTTGCATACGAAAGGCCATCTCGTACTGCGCGATCCGCGTGATGGTCTCAGGGTCACCGACGGAGGCATGGGTGAGTTCATTCAGTTTGCCCAAGCTATCGAGAGCCGCCCGACGCATCGAACGGGTCACGCCTTCCGGGTTGTGGATGTTGAGAACAGGGTCACCCACCGACCGGCATTGCACGCCTTGATAGACGGATGGAAGAAATCCCGAGCCCCACAGGCTCTTGCCCACGCGAGGCTGTCGACCTCCTGACAGAAGCACGATGAATCCTGGCAGATTCTGATTCTCAGTGCCCAGACCCCAAGTCGCCCAAGAACCAATCGAGGGCTTGCCCAAAGCGGCGTTGCCCGTGTGGACCATGAGTTGAGCGGGGCCGTGATTGAACTGCTCGGTCACCATCGTCTTGATGAAACACATGTCATCCGCGTGCTGGTAGAGGCCAGGCAAGCGATCAGAAATCCATTGCCCAGATTGCCCGTGTTGCGCGAACGGATACTGAGGTCCTAACATTTGAGGCACCCCACGAATGAACGCGAACCGTTTGCCTTCGAGAAACTCTTGAGGACAATCTTTCCCGTCGTAGCGCACCAGCTCTGGCTTGTAATCGAAAAGTTCCAGCTGGCTTGGCGCGCCCACCATGTGGAGGTGGATGACGCGTTTGACCTTGCCCTCATGAGGGGCCGGTAGACTACTCAGGGGCTCTGCAGCACCATGATTGATCGCCGCAGAAGCCGACTGGGCGCCTAACCAAATGCCGCCGAGTCCCGTCGTGCAATCGCGAAGGAAATGACGGCGGGTCGTCGCTTCCAAGATCGCGTTCTGATGATGGGCAAGGGAAGATTCGAAGGCATTCATGGCTATTTCGTCAGGGCCGCGTCAAGGTTGAGGAGGACAGAAGCGACAACACCGAGGGCGTCTTTGGCAGAACTTTTCTCTTCGTCTCGCAAGCGATGGTAGAGTCGTGAGAGTTCGGCGAGCGCTTCGCTGGCGGGATTCTGTGAGGTTGCGATCCGGTGTCCTTGGATCAGTTGTTGTTCCAATTGATCGCTCGCTGCCGTCATGCGATCGGCCAGCCCTCGAGCGCATTCGTCGAAGACCGTGTCATTGAGTAATGTCAGGGCTTGAAGCGGCGTGTTGCTGGGCAGGCGTCTCTGCTGACAAAGTTCACCAGAGGGTGCATCGAACGTCGCAAACATGGGGTAGGGGATGCTGCGTTTCATATACACATAGATCGCTCGCCGATAGCGATCCGCTTCGTCCGGCTTGGAAGTGTTCCACTTGTCACCGCCATCGAAGGGCTTCCACACGCCTTTAGGAATGGGAGGATGCACCGGCGGTCCGTGGAGCGTCGGTGAGAATAGGCCCGACACCGTCAAGGCGTGGTCGCGGACCATTTCCGCAGTCAGGCGCTGGCGTGGGCCTCGCGCGAGTAGGCGATTGCTAGGATCACTAGCATAGGCCTTCGGCGAAACCCTCGCGGTCTGACGATAGGTCGCGGAAAGGACCATTTCTCGTAGGATGGCCTTCACATCCCAATTCAGATCCTTTTGAAAACGCACCGCCAGATAATCGAGAAGCTCCGGATGACTTGGCTTTGCTCCTGAAGATCCGAAATCTTCCAAGGTCTCGACCAGGCCCTTTCCAAAGAGCTGTTCCCACAGTCGATTGACCAAGACACGCGACGTCAGTGGGTTGTCATCACTGACAAACCACTCGGCCATGGCCATGCGGTCGCGCACCTTTCCTTCCGCAATCGCAGGAAAGGAACCGGGCACCTCCGCAGTGACGGCTTTGCCTTTCTCCAACCAATTGCCACGTTCAAACAAATGGGTTTCCCGCGTGAGATGCTTGGGACGTTCATACATCACCGGCACCGAGGTGCTCTTGATCTCTCGCTCGGCCGACTCCATGTAGGCCAGCGATTTCCGCTTGTTGGCAATCGAAGGACTGGTGGAGAAATTCGCCCATGCCGTATCATCTGTGAGCGAGACGCGCCCTCGCTTGGTGACTAGCGGAAAGGCTCCGAGTGCGAAAATGTCATGACGCAGTCGCAGTTGTAGGGTGGATCCTTTCGGAAGTGAAAGTGGATTCTCTAGTACCACCACACAATGCCGATTACGGAACTGCTTGCTGTAGGGACCGAATCCGCGACTGCCTCTCGTGAGACTATCATTAGGATCATAAAAGGGCTCCGGCTCGTCAGCCAAGACTTCTCGAAGATTTACCTTCGTATATTTGTCAGTCCCAGGAATCTGCTGCTCCAGGGTGATCCCAGAAAGCACTGCGCCCCATTCAGGCGTCGAGCGAGCTGTCTCCGGATCGCTCGGCAAGAGATCGATCCGAAAGGCCGTGAGAGTTTTTGGCGCTTTGAATTCAAGCGTGAATATCGTGCCTTTGTTCATGTTCCCAGTCGCCTGAAACTCGGTCTCTTCGACAACCTTGATTCCGGTCGGACTAGAAGATGTCGCACCAGTAAACGCGATGGGATGCCACTTGGAGGCTGCTTTGATCTGTTCGGCTTCATGGTAGAGCGCCTCGCGAATCATCTTGGTTCGTTGTCGCCAATCAGCCGCCTTCGCATAGTGAGATTTCTCTAACGGAACTTTCATCAAAGGAAAGCCCTCTCCCAAGTCCGCGTCGGCCGTGTTGTTGAAGAAGGCCATGAACTTGTAATACTCTTCGTGCTGAATCGGATCGTAGGGATGTGAGTGGCACTGCGTGCAACCGAAGGTCACCCCATGGAAGGCTTCCCAAGTCGTGTTCACCCGATCGATCACCGCCATCACGCGGAATTCTTCATCATCCGTCCCACCTTCGTTGTTCGCTTGAGTCAAGCGGTGGAACGTGGTGGCAATGAGCTGCTCGGTCGTGGGCTCCGGAAAGAGATCGCCGGCCAATTGCTCTTTCACAAACACATCAAACGGTTTACTCTCGTTGAAGGCATCGATCAGCCAGTCACGATATTTCCACACATTCCGCCGACTATCGATCCCCATGCCTTCAGAATCCGCGTAGCGCGCAACGTCCATCCACATGGCAGCCCAGCGCTCGCCAAAGTGCTCGGACTCTAGCAAACGATCCACCACCGCAGCATAAGCAGCATCGCTAGAGTCTTTCTCAAATGACTCCATCTCATCCACTGATGGTGGCAAGCCGGTGAGATCCAGAGAGACACGACGGAGCATCTCGCTTGGCCCTGCGGGCTTGGAATGCTTCGAGACAAAGGAATCGATCCCTGTTTTCGCGGGTCTGCTAGGTTTCTCAAAAGCCCAGTGTCCTTTCCACTCGGCCCCTTCTTCAATCCAACGCGCCAGCATGTCCTGCTCCGCTTTGCTCAGCGCCGCGCCATGATCCGGGGGCGGCATCCTTTCATCAGGATCGGATGAGGTCACGCGCTTCACCAACTCGGATTCCGAGGGCTTGCCTGGCACAATGGCGCGTAACCCAGACTTGGCTTCGGCGATCGCTTGGGCGCGGCTGATGAAGGACAGGTTCGAGGCGTTCTTCACCCCGCCATGACACCCCACACAGTGCTTGTTAAAAAGAGGGCGAACCTCCTCAGCAAAGTCTACTGGCGCAGCATTCGCAGCTGCAATAGTGGTGAAAGCAATGAGCGTTCTGATCATACGAAGGTAGTTCTTTTCAACACCGGCGGCTGGGAGCCGTTGTCTATAGCTCCTACGTGCATGCTCGCTACTTTCCCGACAACGTCATTCAGAAATCGAAATCAAACGGAAAGTTGAAATGACCATGGCTGAACGGGTCATCTTGTTCGTGAAGCGTGTTCTTTTCCAAGAGTTGCAGCATGATGGATCGATTGGATTCGTCTCCAATCGTGTCCACCCAACGTCTCGCTAGTTCGGGCTGTTCGTGAGCTATATGATGAGCTAAAACACCCACAGCCGAATCGTAGAGGGGCCCTGGAGGCAATTGATCGATGGCGTAGGAAGCTGCCTGAACATCTGATTCGACCCATCTTCGGTATACCTTGCCGACAGCTATGGGCGGAGGCTCTTCAAGGGAATGAATCCATTCGATCGCATAGGAAATCTCAGCTGAGTTGGCCAACCACCCGTTCAAGACGCCCGTGATCAAGGCTCGCCTGTTTTCACTCGGAGACAGGCTGGTAACTTCAGCGTGAGCTATCTCAGTGCTATTCCAAAACATCTCCCTCCCAAGAACTTCAAGAGCTTGTAGGCGAAGGCCGTCCGGCAAGCCATAGACCCATGCTGCGGCATCTTCGCCAGCTACAGAGGCAAATGCAGACGTTACATGTCGAACAGTCGCGATCGGGATAGCGTGAGAGGCATCCAAGTGTTTGCTAATGAATGCTGCCGCTTTGACAGGATCAATATTGGCAATCTCTTTGCTAACCTTAGAAAGTGCGTCGCCTTTGTTACGTCGTTGGGCCCAATCCCACGCTTCATCAGGTTCATCTTCCACCCATCTTGCGATGATTTCACTCCGGGCCATTTGACCTCCCGGAGTCTCCATCGCCAGCTCGGCACCTTCCCTGCCGCCGATAGCGGCGGCGACTCTCATCGCATAGACTTCTCTTCCTCTGTCGGTTAGCATGTTCACCAAGCGCATTCGCGCATCGCGAGGCAAACGCTGCGGCCATTCGATCAGGGTGGCGACGATATCGTCGCGATCGGCATTGGCAACAAGAGCTCCAACCTCATCGATCGCCGTTTCTCGATCATGATCAAACCTGCCTTTGTAAAAAACTTCTCGTAGCGGCTCAAGTTGCCCTTCCAAGGCCAGAGAATCGATCCACTGCAACCCCGCCTCAGGATCAGAGAAAGCGAAGCTCCTAGCAATATCTTCGAACGCCCTACTTTTAAAAGCCTCAGGTAAGCGATGAAGTTGAGCGATTGCTCGCTGTGGATTCTTCCAAGCCAAGGAACTGATGGCACGACCGACAGGGCTCTGATAGCCGGATTGTGATCGAACCGATGACCTCTTCGGATAATCTTGGTCGCGCACCAACGCGGGATCTTTCAATGCGAGATCCAATGCTTGCTGAGGATGCCCTCTCGCAAAGACTTCAAACACGATGAGCTGCGATTGCCTGCCTCTTACTTTATTGGGAAACCGACTCGCCGTTCTGAATGCCTCCCCAGGATCAATCACCGCCCAGGTCTTAAAAAGCAGTTCATCCATGCCAGTCGTTATCCGGAGATTACCCAAAGAGGTTGCATAGTCGACCGCACTTCGTGCGTTACGCTCCAGCCAAAGGGCCATCATGACATCGCGAAGTCGCGCCCGTGAAGGATCAACCGATAGTGCCGCGAAAACGTCTCGATAGCGGTCTGTCGAGATCCGGTTAAGCAACGCCAATAAGCCCTCTGCTTGGTCAAATGGGTTTTCTAACAACAAGATATCTTCAACGGAAATTGGCCGCACTTCCGGACGCGGACGCTGTTTCTGAATCGAGGTCAGTTGTGCGGATGCCCACCTTTCTGGCTTCGCATCCGAAGAAGGGCGCAGCGTCACCTCGATTTCCACGCCTACCAGGAAGGCAACCGTCACCAAGAGCGGAAAGGTTTTCAGAGAACGATTCATTTCTTATCCTCCGCAGCCAAGGACTGCTCGAATGCCGAAGCCGCTGGAGCATCATATTTCTCCCATTCGCTTACGAAGCCCTTGATGAACTTCGACTCCACTAGCACCTGCGATGAATTCAACCTGGCGACCCAGTCAGTGACGGCGTTAGGATCATTGCTTCCCCAGAATTGGCCTAGCGAAGTCAAATCAATTTCGTTGAAAGCATCTAGAGGAGCCCGTTGCAGAAGTGCCCAAGCCGCATCAAGATTCGTCGTTCCAGCCTCGTCAATGGCCCTCCGAAACCCTAGGCCTTGCTCTGATGGAGAGACGTTGTCCTCAAGCCAAGGAATGGCTTCCTCGGGATTTATGGCGGCCCAATGCCCAACGACAGCCAGAGCTCCCTTATTTCGTTTCCGTCTATCAGTGATGCCCTCGACATATTTCGCTGCGGCCACCGGGTCCTTCTTGGCCCAGGCACCAATTCTGGATTCGCAGCGAACCCTCGGCTCGGTCTGCGCCCATTTGGCCGCACTTGTAGGATCGACCTCAAACCAGTTCCTAGCAATGATATCCTTAACATCCTGACGTAAACGCCAGTCACGAATTTCTTTCGCAGACTCAACTGCAAGATTCGGATTCTGCCGTGCAATTTCCGGATAAATGTATTTTAGCCGATCTCGAAAATTCCGCTCATTCTGTCGACCCCGAATGATGCTGGCGCAGCGCTCAGGATTTGTTTGCGCTAGACCAGTCAGGTAACACTGCAACGCATACCCTCCCGACGGAACGACCTCTGAATCAGCTCTTCCCAAGATCTCCGCAAACACATGACGACGAGGATGGCTAGCGGTGAAGTAGGCTCCAGCAGCATCTGCATCGAGCGCAGCCCATCGAGCAATCACCAAGCGCTCTAGGGTATGCGTCAAGGGATTGGACCCTTTATCTAGAGACTCAAAGATGCTCGGGAGTTCGCTTAAGGAAGCTCGACCAACTCTCTTTATGAAGTGACTCGTACCTATCGTAAGCTTGGGAAGGCTCGCCCTTCGAGAAAGCCCCAACGAAGTTCTCTCAAGGCCTAGCGTTTGCTCCTGAAGGTTAGATTGCGGAGGAAAGTCCTTTGACTGTCGGTCGAGACAAACCTTGGAGAAACACCAGCCAGCAAGGCAAGAAATCAGGATAAAAATCCAATCACACCTGGTGATCATATAGAGACGGCCATTCGTTCTGATCCTTGCAAGTAGACCTTACTCAGCACTGGCTTCAGCGATCCTTTGTCGATAGGTCTTCCGTGCATGCTCGTAGGCATCGAGCGCTTCTTGCATTTCCTTTGGAGCGATGAAGCGTTCTTTCTGACTCCAAAGCTGATCGACCGATTTCAGGCACCATTCCAAGCTCTTCTTCGAGCGGACCGGCTTCTCCGCGATGTGGACAAAGATCGGGTTCGTATGTGAGCTTGGTAGGATGCGCATGGCGACCCAGCCGCTCTTGGTCATCTTTGTTTCCAAGGTGAGCTCCTGCATGTCACCATCGGCCGTGATGATCTTGGCTTCTCTGGGCACGCCATCGACGAGCAGTTCCACGGAAACTTCCTGGGTGTCACCACGACGAGCCCTTTCCAAATGCCAGTAGGGTTGTTTGTCCGTGCCGCGATTTCGAATCGCATTGTTCGGCTCCTTTCCTAGCAAAGCCGCCACTTTCACCTTCGCGGTCACCTTGCCTGGAGCGTCCATGCGAAGATCAGGCTTCCCACTGGCAAGCTCGACACCGTTCACTTCGAAATCTAGGAGATGGCTGTAGCCATCGGACACATAGTTGCGGCCTTCTTCGATCCCTTGGCACCAGCCATCATAATCAAGCTTGCCTGGCATCTTCACATAGGAACGCCCCAATCCCACACGCTCACCGTAGATGCATGGGAAATCGGTTTCACCACTGATCCGCGTGCGAAAGCCGGCGTTCAACGTGTGGTACCAGATATTCAGCTCCCAAGGGTAGGGGGTATCCACGGTGGAAATGAAATCCACCGCAGGCACCAGTTTGCCATCTGGCCCGGGCACTTCGTGCGTGACATCGACGATGTATTCGCAAGCGCCGATGCCATCGAAAGGTGGGATCTCGTAGTTGGGCAGATCATTGCTTGGCAAACTCAGGCCCCAGCCAGAATGCGCCGGACCACAGACGGCCCCTTGTTGCTGAGCCCAGCGGAGGGTGTTCAGACACAGCGTCGGCCAGTGATCTTTGGAGTTCCCGCCGGGATACATCTGTTGTTCCAGCCGGAGAAGGCAGAGATGCCCCGACTGATGCGATCCAAAGCCGGACACTTCGATATCATAGCGCAACAAATAGGGATACTGTGAGACCGAGTCATCTTTGCCCGTGAAGAACTGTTTCTGATAGTCGAAACAAGGCCCCCAAGTGAGGTTCGCCCCCACCTTCAGATCTTCACCCAGACAATGCCGCATCATGTCAGGGGCATGCACGCCTTCCGTGGGATTGTTGTAATGCGAGCAGCCCGCCGCATGAATGTGATGATCGCCCGACCACCAGCCCAGCGCGGCGGGATCGATCCAGCGTTTCAGGGAAAACGTCACCGGCGTGTTCGCCTCGGCGACCACGACGTCTTTCGTCTGCGCATGATACTCCGGCCCACGCGCACACTTGATCTTGTAAGTGCCCACGGGCAGTTTCACCGTCTCCCCAGAGTGGCGATAGACCTGCGGATGAAACGAGAAATCGGGCGCGAGTCGTTTCGTTTGTGAAGGATAGACTCTTCCTAACGCATCCCGAATCTCCAGCGAAGCCGTCGTTGGCTTGCCATGTTCATCCAGGATCTCAAAAGGCACCGCCTGACTCGGCGCGCACACAAACGTCGCCATCAGATCACTGCGGAATCCCAAGTCTTGGGTGCCTTGCCCCACGGAGAACTCCAACACCGCCGATCGCTTGCCCCCATCACGGCTGTAAAGCTGCACGATCCGATACTCTAACAACAGGCCCGAAAGCGCTGGCGTCATCGGCTTGTCATTGAAGACATCAAGATCCATCCATCGATCCCGCACCTCTTCAGAGGGGGACCCATGAAGAGACTTCGCCTGCTGGCTTCTGACCTCCAGGGGATGCGTCACCCCAGCTTCATTGTGCACCTTGACCAGAAAGGCCCGCCACCCTTGCTCCACCAAGTCACGCTTGGCCGGCCCATCGGCCACCTTGACCCGCGATTCCGGATTGATCTGGATCCGAGCCAGACAATACGGATCGAGCACCGTCTGCACCAACTTCACCGCCTCCGCGTCATTGGCCATCCCCCGGGCCTGAACGAGTTGTTTCTTCTCGTCCTCTTTCAAAGGCTGCCCCAAATAATCCAGCGCTTCCACCAGCCGTTGCACCTGCAAATTGAGCGGCTGAGCCTCCACCCCTTCGATCAGCGGCACGCTTTGCGCGCCGAGGGGAGCCAGGGAGAGAACCAGGAAAGCAAGGATGGACGTCTTCATTCCCCAAGAATGCTTCATTTAGGGCATCCCCGTCAAGCGGGCTCGCTTTGCTACTTCGATCGCTAATCTGGTCCTGCGCCTTCACTAGCGAAACAATCTCCATCAACGGCATGATCTCGTAACTATAGGTTACTCTGCGGGCCCCGGCTGGTCAGCACCGTCTTGCTTTTACTTTCCGCCTCCCGTTGGAGTTCATCAACAAACGAGTAGCCGTAAATTGACTCTTACGTGTCCCCATTTCCTCGGGCTGCGGGCTCCGTCCATCAAGAGCAGATCAATGACCCATTCTTCGGGGAAATATTTGTTCAGTTGTTCTGTCGCAGTAATACTTTGCTCCCGAAGCGTTCCCAAGCCTGGTATTTTTGCGAGATACCGGTTTGTAGCAGTTCCGGTTTTTCAGGTGCCGCTAAAAGGTCGACGAC
>JBLHHN010000147.1:0-13482 GCA_047616785.1 Verrucomicrobiales bacterium
GCTGCGCATTCTCCACCTCGCCCTTCGGCAGGTCATAGTCCGCACTGCGATCCTCAAACGCAATCGGCGTAACCAGAATCAATCGCGGTGCCAACTTTCCGCTGTAAGACAGTGCCAGTGTATGATCCACAAAGGCGCTCAGCTCCGCTTTGAAATTCGCCAATCCGCTAGTACCATCGAACGACTCATTGAATCCGAAGAAAGCAACGATGGTGTCGGCCTTCAACTGGGTGAGCCATTCATCAGGATAAGGATAATGCCCGATCCCATGATGCGTTTGTTTGTCAGGATGAAACGTTTCCGCACCGGGAAACGCCCACTGAGTCTCGCGTGCAGGATGCGCACGGAAGCCGGGTGTGTCTGCCGGATGACACATGTTGCGAAAGGTGATCTTGGCCTCCGGATAGCGACGAAGGAGTTCCGTTTCGAAATAGCCGTGATGAATGTCACGCTCGCCTAAGCTATTGCCAATGAATACGATGCGCTCACCTGCGGCGGGTGTGAAAGGCAAAGTCACCGGCTCAGCGGCGGCCGAAACTTTGGTGGGTTGCTCATAGGTCGGGCGCTCCGGCTTCTTCCTATCATTCTTCTTAAGCAGCTTGGGAGAAACTGGCTTCGCAACGTCCTGGGCAGCCACCGAGAAGAGAGCAGCGAAGATGGTGACAAGAAAGGTGGCAACAAGTCGTTTCATAGTTACCACAAGATCTAGCAGTGGGTTCCTGCCCCGTCACACCATTTCTCAAGCACGAAGGCGATCGCCGAGCCAGCGCCCAGTTTCCAACACCACCTCGCGTCCGCGATCCATGAAGCCAGAGAAATGGAAGAAGCCGTGAATGAGCCCTTCGTGTCGTCCCCATTCCACCGCGACGCCCGCCGCTTCCAATTGCTTGGCATACGCTTCGCCTTCATCGCGGAGCACATCATACTCCGCCGTCAGAATCCGTGCTGGCGGGAGACCACTGAGATCTGACGTTTGGTTAGGCGATGCGAGCGGATGCAAGCCATGAGCATCGCTGGCATAGCATTGCCAGAACCAAAGCATCACTTGTTTGGTCAGGCCGTGATCTTCAGCAAAGGCTTCATAGGATTCCGTATCACAACGCGCGTCGATGACAGGGTAGATGAGCAATTGCAATCGAATCGCCGGGCCGTTCCCATCCCGAACTTTGATGGCCAAGGCAGTCGCAAGATTGCCGCCCGCACTATCACCAGCGACGGCGATGCGTTTCCGATCAAGCCCAAGCGATTCGGCCTCAGCGACGATGTGGTTCAGCACATCCTGACAATCCTCCAAGGGAACCGGAAACGGATGCTCCGGAGCCAACCGATACTCCACCGAGACAATGACCACTTGGCTAGTGTTGGCCAAGTGCCGACACAGCGTGTCATGAGTCCCGACATTTCCCACGACCCAGCCACCTCCGTGCATGTAAAGAACTACTGGCAACCGACCTTCCGGCGCCTCGGCAGGTCGATAGACCCGAAAGGGTACCCCTCCCGAGGATCGATGATCCGTGACTGCGCCGACGTCGATCATCGGCAGAAAGATATCCGTTAGAGCATTGAATTGGACACGACCTTCTTCTGGCGGCAGGGAGTCTAAGGTAGGGCTGGCCGCCAATGCTGCGGCATCGAGAAAGACTCGGGCTTGAGGATCCATGGGCCTCTTCTGTCCCATCAAAAGCGAAATTTCAATCCCTTTGCGAGCGGAAGCTTCCTAGCTATGCTGGAGTTGATGCTTTTCTCTGCCCGCACCCACATAGCCGTTTGCGCCATCCTCGCCACCTCCCTTGAGGCGGCGGATAATTGGGTCACCATCGGGGATAGTCTTACAAAAGAATACGAGCTTGAATTCCCACTCCTCAATCCAAACAATCCCGCCGCCTGGGATGAACGCAATTGGATCGAGTTGCTATCAGAGCATCGAGGCCAATTTGTCGACAACGGCTCATCCGTCGTTCTCGGACGCGAATACAACTTGGCCATCCCTGGAACCACGACGGAGGAATGGGAACAGATCGTCACCGCAGGCATCTTTAACAATCAAGAGTGGCTTCCACTGCGACTTCGTTCCGATCTTTATGTCAATGACGTCGCAGATCGCGTCGTCATCTTTCTGGGAGGCAATGATCTCAAGAACAACTACAGTCCCTACTATGATGGAGCAGATCCGGAGAGGTTCATTGCCCAACTCGTCTCCAATGTCCGCGCCATCGTTGACTATGTCAGGGACTTAAGACGAACGGTCCCGATCGTCCTCGCCAACATGCCAGACGTCGGCATCACACCCACCATCCAAGCATCCAAGCCAGATCCTGACAAACGCCAACGCAACACAGACTTGACCAACGAGGTCAATAGGAGGTTGCGCGCCCTCGCCGACGAGAAAGGCATCGGCTTCGCGGACATCGGCAGACTAACAGATCAACTGACGGGACCAGAACGATTCGTCATCGCGGGCGTGCCTTATATCAAAGGCGTTGACCCTGACGATCTCAGCAACGATCCTGAGTATCTCTTCTCCCCAGACGGCTTTCATCCCAACACCGCCGCGCACCTCCTTTTCGCCAACGCCATCGCTGGTGGGTTCAATGAACGCTATCCCGAACTCACGCCGGTCCCGCTTTTCTCCACCGAGGAAATGCTCAACATACTCGGCTTAGAACCCGACATGTCCTTCAATGACTGGGCGACTGCCTATGGGGTGAGTTCAGCAGACGCTAACAATGATTCGGATGGCGATGGTCTGACATTATTTGCAGAATTCGCCATAGGCGCGGACCCACGCGTGCCAGATGCCGAGTTCTCTCCCCTCGGCTTATGGACAGGTGAACGCCTAGAAATGAGGTATCCTCTTCGATTGTCCGAACCCTCGCAGTTCACACAGACTCCAGAGTTCGGCACCGATCTCAGATCCTGGACGCCCGTGCCCATGACCCAACGCGCCATCACGGAGAACGACGAGCATCAAGCTTGGGTCACCCCACATGTGAGCCCCTGTTTCCTCAGACTCACTTTTAGAAGCCCATGAATCGCCCTCTCTTCACGATCATACTTCTTTGGTGGATCGGTTTCACAGGCCATGCCGAGCCTCCCAAAGCAAACGATGTTTGGGAGAAAGTCGCGACTTACAACGCCAAACCGTTAGAGGAAATCAGTGGCCTGGCGCCATCGGGAAAAGTGCCAGGAATCCTTTGGTCCCACAATGATAGTGGTGGCGAGGCTTCTCTGCATGCCCTCGATCTCGAAGGGAATTTCCTGGGATCCGTCAAGATTCAGGGAGTCAAGAACAAGGACTGGGAGGATCTCTGCGCTTTCCAGCATCGCGGGAATCCCTATCTCCTCATCGCGGACACTGGGGACAATGGACGCAAGCGAAGCGCGGTCCGATTGCACGCGATCGCCGAGCCATCACCGAGAGCAGATGGCACCTACACTGATCTTGAGATCAAGCCCGCCTGGACCCTGACACTCCGCTACGAGGACGGCCCCCAAGACTGCGAAGCCATCGCCGTCGATCCGAAGTCCAGGCGCGTCTACCTTCTGAATAAGGACAGCAAGACCTCGACTGTCTACGAAATCCCCCTACTGCGCGTTCGAAATCAGGGAATACTCATCGCCAAGAAACTCGCCGTCCTTCCTGAAGTGAACAACGCCACAGGGAATATCGCCGCCTTCTTCAAGGCGAGTTTGTTAGGCACACGTGCCACCGGCATGGACATCTCGCCCAATGGGCGGCAAGCAGTCGTACTCACTTACACCGACATTCGTCTCTTCACCCGCGCCGCAAATCAATCTTGGGCTGAGGCCCTTACACAGAAGCCTCAAGTCATCGCCCTACCCTCCATTTACCAGCCCGAGGCCCTTTGTTTCAGTCCCCAGAGTCGTTCGATCTACGTGAGTTCCGAAGAAACACCCACGCCACTTGTCCGTTACGAGATCAAATAACTGGAAGAAGTTCGCACTGCTCGTCGCCAGCCTGCTCTTCATGGAAGGCGTCGCCCGAGTCTACGTCCGATGGGTCGCGCCGACGCCTATTCGTCATCAATTCTCAGTCTTCGAGGATCTCCCTAGCAAAGAACGACGCGTCACACCCCACCCTTACCTGGGCTATACCAACACACCGAGTTACCAACGCGACGCCGTGCACCACAACAGCCTCGGCTGGCGCGGACCCGAGACAACGTTAGACAAACCGGAGGGCACCTTTCGCATCCTCGCCATGGGTGGGTCTACCACTTACACCGAAGCCGTAGCGGACGATGCCAAGACCTTCCCGGCCCAGCTGCAGCGCATCCTCCACGAGGAACATGGCCTCACGCAGATTGAAGTCATCAATGCCGGCATCCCTGGCTACAACTCCTGGGAATCCCTGATCAACTTGTGTGTCCGAGGTTTGGAAATGGGTCCCGATCTCGTCATCATCCATCACGGCGCCAATGATGTTCACAGTCGCTTTGTCAGGCCCGGAACATACCGCGCGGACAATCGTGGCCGACGCAAAGCCTGGGACTGGCAGAAGCTCTCTTGGATGGAAGAGAACCTGACACTCTATCGAATACTCACCCGATTGAAACGCGGAACCCATATCGGCCTCGAACCCTTCGTCGATGCTTCAGACTACGTCGGCCCCTTCAGCACCTATGGAGAACCCGAACTCCAGTTCGACACGCTGTTAGACCAACACCCCCCGACCCATTTCCAGAACAATCTCCGCAACATGGCCGCGATCTGTCGGGAACACGAGGTGGCCGTGCTTCTCACGACCTGGGCTTGGTGCCCCTATTTCGAGAAAGACTACGCGAGCTTCCCTTTCTACCAACGCGGCTTCCGCGAAGTGAACCAAACCGTCCTCGATCTCGCAAAGACGAAAGAACTTCCCGCCTTCGATTTCGCATCACAGATGTCTCAAAACCGTAACCACTGGCACGATGGCCGCCACGTGAACGAAGCTGGGAGTCTTCTGAAAGCGCAGCTCTTTGCCGCCTATCTCGTCGAGAGCAACCTTATTCAGGCGTCACATAAGCGGCCGTGATGCCACCATCAACGGTGAACTCCGTCCCGGTCACAAAGCTCGATTCATCACTCGCCAAGTAGAGGGCGGCCTGCGCCATCTCTTTCGCTTCACCGAATCGGCCCATGGGCACATGCACGAGACGACGCTGTTTCTTCTCTTCCGTATCGAGGAATTTCATCAGAAGTTCCGTTCTTAAAGGACCCGGGCATAACGCATTCACACGAATATTCTCGCGCGCATGAATGACCGCGAGTTCACGTGACATGGCAAGCACACCACCCTTCGAAGCGGTGTAAGCCAACTGAGGTGTCGCTGCCCCTAACAGCGCCACGAACGAAGCCGTGTTGATGATCGATCCACCACCCGCGCGTTTCATCGCCGGGATGCCGTACTTGCATCCGAAGAAGACCCCTTTGAGATTGATCGCCATGGTGAGATCCCAAACAGATTCTTCCGTGGCTTCAGCATCGCCATCATCGCTGTGCATGATGCCTGCGTTGTTGAACAAGATGTCTAGCTTGCCGAACTCCTTCTCCGCATAGGCGACCATGGCCTCGCAATCAGCGGCCTTGGAGACATCGGCTCGAATGAAACGCGCCTTTTCCCCACATTGCCCCATGACATCATGGCCCCCAGCCTCATCGACGTCAGTCAGGACAACCTGCGCGCCTTCTCGAGCAAAGAGCAACGCCGTCTCCTTGCCAATCCCACTCGCTCCCCCTGTGATCAGGGCCACCTTATCTTTCAGTCTCATTGCTATCTATGCTCGTTTGTTAGGGATTACCAAATACTGGATCCAATTCCGCACTTCCATGCAGCGGACCGAATCGTTCATCACGTCTTCATCAATACCCAACTTCCACGCGAGATCCATTCGCGAAGGGTCCTGATGCAGCGCTTCCAAGTCGTCAATGTAGGCCAACGCATCTTCACGCGAACGAAAGAAACCACGCTTCGACAATTTCTCGATTCGGCAATAGGTCAATCGCGCCAATTCATGCAAGTCGTACTCAGGATGATATTGCACTCCCCAGAAAGTGCCGTTTCCATGCGCTATACACACCGATTGCACCCGTGAAAACGCATTCCCTGACAGAATCACTCCACCTGCCGCGACATGGGTGATTTCGTCATCATGCGAGGTGAAGGCATCGAAGGGACTGCGTCGCCCCTCGTGCAATGGATGACCGAAACCTGACTCTGTGAGACTAATCTTCCGGGAAATGCCCATTTCACGGCCATTCGGATTCACCGCCACGCGGCCGCCCGCTGCCACCACCGCGATCTGTGCGGCCCAGCAACTGCCAAAGCTCGGCACTCCAGATTCAAAGATGTCTTTCTGCAACTGAACCTGACCATCCACTTCCACACTACCATCGCTACAACCGAGACTACAGCCCGTCCAGGTCACTCCATCGTACTGGCGCAATGTATCAACGTCAGGAAAGACCACGCCTTTATCTGAAGGGAAAAGCTTGTCACACGTCACCTCGCCAGGAGTCCAACGATCCAACATGCTTTCATACAAGTCCGCTGCCATGGATGCGCCTCCCGCCACTAGATCCTCTCGAGCGGCCTTGAAATAGCCATCAATAATCAAATACTTCATGAATTCATTTTCTCAATGGTTTGAGCAAGACTCGCATACGAATCACAGATCGCATCTGCTGTCGTGTGATCTTTGTCGACGTCTCGCGTGGCGGTGAACAGAATCGCTTTCATCCCCATGGATTGTGCTCCTTTGATGTCATTGTGATCGCGATCACCGATGTGCACCACTTCTTCGGGAGCCAGTTTCATCGCATCGAGCACCGTGGTGAACATATCAGAATGAGGCTTGGAATGCCCCACTTCGTCGGAGAACGCAAAGGCAGAGAAACGATCGCGAATCCCGTGATTGGCTAACAATTCACGCAACCAGCTTCCAGGCGTGACAATCGCATCAGAAACGATCGCGAGTTGATACTTCTGAGAAAGCGCGGCCAAAGTCTCGGCACATCCTTCAATGATGTTGGGAGGAATATCGACCTCCATGCGACTGGTCGCCTCTACCAAAGCATCCCATTCTTCAGGGCGATCTTGTTTCAGGCCACGAAAGATCACTTCCAAACGCTCCGCAATCGGCCAAGTGATATGATGCTCTTTCCACACCTTGTTGAATGCCGCATCCACGGCGTCGTATGCCAGAGAGACATCTTCGAGAGACACCTGCCCCTTCAAAGATTCCCAAACAAGCAGCGGGCGCTGTTGATACTTCGAAGGCAAACCATCAGCCTTCCGTTTAAGCTCGTCCGAATCGTCATGGACCAGCGTGTCCCAAAGATCAAAGGTGATACCGCGTATACTCATTTAACTAGTCTAATCTAAAGTGTTTGGCCTTTCTTCGTGTCACTCCGAGCAACCCATACTTCGATAGAGCGGAGCCTACACCACTATCTTTCACCCCCGTCCAGGGCAAAGCAGGATCCAGGTAGTCACAGCGGTTCATAAAGACGGTGCCCGTCTTGGCCAAGTTACAGAACCACTCTGCTCGTTTCTTGTCGGCCGTGAAGATGATCGAGGTCAGCCCATAGTCGGAATCGTTGATCAAACGAATGGCTTCCTCATCATCGGACACTTTCATCACAGGCAGGATGGGACCAAAGTTCTCTTCCTGCATGATTGTCATTTCATGCGTCACCTCGGTGAGCAAGGTTGGTTGAAAAAACGTTCCGTTTCCAATTTTCTCCATCTCTCCACCACAAACAAGTTGGGCCCCTTTCTTAAGAGCGTCGGAAATATGCGCTTCCATCACCGCGACATTTCCTGCGTCAGCCAGTGGGCCAAGATTGGTGTCGCTTTCCGAGGGATCTCCTAACACATAGCCTCGAATGTTTTCCTGACACTTCGCGACGAACGCATCATGCATGTCCGCATGCGCATAAACGCGTTCCACGCCACAGCAAGATTGACCCGAATTGTAGATCGCTCCATCGACCAAGGTCTCCGCCGCTTTCTGCACATCAGCGTCAGCCGCGACATAGGCCCCGTCTTTGCCACCGAGTTCCAATTGGCAATCGAGCAAACCTCTCGCCGCGCTTTGATAAACCGTGCGTCCGGCTTCCACCGAACCCGTAAAGATCACATGATCCACTGCTCGCTTCTCCATCAGTTCGGCGGCCGTTTCATGATCCATCACCGCATGTTGCACCAAATCCCCAAAAGCCTCGGCGAAATGCGCGCCGATAGCGAGCGTCTGCGTGGCATGCTTCAGCATAACCGTATTTCCCGCCAACAAAGACGCCATCACTCCATTGATCGTGATGAGCAAGGGGTAGTTCCATGCAGAGATGATGAAGACGACGCCCAATGGTTCATGGAGGATCGCCCTATCAAAGCCCTCTTTATCATCCACGAGTTCTGGCTGCAAGATGGATGGCGCGATCGACGCCAAATAACGTCCGCGCTCCATCAGGCCATCAATCTCTCCTCGCGCTTGTGCCAATGGGCGCCCCATCTCAGTCGTGATGTCCTTGGCGATCTGATCGCGATGACTCTCGAAGTAACTCAAAGACTCCTCAAGGATCCGACATCTTTCTTCCATGGAGACGGCACCCCAAGAGATCTGCCTTTCATGCAAGGCAGCGACTTGCGCTTTGGCATCGGTAGACTCGAAGGCTCTGAGTGGTTCGCCAGTGAACGGGTTGATTCTCATAGATTTGCGAAACTGTCTTCTAGAATGGTGAGCGCTTCATCCATCTCCTCCCGGGAAATGGTAAGCGGCGGCGTTAATGTCAGAATTGATCCCATGGTGATCTTAAAACTCAATCCTCGCGACAGCGAATCATAGAGCATCTGCTCGGCCGCATCTTCAGCACGTGAGCCATCGATTTGACGCAGGACCAGACCAAAGATGAGGCCGATCCCCCGCACTTCGTGAATGATCGGATAGGTCTCTTTCAAAGCGGCCAAACGTTCTTTCACATAAGCTCCGAGTTCGTTCGTCTTGGCGAGAAGATCTTCTTCTTCGATCACATCCAAAGTTGCCAGACCAGCAGCACAGGCCACGGGACTCTTCTCATGGGTGTAATGACCCAGTGCTTGATCCGCTGCCACGTCGAATTCTTCTCGGGCTATCATCGCCGCCAAAGGAAACACGCCACCGCCAAGCCCTTTTCCGATGACTAGAATGTCAGGGACAATATCATAGTGTTCACACACAAACATCTTACCTGATCGACCAAGGCCGCTCGGAATCTCATCAAGAATCAACAGCGCCCCATGCTTGTCACAAGCCGCTCGAATCTTCTGCCAATAGGACTTGGGTGGGACAAACGGCGTCCAACGAATCGTCTCTGCAATCACGGCACCCACATCGCCGCCTTCGCGTTCTAAGACGTATTCCACATAGCGTGCGCTCATGGACGCCCATTCTTCTCCGTCCATCTCTGGCCATGGACCTTCCAGCGGATCAGGCGGCGGTACATGTTCCGTTCCTGGCAACAAGGGCCCGGCCCCTTTCCGAAACAACGCTTCTCCGCCAATGCTGATCGCATCTAACGAAGCACCATGAAACGATTCCCAAAGCGAGATCGTCTTAAATTTCCCCGTGACGGCTCGAGCAAGCTTGAGCGCCATCCCAATGGCGGCCGTGCCACCCGGCGCAAAGAGCAATTTGTTCAAATCTCCCGGAGCCAACTCGGCCAGACGCTTAGCCAGAGCCACTGCCTGCTCATTGGTGAAGCGCCTCGGACAGAAAGGCATCACGTCTAACTGATTCTTGATCGCCTCGATCACCTTAGGATGCCCGTAACCAACTTGATGCACGGCATTTCCATGGAAATCGAGGTACCGCTTACCTTGAAGATCGGTCAGATAGCTTCCATCCGTTTCAGAAAGCGCGGTGAGACAGGGGGTTGAGAGTGATTGATGGAGAAAGTACTTGGCATCGTCCTCTAACAACGTCCGCGTAGCGTCATCGAGATGCTCCGCATTCCAGGCCTGGCGACGCGCGCTTAAGTTAGACTCTCCTTCGGATTGAAACATCATGTCAGCAGGGTGTCCGCCAGTTTGAGGGCATCCTGGAGAGCATCAAGGAGGAAATTAATCTCCTCCTTCGTGACAATCAATGGCGGCACCACCCAGAGACCAAACTTGTCGGAAGGCACGTAGACATTACGTTCATGGAACAGGAAATCGGACACCTGCTTGACCACCGTGGGCTCATATTTCTCCGTCGCCTTGCGCAAGGCGGCCTTCGATTCTCGATCCTTGATCAATTCCATGGTCCAGAAGAGACCCATGCCTCGGACGTCGCCGACACACTTGAATTTCTCGCCCAGCTCACGCAAACGCTGGCCGAGATAATCACCCATTTCTCGCGATTGCTCTAACAAACCGTCTTCGGTGAGCACTTCAATCGCGGCATAGGCCCCGGCGCAAGCCAGCGCGTGCCCAGAGTAACTCTGACCGTGACCGAAGAGATGATGATCAAAGGAACGCGCCACTTTCTCGGATAGGATCGTGGCAGCCAGTGGACAGTAGGCTCCGAGCGCCTTGCCCATGATGATGATGTCAGGCACCACATCCCAGTGCTCGATGGCCAACCATTTCCCCGTGCGTCCCATGCCGGTCATGGTCTCATCGACAATCATGAGCAAGTCCCAGCGATCGCAAAGTTCACGCACGCCCTCCATGTAGCCATCCGGAGGCACGATGATGCCATTGCTTCCCACAATCGGCTCTAACAGGAACGCGGCAACTTTATTCCGCCCACCTTCTTGCTCAATGATGTGATTGAGATAGTTTAAATGGCTATCCAGAGATTCAAAGTGGGGCCGATAAGGATTGGCATCCGGCGCAAAGACAACGCCCGGCACAGTCAGAGGTTCTTGAAACCAACGCCTTGGATCGCCACTGGCAGAGGCGGCGCCCGAGGCAGATCCATGCCAAGATGCGTATCGCGAAATGATCTTGTAAGGATAAGGATACTGCGAGGGCGCATCGACGGTACCACCTTCTTTGAAGACACGATTATACTGGTATTGCCGAGCAGCCTTAATCGCGGCTTCCACCGCTGCTGCACCACTTTGGGAGAAATAAACTTTCTTGTTAGAAGATCCCGGCGTCAGTTCGGCGAGTTTCTTCGCAAGCTTGGCGGTCGGTTCCGTGGCAAAGTCATCCGTCACGTAGAGCACCTCGTCCATCTGCGCTTTGAGCGCCGCGATGACTTTGGGATGGTTGAACCCAAGATTGATGCACTCATGCGCGCTCCGGAGATCGAAGATCTTACGACCATCATGCGTATGGATCCAACACCCTTGCGCTTTCGCCACAGCGATCGGGGCATAGTCCGCTTGAGCAGACCAGCATTGCATCATGTGCTTGCCCTGAGTGGCTGAAATTGATTCTCCGTCCATGATTAGATCACACCCAATACTGACACGCTTTGACGGCTTCGAGGAGTTTCTTGATCGCTTGCTCATCCACATCACCGATCGTTCCGATCCGGAACGTGTTCACGTCAGAGACTTTCCCTGGGTAAATGACGAACCCGCGTTCTTTGAGCAGGGTGTAGAATCGCTTGAACTCAAAGTCCGGGCTCTCTGGGAGATGGAAGGCTGTGATGATGGGTGACTGCAAAGAATCAGGCAAGAGGCCTTGAAAACCTAACTCTTTCATGCCATCGGAAAGCACACGTTGACTCTGCGTGTACCGCTCGTAGCGAGCGGCGATGCCGCCTTCTTCTTCCAACTCAACAAGGGCCTGAGCAAAGGCGCGTACCGTGTGTGTCGGCGACGTGAAACGCCACTTGCCCCCGCTCCCAGCTTCCATGGTCTTCCATTGATCAAAGAGATCGAGCGAAAACGACCTAGCATTGCCTTCTGTCGCCTGAAGTGATTCACGATTGGCGATGATAAAGCCGAATCCTGGAACTCCCTGAATGCATTTGTTCGCGCTACTGATGATGAAATCGATGCCTACCTGATCGACATCGACGGGGACGCCGCCAAAGGTACACATGGCATCGACGATGATTACGCGTCCAGCGGCTTTCACTGTAGCCGCAATTTCCTGCAGTGGATTGAGCATCCCGGTGGTCGTCTCACCATGAACGAGTGCCACATGCGTGATCGATGGGTTCTTTGAAAGCGTTTGCTTCAGCAGCTCAGCATCTGGCGGAAGAACTTCACCGCTATCCTGGATTTCTAACGCAATCTTAAGCCGCGCCGCGATCTTGGCCAAGCGCTGCCCATAAGCGCCATTGGCCAGAACGAGCAGTTTACCATCTTCTGGGATAACGCTTCCGATAACCGATTCGACACTGAACGTACCGCTGCCTTGCATCAGCACACTGGTGTAAGCCTCAGGCGCGTTGGTGGCCAACTCGACTAGTTTCTTGCGGATGACCTGAACGATCCCCACATTGTAGTCATCATCCCAGGTGCACCAATCGCGCATCATGACGCGCTTCACCGATGGTGTCGTACTCAGCGGGCCTGGCGTTAGGAGTAGGTAAGGGTTCTCGTTATCCATCATCACCAAGGTAGGGAAAAGGTTTTCGTGTTGGTCATATACTTCATCGCTTCGATCACGCCTTCTTTAATGCCGAGCCCGGAATCTTTCACGCCTCCAAAGGGCGAACTCTCAATGCGGTAGCCAGGCACTTCGTTCACATTCACCGTGCCAGTTCGGATCTCTTTAACGGCTTTGAGAGCATGCTCCATGTTGTTGGTCACAATGCCTGAAGAAAGCCCGTAGGCGGTGCTATTGGCAAGCTCGATCGCGTCATCGATATCGCGGATGCTGAGGATGGGAGCGAGTGGTCCGAAAGATTCTTCGACGACCATTCTAGAATGACGCTGGACATTGGCGATGACCGTCGGAGGGAGAAGCGCACCCTGCGGCTCGCCGCCTAACAAGACCTCTGCTCCTTCAGAAACCGCTTCTTTAACAATGTCGCCTAACCTTGCTGCAGCTTGCGCGTCAATGACAGTGCCGACACGAGTTTCTGGATCCGCAGGATCTCCACAAGCATACTCGCTTGCCCTTTCGACGAAACGCTTCGTGAACTCCTTAAGAATCCCTTCGTGAATGAGAAGACGTTTCACTGCCGTGCAACGCTGACCCGAGTTCCGGAAAGAACCTTCTGCGGCCAGAGTGACGGCCAGGTCGAGATCGGCATCTTCTAGCACAATAAGAGGTGAATTACCGCCGAGTTCCAAGCAAAGCTTCTTGTAACCTGCGATGGAGGCGATGTGCTTGCCAATGGCGACACTCCCAGTGAATGCGACCATCTCCACGCGCTCATCCTGAATCAGTGGCGTGACGACTTCATCGATATCGCCTAACAAGACGCTCAGCATCGATCCAGGCAGCCCGGCTTCATAAAGCAGTTCCACAAATCGAATCGCGGTGAGTGGCGTCTTGTCCGAAGGCTTGAGAATCATCGGCGCGCCACAAGCAATGGCAGGAGCCAGCTTGTG
>JBLHHN010000148.1:0-13464 GCA_047616785.1 Verrucomicrobiales bacterium
AGACAGGCGATTGTTTGCCATGCGGCATTTACACGGTCATTTTGAAACATCGCGACTACTGATTCGTGGATGGGCCCAGATTCAGAACTTCGCGCCATGGAATCCACGAACGAGAAAGCTGAACGGGACGGCTTGTCCAGCAGAGCGCCTCAACGGCTTTCGCTACCGCGAAAGCTGGCTAGAAAACTTGCGTGTTTCCACGTCGATGGGCGGGTATCGTCACGTCCCCCAAATTCCGGTAGAATGAGTAAAAATAGGTTTTCGGAGAGGGGCTAGCTCGTCATCGGGCGCTTACACAGCGATCTGCTATTCAAACAACTCCTCATTTGCCACGCCACCGCCGCGCTTCATCGCCTGCTTCTGCCTGACCTGATCAATGAGAATCCGGCGCATCGCTGCCGCAGCAGCCATGTAGAACTGGGTGCGCTCCCTCTGGGCTTCCCGCTCCGCGCTGACCTTCATCCAGGCTCATTTACCAAGGCGGTGGCTTGTAGGGTGTGTTCCCCACGCTCCCTCGCCATCTTTGACACCGCAAGTCGACGGAATTCCTCGTGGACTTCAGGCAGGAGTTCTCGGCTGGCGGACGACATGCCCGCGAACCTAGCAGGTCAAGACGCCGGGGAACAAGCGTCTTCCACTACTTGCCCAAGGCCTCCGAAAACAATTCTCCAACTTTCTTCAGAAATTCCCAAATAAATGCAGAACGACTCTTCATCACCAAGGAGAAGTCAACAACGATAGCTCCAAATACCCATACTGTAGCCTTGAGAAATGAGGGCATCCCATCAATCGTTAGGCAATGACAGCCTTTATGATACGGGTGGCACTACTGGGCCTTTGCGCCATGATCGGCTTCGTCCGTGCCGAAGACGTTTCCTACTCGAAAGATATCCGCCCGATTCTTTCGAAAAACTGCTTTGCCTGTCACGGTCCTGATGAAGAGGCGCGCAAAGCGAAGACACGGCTAGACATCCCTGGAGAGGCTGATCTCGAAGAGGTCCTTTCACGGATCGTTTCCCACGAAGCGGATGATGTCATGCCACCTCCAGAGGCTAACAAGACGCTCTCCCCTTCTGAAATCGACCTCATCAAGCGCTGGATCGCTGTTGGTGCTCAATACGAACAGCACTGGGCTTTCGTTCTTCCGAAGAAAGCCAACGTCCCGCCAGAAACGCATCCGGTGGATCATTTCATTGATCGTCGCCTAACAGAGAGCGAACTGACACGTTCGCCAAAGGCTGATGCCTACACGCGCATCCGGAGGGTGTCTCTCGATCTCGTCGGTCTGCTTCCTTCGCCAGAAGAAGCGGATGCCTTTGCGGCTGATCCGTCTGATGAAGCGTACCAGACCATCGCCGATAAACTGTTAGCCTCCAAACGCTATGGCGAACGCTGGGCGAGGCGCTGGCTCGATCTCGCACGTTACGCAGACACGAATGGTTACGAAAAGGACCGTGATCGCAGCATCTGGCCTTACCGCGATTGGGTCATCCGCGCAATGAATGCGGACATGCCTTTCGACCAATTCACCATCGATCAGCTAGCTGGCGACATGCTGCCGTATCCCAGGCCTGATCAGTTGGTGGCCACGGGTTTTCATCGCAACACCATGCTCAACGAAGAAGGCGGCATTGATCCACTGGAGTTCCGTTATCACGCCATGACCGACCGTGTCGCGACCACGGGAACGACTTGGTTAGGACTCACCACGGGTTGCGCGCAATGCCACACGCATAAGTACGATCCTATCACGCATCACGATTACTTCGGCATGATGGCGTATCTGAACAACGCGGCAGAGCCCGACTATTTCCTCCCAGCGAAAGATGCTGAGTCTCGTCATGCTATCAATCTCACCAAAGCAGCGAAGCTCGCCGAGGCGCTGCCGACACATTGGCCGAAAGAGAATGCCTCAAGCTCGGAAAGCGCCTTTGATACATGGCTGAAGAAGCAACAGCAGGAGAACTTGATCGACTGGCAGACGCTCATACCGAAGACCATGTCCGCCAACTACCCTTACCTCACTCAAGAATCAGAGGGCATCATCTTCAGCGCAGGCGACACCTCCAAGCATGACATCTACACCCTGGAGTTTCCTCCCCAAGACCACGCCATCTCCGCCATCCGGCTCGAGGCTTTGCCTGACGAACGCCTTCCGTCGAATGGCCCGGGCATGACGGACTACGAAGGTCCAAAAGGAGATTTCTTTCTATCCGAGTTCAAACTGGAGGACGCCAATGGCACGATGTTAGAGATCACCGAAGCCTCCGAGACGTATGCCAAGAACGCTTTTGGAAACAATCCCGCTTCTGCCAAGCTTGCCACCGATGGCGACTTCCAGTCCGGGTGGTCGGTCAAAGAAGGCCAAGGCCGCGCCCACACCGCCGTCTTCAATCTGACCCAGCCAATCGCTGCAGGCTCCGCGTTCACGCTCAATATGCACTTCGGTCGTCACTATGCGAGTTCGATGGGCAAGTTCCGCCTCAGCACCGCCGCTTCGGATAAGACTTTCATAGCCACCATGCCATGGCCACCGGCAAATGGCGCCCTCACGAAAGACAATCCGTTAGTAACAGAAGCCTTCCTTTTCCAGGCACCCATGTTGGCGGCTCAAGTCGCTGAGATCCGCAAACTGCGCCAACCCGTCACCGGGCCCCTCACACTGATCATGCGCGAACGGCCCTCGGACCATCCCCGGCCCACACATCTTCACCATCGCGGAGAATTCACTCAGCCTAAGGAAAGGGTCCACCCACGCCTGCCCTCAGCCATTTGGCCTGAGGAGAAAGCACCTCCAGCGAACCGGCTCGAGTTTGCCCGTTGGCTCGTTTCTGCAGAGAATCCGCTGACCGCACGCGTCGTGGTCAACCGGCAATGGGCGGCCTTCTTTGGCATCGGTCTGGTCAAGACCCTGGATGACTTTGGCATGCAAGGCGAACTCCCCAGCCATCCTCAGCTTCTCGATCACCTCGCCGTCACCTTCATGGAAAACGATTGGTCGATGAAAGCTCTCCATCGTCTCATCGTCACGAGCCAAACCTATCAGCAATCCTCTGACATTGCCGATCGTGACAGTGTCAGAATACATGATCGTCTCTTGCCCCGGTTTTCTCGCTTTCGTCTGGAAGCCGAGATCATTCGCGATGCTTCGCTCGGCGCTTCAGGGCTGCTCGACACCAAGATGTTCGGCAAGCCGGTCCGCCCGGTGCAACCCGAAGAGGCCGCCGCGAACTATTCCAAGTCTCAATGGAAGGCGAGCAAGGGCTCGGATCGCCATCGGCGCAGCGTCTACACCTATCAGAAACGCACCGCGCCCTTTGCAATGTTCACCACCTTCGACGCCACCTCAGGAGAAGCGTGCGTGGCCAAACGCGACGTCTCTAACACGCCTCTACAGGCACTCACGTTGATGAACGATCCCATGTTTCTCGAGATCGCCACCGCGTATGGAGAAAGGATCGCAGCCACCGAGGGCAATGTCAGGAAGAAGATCATCACCGGGTTCCGCTGGCTTCTCACTCGCCCACCAAGCGCAGACGAAATCGCCGCACTGTCAGACTTCCACGCCAAGCACCAGAACTGGACCGCCCTCGCTCGCGTTATCTTGGGGCTCGACGAAAGCATTTCGAAAAACTAATTCTACTTTGTTATTAATGTTCGGCGAAGCCAACAACATCCATCCCGGAGGGCGGCCCTCTGTGGCCGCCGATTTGTTAGCATCTAAATTCTGACGAATGCCATGCAGCAAATAACCCAAGGATCACGCATCGTAGACACGACACTTTTGTCGTGTTTGACCGTGCACTCCCGAACACGACAAAAGTATCGTGTCTACTTTTCGGCATCGATTCATGGTTTGTTATTTGGAAGAGAAGCGGCTCCATTCGAATCCAACGTCGCCCTTTCAGTCACGGCGGCGACGGAGCGCAGCCCTCCGGGAAAAGAAGATTCGCCACGGCTACCATTTAAATTCCATCTAACAAAGCAGAACGAACCTAGCTCATGAGTCTTTCCCACGTGAACACTGACATCTCGCGCCGCTACTTCCTCGGAGAATGCGGCATCGGGCTTGGGAAGATTGCCGCCGCTGGGCTCCTCACGGATTCACTTGGCGCTGCGCCTTCGGCAAGCGATCCGCTCGCTCCGAAATTTCCCCATCACCAGCCTCGGGCCAAGGCCGTCATCCACCTCTTCATGGCCGGCGCCCCAAGCCAGTTGGAGCTCTTCGACCCCAAGCCCAAGCTCACCGAACTGCAAGGCAATCCCTTGCCAAAGTCGATCATTGGAGACCAGCGCTACGCTTTCATCCAACCGGACGCGGCCGTCATGGGCCCGCAATTCGAGTTCACGCGCCATGGTCAATCCGGCGCTGTGTTAGGCTCGCCACTCAAGCATCTGAGCAACATCGTCGATGACCTTTGCATCGTGAAATCCGTCACCACGGATCAGTTCAACCACGCGCCGGCACAGATCTTCTTCAACACCGGCTTCTCCCAGCCTGGCCGCCCCAGCCTCGGCTCATGGGCGCTCTACGGACTCGGATCGGCGACACAGAATCTGCCCGCCTTCGTCGTCATGAACACAGGTGGCGGGGTGAGCGGCGGCACTTCCCTCTGGTCTAGCGGTTTCCTACCGACCACCTACACCGGCGTCCGATTCCGCAACGGCCGTGATCCCATTCTCAATGTCTCCACGCCGCAAGGTTTCAGTGATGAGCTACAGCGCGACACCTTCAAGCTTATCAACAAGCTCAACGCTGAAAGACTAGAGCAGATCCACGACGAAGAGATTGCCACACGCATGGCCTCCTTTGAAATGGCCGCACGTTTGCAAACGTCGGCGCCTGAACTCATGGATCTCTCCAGCGAGAGCAAGGCCACACTGGACAGTTATGGATGCGATCCTGACAAACCATCGTTTGCCAGAGCGTGCTTGCTTGCTCGACGCATGGTGGAGCGCGGCGTCCGCCTCATCAATATCTACCACTCCGGCTGGGACGCGCACAGCAATGTCAAAGGCTCCACGATAAGCAAGTGCCAGGAAACCGACCAAGCCAGTGCCGCTCTCATCATGGACTTGAAGAGGCAAGGCTTGCTCGATGAAACTCTCGTCATCTGGGGAGGCGAATTCGGCCGCACTCCGATGGTGGAAACGAACCCTTCGCTTGGGCGCAATGCCGGACGTGATCACCATCCTCAGGCCTACACCATGTGGATGGCCGGCGGCGGCGTCCGTCCCGGTCTCACCTACGGCGCGACCGACGAGTTCGGCTTCAACATCACTGAGAATCCGGTTCATGTTCACGATCTTCAAGCCACAATTCTCCATCTGCTAGGCTTCGACCACGAGAGACTGACATTTCACCATGCCGGTCGAGATTTCCGTCTCACCGACGTGCACGGCCACGTCGTCCACGACCTCCTTGCCTAACTGATCTCAAGCCGATGAGTCGATGCCGAAATGTAGACACGACAATCCTGTCGTGTCTAGAAGTGCTCTGTCAAACACGACAAGAGTGTCGTGTCTACGATACGCTGCCATTGCCTTATTCGCTGCATACCATTCATCTGAAATTACCCGACAACTAACTAATCTTTCTCTCTTCTTTCGCCTTGCCGAAACTCACGACGAGTCGATTGCCTCCTCCACAAGACCCGCCGAGACGCGGGAAATGGCGTCGATCCGGAAAGTAGAACGTCTTGCCAGAGGCGCGCCGTTGCAGCGCTACCACACTCCCTCCAGCCATGATGACCACGGTCGCCATGGAGAGGATGGTGAACCAAAGCCGCTTCCTAGAAATCACCGGTTCCGTTGGAGCCGCAAGCGCGATCCCTGGCTCAGCCGCGGCACCTTCCCCGCTTGAATTCCCGCCATGGTAAATATCTTCGATCCAGTAGAGTCGTCGCGACAATTCGGTTAGAAAACGTTCCAATTGATCTTCTGCATTGGACACCACCATGGCTTCATTGATGGCTTCCATGCAGGCATTGGCTCTGCGGGCCTCCAGCACGCGTCTTTCTGCCTCATGGCCAAAGATCAGCCGACTCATCTCAGGATTGCCAATATTGTAAACGGCCAGGACAGTCAGAGTATCACCGAACCATTTCTCGTGGATCTTCCTCAAGTCTAGATGGCTCGGAAGACGCTGGTTCGGCCGCAGGACGATTATGTGAATGGCAGAACGAGCTTCGCGAAAGTGATATTCCAGGAAGTTTAGAACCCCGTCCATGCGTGATTGTGTGAGGAGAGATTGGGGATCCAGCACGCGCGCCTCAAGCGTCTCGGGAAAGTACTGTTCCACAAGGTCTGGCGAAAGATCTTCGACTTCGCCAAGGCTCACAACCTCAGGCGTGTAGGACACCTCCTCTGGCACTTCCGTATGCTCAATGACGGCCTCTTCCGAAGAGTCGTCATGGCGAGGAAAGAGAGTGCCGCCAAGGTCCGGCGTTTGGAATTCCAGCAGCTTCCACTCTTCGTCTGTCCATTGAGGCAGTGGCGGCAATTCCGCCCAAGACCAGCCTGCGAGCAACGCAAAGCCCAGGAAGAACTGGGGTCTGAACTTGCGTTGATGGGAGGGGCTCTTCATTCCGTGAAATATCCTAACAAGGCACCTCTATCGCTTCGGCTTGAAAGGAGGGAACGGCAACGCACGCGGCGTGACTTCCACGTTCGTGGTGAGCTTGATAGGAATCTTTGCAGCCGTGTCATAGGTCAGCTCGATCATGAACGCCGTCCATCCTTTCTTGGGTTTCGGCACATCGACCGTGTAAGAGCCTTTATCATCCGGCTTCAAGACGGTACTTTTCCAGGCCTTGCCAATGGTATCTTTCCGGAAATCACGAGCATTGGGATTCGATGCTTGCCAGAGCTTCACCGTGGCCGGTTTGTCGTCCACCTTTACGGCCAGTTTCCCCTCGCCTGGAGAGTTCCAGGAGAATTTCGGCCGTGCAGCATCTGCCAGAATCAACGCGTAGTAACCTAACAAGGTTTCATAAGCATCGCTTCCCTTCAATCCATGATCTGCATTGGGGACATAACGGAGATATTTCTCTCCTGGCAGATCATTAAAATAGAATTGCGAGGAATCTGGTAGGAAGAATTGATCACCCGTCGCATTCAAAAGCAACTTCGGCATCGTGAAACGCGAGCGGTACTCATATGGCTCGACTACTTTGAGCAGCTCACCATAGCGCGGCGTGTCCTGCCACTCCATGATGCCAGCCTCCACATAATCATCCACCGCTGGCGCGAAGAAGCCGTATGCCTGGTAATGATGCTGAAACGAAGCTCTAACATTGAGCATGTCGATGACGATCGGCACGATCGCCTTGACCCGCTTGTCCACGGCGGCAGTCGTCCAAGTCGTCCACCCGCGCTTGGATCCTCCGGCGACGACGAATTGTTTCACTGAAATCTGAGCTTCCTTCTGGCAGACTTCCGTGATGGTGTCCATGGCACGCACGGCGCTCTTCGTCATAGGCAAACGTGCTAGACCACTAGCGTCTCCACCTTTGAGAAACTGATCCCAAGTGAAGGCAATGAGCGCGTCTTCGGTGCGTGCACGCTTGTCAGGATCGTCTTTGAAGGTGAGCGGCTGATTCGGCACCTGCCCGAGTTCCGTCACCACCGAACCGGAGGCCACGGCAATCTTAGCCAACTCCGAATTCACGGAATCAGGAACGTCTCTTTCATTCGCACCACCACCGATGAAAAGAAGTCCGACCTCCGATCGAACTTTCTTAGGCACGATCACCTCCAAATCATGGATCCAAGCCGTGCGATCGACCTTATCAGGCGTCAGCCAGGTCTGCGATTGCATCCGCACAATGTATGCGGTGTAAGACTCTTCTTTGAGAGTCTTCTCAA
The DNA here is from genome assembly GCA_047616785.1 of Verrucomicrobiales bacterium. Taxonomy (GTDB): domain Bacteria; phylum Verrucomicrobiota; class Verrucomicrobiia; order Verrucomicrobiales; family DEV007; genus JAACDM01. Next base: position 7,867 of record JBLHHN010000148.1, read on the forward strand.
CGGTGTACTTGTAACTGGCATCAGGTGTGGCCACGTAGGTGTCCAATGCGGTCACCATCGCCCCTGGAGGCGGCTCAGCAACACCGGTTGAGATCATTGCCAGAGCCAGTGCGGCCGCGAAGAAGACGCGGGGGGGGAAAGGAGTTCCTGATTGCATCACCAGCAAGGAACACCTGATTCGAAATATCGCAACCACCGTAAAGACAGGACCTATGAACTTTCATTGCATTCATTCAGACTGGGGATTCTTTTCACGACCTCCCACGGGCAGAGGTGCGTTGAGCAGCAAACTGTCCAGATCCTTCAAATTCTGCTGTGCGAGGCCGATGAAGCGTTGTTCATCTTCATGGTGCGGCGCTGTGTCAGAAATCGCCTTCATCTCGTGGATCTTGAAACGCCGCGCAGCATCCTTGGCGTGATCGCTCTCATGGCCGATCTCTTCCAGAGCCGCGATCGCGCAATCCAGCGACGAGCCGAGTTGCTCGATGAAAAACCGCACTCCCGCTTCGTGTAATTGATAGGCATGATTCCGCGAGCATGCGCGCGCGAGAAGCTTGAGATGGGGAAAGTGCTTGCGGCAGGTCTCGATGATACCCATGCACTCTTCCTCGTTGTCGATTGCTAGGATCAACAACGCCGCATCTTCCGCGCCAGCAGCTTTTAGCAGTTGAGGGCGCGTCGCGTCGCCATAGTAACATTTCAAACCGATACGCCGCAGTAGATCCACATGGTCGCTGTCCCTCTCCAGCACCGTCGGCATGCACCCTGCACTGCGGAGCAAGCGACCCATCGGATGGCCAAACCGACCGAACCCCGCCAGCAAGACTTTCGCCTTATCGTTTTTAACATCATGAGGACGCTCGTCACCTGCGGACTCGGTCGTCCCAAGCAGTGGCAGAATCACCGCTTGCACTATCAGTAATAAAGGCGGGGCGAGCGCCATGGATAAAACCACCGTAGCGATCATTTGCGAGGCGAGTTCCTCACTGATCACTCCTTGCCCGACGGCAAACCCTCCCAGCACGAAGGCGAATTCACCACCCTGCGCAAGCGCCGCCGCAAACAGCAGTCGCTGGTCAAAAGACAGGCCAAACCATTTCGCTAGCCCGTAGAGCACGGAAGCTTTCAGCGTGATGAGTCCAAAGACCATCAGCCCGATGGTGACAGGTTGGGAGCCGATCAATCCAAAGTCGATCCCCGCCCCTACAGCTATAAAAAACACAGCGAGCAACAGTGCCTTGAACGGCTCAATGTCGCTTTCCAATTCGTGGCGGAACTCACTACTCGCCAGCATTACCCCAGCGACAAAGGTGCCGAGTGCCGGTGACAAACCAACGGCGTCCATCAACAGGGCCACCCCGACGACTAGGGCCAGGGCCGTCGCCGTGAGTGCTTCCGTGACTTTCAACGAGGCGACCCAGCGCAGCCAAGGCGTGAGCAAGAACCGCCCAGTGACCACGACCAACGCAATGGCTCCGGCGATGACCATGCCTTTACTCCAACTCGGCAATGAATCTATCCATGTCGAAGCTCCGCCCTCGTGTCCATCGACACCACCGCCGACCGGCAAGTGAGCTAACAGTGGCAGCAACGCGATCATCGGTATCACGGCGATATCTTGAAACAGCAAGACCGCGAAACTTTGCGTCCCGGAACTGGTCTCGCTGATGCCGCGCTCGCGCAAGTTCTGCATCACGATCGCCGTCGAGGACAATGCCAGGATCAAACCGAGCGCCAATGCCTCTCGCCAATCGATCGGCAGCAGCATGGACGCACCCGCGAGCACTAGCGCGGTGATCAACACCTGGAAGCCCCCAAGCCCAAGGATCGGACCACGCATTCTCCACAACCGCGATAGATCGATCTCCAATCCGATCACGAACAGCATCAGAGCGACCCCGAACTCCGCGAAGTGCATCACTTGTTCGCGATTCTCACCGACCCAACCCAAAGCGGACCGGCCCACGATCGCACCGATGATGAGATAGCCAAGGACGGCACCAAGTCCCAGCCTACGGCCCAGCGGCGCGGCGATCGCGGCCGCCGCAAGATAGATGAGTCCGTTGAGAAATAGGTCGGCGTCCATAATTATTGGTAGTGCGCTAAGCTCGCTGCCTCGCGTCCTTTACACCCAACAAATCATGAATCTCTTGCAGACGATGAGGCCAATTTCTCGACCGCCTTCTTCAGCTCACCTGCCAAATTAGGATCGGTGATGCCATCCTCCGCCGAGAAGTTGTCGTAAAATGACGGCAAGCTAAACGTGGCACGAAGGTCAGCGCCCATACGCTGAAAAGTCGCTTCTGCAGCAGCGAGCACGGTCGCAGCACCGCGCGGTCCAGGCGATGTTGATATCAGAAGCATCGGCATACCTAACCAAACTTCCTTCTCGATCCGTGAGGCCCAGTCGTATAGATTCTTGAAGGCTGCCGTGTATGAGCCGTTGTGTTCGGCCAGCGAAACGACCACGGCGTCGTGGGCCCGTATCGCATCGATGAACGCTTGGGCGTCAGGGGGCACGCCATTGGCTTCCTCTTCATCCGCGCTGTAAATGGGAAGATCAAATGAACGCAGATCGAGTTCGGTCACCAATCCGCACGACACTTGGTGCGCGGCATGGTTGGCGAGCTGTCGGTTGATGGAGTTGGAGCTCGTTGGAGCTCGTTGAAGCTCCGAAGGCTAGGATTTTCATAGGAGGGTTAGACAAACGAAGGTGTTTTCATGATGGCACCACCGTCTGGCGGTGGATCTGTTTGGCAAATGCGATGTCCTTGGGATGAGTCAAGCGTTGCGTCTCGGATCGATTGTCATGTACCTTGGTGATCTGATGAAGATGAACGTGTTGATTGCGGCAGTGATTCTGTCTTGGGCTAGTCTCCTTGATCTGGCGGCCATAGAGAGCGCTCGACTCTCCATTCGAGTGGTCGATGCGAAGGACACACCTATTCCGGCTCGGGCATGGGTCGATGTGAACAACGAGCGGTACTTTGAGCCGATTTATACTGACACTGTAACTGTCTATGCGAAGGATCGGAGCTTCAGTTGCGACGGCGTATTCTCGATGGCACGGCCTGCGGGGAGAACGGTGATGCATGTTGAGAAGGGCTAAGAGGTCGTGCCAGTGGACCATAAGATCGCCCTCGGGAACGATGAAACGGTCGAGCAGACGATTACGTTAGAGCGCTGGATTGATATGCCATCCGAAGGTTGGTACTCGGCCGATCTCCATGTGCATCTGGGTCACGACAACGTCAGAACGCTTCAGCAACTGGTACTCGCTGACGATGTTCATCTCGTGCCGTCTTTCACTTACTGGCTACGTGGACAAGGCGAGATATGGTAACCCACGTGGCCGGATGCCAGCCACCGGAAGCCGATCGTGATCGATCGGAATCACCTGATCACGAGGAACAATCTTGAGATCGAGCGCATTCATCAAGGTGCCACATCCGGAGGATCCATCGGAGCCACCTTTCTCTTCAACCTGAACGAACCCGTCGTTTTCGATGCCTACGGCGAACACATTCCCACCGACGCTTCCCTTTGCCGCGATGCTAGACTTCAATCTCCTGACGCTGTCTTCGACGCGGACAAGCCTTCGTGGGCGGAAACCGTCACCGGATCTGCTCTCGGCGCGCTGGATACTGTCCAAGTCTGTCACAATCACTATCATCGCACATCGACTCTCCCTGGAGGCTGGGGCATGATCGGGCCACTGGCGCCAAGGGAATCCAACACGGCGGTCGACGATGGCTTGTTCCACCGCACGAACGCGCGGTACTATCGTTTGCTCAATTGCGGATTCACACTCGGTGTCTCGGGTGGCTCGGCCATTGGTGTGATGTCAGTGCCCACGGGCCATAGTCGCGTCTATGCCAAAGTCGATGGAGATCTAACGTCCGACGCGATGTGGGAAGCGATCAAGGCGGGGCGATCCTTTGCGACAAGTGGCCCCATGTTGTCACTTGACCTGAACGGGCAGATCATGGGGGCGACGATCGCAAGGAAATCGACGGACCAAGAACCGCTTAAGGTGAAGACCACCGTGCGCTCATTCCAGAAATTAGAGGCCCTCCAGATCGTTCACGACGGCCTTATCATTTCATCCACTGATCTCAATGAGAATCAAACTCCGCCAATTCAAAAGCAACTTACATTCGTTCTGAACCTCAAGCGAAGTAGTTGGGTCATCGCCCGCGCTCTCTTCCGAGCAGCGGACGGCCTACTACGCCAGGCCCATACCAGTCCCATCTATCTTTCCGTGGACGAGAAGCCGATTGCCTACGCGGAGGATGCCAGATACATGCTCCGGTGGATCGACGTCTTGGAAAACTTGCTACATTCCCAACCGAATCACATTCCAAATGAAACGGCCAAGCTTCATGTATTGAAGAACTACCAAGAAGCTCGGCTCAGATACGATGAGATCATTCGTGCCGCACAAACGCACTGGAAGGCTGACCCTATTCAGGTTTCCTAAGATCGCGCAAGAGCCGCAAGGCTTCCCGATATCGTGGGGCTTCCGCTAGAGCATCAAGAACATGGCGTTTGGCTCTCGTCGGCTCTGCTTCCTGAAGCAGATCGGCCACCGCATAGTGAATCTGCGCCGGGTTCTGTGGCTTCAATGTGAGCAAGGTCTCATAGGTAGAGACGGCTTCCTCATTCTTCTCGGTCGCGGTGTAGCTTTCAGCAAGCGCCTTGTGCGCTTTGGCAATGTAAGGATTGATGGCCATGACCTGCTGCGCAAGCCGTTGCACGTGATCCCAACCCTCAGCTTCCGCCTCATAGTCTAACAAAAGCAACATTTCATCAAGCCAATCGGTTGATTGAGAAACGAGTTTCCAAAGCATCTCACGTTCTTTCTCTTGATCACCCGTGCGTTTGTAGAGAGCCGCGAGCATCTCGAAAGGAGATCCCGAATCCGCATGATTGGGGAATTGGCTAGCCAACTCTTGCAGCACACGCTCGGCATCCTCATACGCCTCCGCCCGAAGCAAGGCCGCCCCTTGGGCACGTAGCCCATAGTAATTGGTCGGATGTTCTTTGACCCATGCGGCCAGCTCTTCTAACGAGAACGCAGCGAGATTCTCCTCAGGAACTTCCCATGCCAACTCCCCTCCGAAAGCTTTGGCCGTGTCTTTAGCATAGGCGATGAAGTCCTTTTCCAGCTCATCGAAAGGTTTGGCATGGAGCTTGCAGGCCTCCGAGAATTTCACGCCCGCCTTCAGTTCTCCAATGATGGAACGCATCTTCTCCTCACCAAAGGTCGCCATGAAGTATTCGACAAAGAGTGAGGACTGGTAATAGGCAAACATCATGTGCTTGCCTGACTTGGGACGGAGGAAGCCGTAATTCAGTTGGCTCAAGGGGATGAGCTCATCTTCCTCGAGAATCATGTGGCGGAATGTGAGATCCATCTGTTCCCCACACGTCGGGTCGCGAAGACGTTCCTCGTAGACGGACAATCCCTCTGTCAGCCAGCGCGGCATGCGATTCTTCGTCGCTCCCAGCGTCACCGCATGACAATACTCATGCCAGAGCGTCGATTCCCAATTCGTCTTCCCTGTCGCGCCATTATTAGGACTATTCATGGTCACG
>JBLHHN010000149.1:0-13404 GCA_047616785.1 Verrucomicrobiales bacterium
AGAAACGCCTCGTCTCCCGCTTCGAGTGGGGGCTGACGGCGGAGCTATCGGCTCCGGATACCGAGACTCGGATCGCCATCCTCCAACGCAAGGCCAAAGACTGGGAGGTCAAGCTGGACTACAGCATTCTAGAGTTCGTCGCTCAGCGGATTCGCAACAATGTCCGCCGACTTGAGGGCGCGCTGATTCGCCTGGCTTCGTATGGCTCGATGCATGAAGAGCCTCTGGATCTCAAGGAAGTCGAGAAATTGCTGCAAGATGTCCTTCATGATGAGGGGGCGAAGGAAATCACGATCCCTCAGATTCAAAAGCAAGTGGCTGAGTTCTTTGACATTCGAGTGAGCGACATGCTTGGGAGAAAGCGGCCTGCACAGATCGCTCTCGCTCGTCAAGTGGCCATGCACTTCGCCCGTGAACTTACCGGGGCGTCCTACCAGGAGATCGGGGACGCGTTTGGGGGGCGTGATCATGGGACAGTGATCCACGCATGTCGAGTGATCGAGACAAAGTGCCGTGATCTGGAGAAAGTTCGTCGGCAAGTGGATCGTCTCTATGGAGAGCTGACGGAGGTGCCGGATCGCGGGTAGATTTCTGGCCTTTTGTCAGGGGGGTAAGGGGCGCGATTCCGCTTGCCAGGAGCAAGCGGGAAGGGCCTAATTCGCCTGTTGCCAAACGGAAAGGCATCCTCTATAGGACTAGCCCATCCGACAAAGGAACGCAGGCATTCTGAAAAACTATGAAGTTTAGGATCACTAAAGAGCACCTCCTCAGTGGACTCCAACAAGTCCAACACGTGGTCAGTACACGCACCACACTACCGATCCTCTCGAACGTGCTCTTAGAGGCGAAAGATGGTCAGCTGAGATTGACTACCAACGATTTGGATGTCGGCGTCAGTGCGCTGGTTTCTGCTGAAGTGGAGGTGGAAGGCAGCACGACTTTGCCGGCACGTCGTCTGGTCAACATCGTCAAAGAGCTTCCGGCGAGTGAAGTGGAATTTGAAGTCGACGGAGATCACGTTTCTACGATCAATTGTGGCCCCAGCTACTTTAAGATCCTTGGGCTGACTCATGAGGAGTTCCCGGCATTGCCGAACTTTGAGAATGCCAAAGAATTCAAGTTCTCTCAGGCAATCTTGAAGGACAGTCTGAAGAAGACGTCCTACGCGATTTCCACGGACGAGACTCGCTATGTCCTGAACGGCATCTACTTCGCCTTTGAGAATAACACTCTCATCATGGTGGCGACAGATGGTCGACGTCTGGCCATGGTCGATCATGAATTGGAGTTTCCCAAGAGTCATGAGACGACGATCATTGTCCCGACCAAAGCGGTCAACGAATTGCAGCGTTTGTTAGGAGAGGGTGAACTCACGATCGCCATTGCCGAGAATCAGGTCGCTTTCATTCTTGATGGACTCATTATTGTCAGCCGCCTCATTGAGGGGAACTATCCAAATTACCGTCAGGTCATTCCAGAGAAGACGGTGGATCGCATCACGCTTGAGCGTGAATCCTTCCTCGAGACCGTGCATCGTGTCTCTCTCTTGACGAGTGACAAATCCCACTCCCTAAAGCTCGTCTTTGGAGAGGATAACATTGATATCATGGCGAACTCGCCTGACATCGGTGAAGCTCGCGAGTCGATCGCCGTGCAGCACAAGGGAAATCAATTCTCCATCGCTTTCAATCCTGAATTCCTCATGGCTCCGCTACGGAATTTGGACACGGATGAGGTCTACCTCCATCTCATTGATGAAATGAGCCCAGGGGTGATCAAGATCAACACGTCCTTCCTCTACGTCTTGATGCCAATGCGCGTTACGCAGTAGTCATAGGAGGTTCTTCGCTTTCAGTATAAGTTACTAACGGCAGGCAGATGGCAAAGCGCGTCTTGCCGTCGGGTTGTGAGTCTAACAAACGCAAGCTACCGCCATTGGCCTGAGTAAGTTCCAAGGCAATGTTCAGCCCAAGGCCGAAACCGTCTTTCTTTCGGGAGCGCGCGTCATCGCCTCGGAAGAATCTTCGGAACACGCGCGCACGTTGTCCGTCAGGTATTCCTGGTCCCGTGTTGGCCACCTCGATGACGGCAAATTCTCCTTGTTGGCGGGCTGTGATGTCTACGGAGCCACCCGTCTCGTTGTACTTGATCGCATTGCTCAGAAGATTGTGCAGCACGCCGAGCATGAGCACGCGATCTGCGAAGATGCTCAATTCTTGCAAGATCTCACATTGATACGACAAGTCTTCCTCAGCGCATAGGATCTCGGCATCCTCGGAGAAACTGACCAGTGCATCATTGAGGGAGAAGGCCTTTTGATCCAAACTCAAGGAGCCCGCGTCTACGCGTGACATCATGAGCAGCGCGTCCGTGATCTTGTTCAGGCGGTGGACTTCTTCGTTCAGATCGAGAAATGTCTGTTCTCCTGGGGAGCCAGCCTCACATTCTTTCAATCCGCGCTCGAGTTCGCCGCGGATCACGGCCAACGGAGTCTTGAGTTCGTGGGATGCGTCGGCGCTGAATCGGACGGCGTGATGGAAGCTGCGTTCCAGGCGTTCCATCATCGCATTGAGCACATTCACCAAGCGGGCGAACTCTTGATCCTCGCGCCCAGTCGTCTGGATCCGTTCGTGGAGCGCATGGGCGGTGATGTGTTCGGCCGTTTCCGTGATGCGTCGGATCGGTCGCATGGCTTTGTTAGCAATCCACCAACCGGCGAGTGCGCTGAGACTGAATCCTCCCAAGGCGGCCCAGAGAAAGAGCGATCGCGTGCGCAGAACGTCCGCATCGAACGGAGCAAGATCCACTCCAATGAAGATCGTGGCAAAGAGACTGCTATAAGCTCCAACGCGCCACCGGTTGTTCTCATGCACGGATGTGAAATGGATCGGTTCGCGATGCAGATGTGTCTGCGGAGTAGGATCAAGACCGAGTCGAGGCGGAGGCCTTTCTCCTGGCCGCCGCGGGGGCGGACGCCGAGCTTCACGCTTGTCTTCCAGGAAGGTAGGCCTTCTCACAAAGTCATCTGGGAGAGGAAGGAAATCTTCGAGCGAGATGGTGCTGGCCAGTCCCGGTTGGCTTTCTGAGATGATCTCCGCAGAGTCATTGCGCATGACCACGATCCACTCGAGCCGATCCATTTTCGAGCGATCGCCCCCCACGAATGAAGCCGTTAAGTATTGAAACTCTTCCGAATCCATCCGAGGCGAGACACGTTGGGCGAAGGCATGCGCTGGCAGCCTCATCCTAGCATCGACCGCATCGAGCATGTGCTCGTAGAGGATCCACCAAGCGGCGGCTCCAAATCCTAACACAATGGCTCCTGGGACCAGTGTCATGATGATGGCCAATTTGAGTCGCAACGATCTCATCGACGCATTCTTAAGCAGGGACTCCAATGCGGTAGCCGACGCCCCGCACGGTTTGGATCAATTTCGTCTCGTAAGGTTGATCCAGTTTCTTACGCAGACGTTTGATGTAGACATCCACCAGATTCGTCTGTGGGTCGAAATGATAGTCCCACACATGCTCACAAATCTGGATGCGGGTGAATACACGCCCTGGGGTGCGCATGAGATATTCCAGCAGCTCGAATTCTCTCGCCGTGAGGTCGATACGGTCTTCGGCACGTATGACCTCTCGTTTGATCAGATCCACATGCAGATCTCCCACTTTGAGAAGGTTCAGCGCCTGACCATTGGTCCGTCTAACAATGGTGTGGAGCCGAGCTGTCAGCTCTTCGACATAGAACGGCTTGGTCAAGTAATCGTCCGCCCCTAGATTCAATCCTTCGACGCGTTCATTGAGAGAGTCCCGCGCGGTGAGCAGGAGCACGGGGACGTTGTTCTTCTGTTCACGCAGGTTTCTGAGAATGCTCAACCCATCTCTGCCGGGCAGCATGATATCGAGGACGATCGCATCGTAAGGAACGGTGGTCGCCAGTGAGTAGCCTTCATCGCCATCGTGGCATAAATCGACGACCATGCCTTGCTCCTCCAATCCTTTCTGGACGAAGGAAGCGATCTGGGCCTGATCTTCTACGACTAGGATACGCACGATCAAAGACTAGATCAGACTTGAGCTGTTGTCCGAGGGAAATCGTCAGATGAACAATCTGTCATTCTGAGGCACAGGCAGCGTTCATGTTAGCGCCGCGATGAGAATGACAAACAGTTCATTTGAGGATGCCCATTGCCGTCATTTTCTCCGGCTTAGTTAGAATTGTCACTTACGACATACTGCGATCAGAGAGATCGAATCGCTGTTTAACAAACCCTCACTAACTGAGTTCGACACTATGAAACCACACGTCTCCCCAAAGTTGCGCGTCGCCCTTCTTGTCACGGCGATCGGTCTTCCTTTAACAGCAACCACCTGGGCCCAGCGCGGTGGTGATCGTGACGGCGGCCAGCGTACGCGCGGTCAACAAGCCGCTCCGATTCCATCGCCCGCCCCCACGTCCACGCGTCAAAGGCCTGGAACCCAGCCACCACCACCTCAAGATGGCCAGGCGCTCGAGTTTCCCACGAACTACCGCTCGGTGGATGGCTCTGACAATAACCTGCAACAGCCGGATCGCGGAAGCGTCGGCGTGGCGTTGCTCCGACGGGCCGCCGCCCGGTATGTTGATGGTGTCAGCGCACCCTCGGGAGAGAATCGTCCCAGCGCACGTGCAATCAGCAATGCCTGCGCGGCTCAGGATGAAGATCGTCCGAACGCCATGCGTGCTTCCGATTACCTCTGGCAATGGGGCCAGTTCGTCGATCATGACATTGATTTGACACACGCGGCGGATCCTGCCGAAGCTCACGACATCGCGGTGCCTGCGGGTGATGCCGAATTTGATCCTCAGAACACGGGCACCCAAGTGATCGCCATGGATCGCTCAGATTATGCAGTGGATGCCAATGGTGTTCGTCAGCAAGTCAATAGTATCTCCGCCTTCATCGATGGCTCCAATGTCTACGGGGCTGACGAAACGCGCGCCGCGGCCTTGCGAACCCTCGATGGCACGGGACGCCTCAAGACAAGTCCAGGCGATCTCTTGCCATTCAATGAAGCTGGTTTGGACAATGCGCCTAGTGCTTTCGCGCCGAACTTCTTCCTCGCTGGAGACATTCGCGCCAATGAGCAAGCGGCACTCGCCTCGATCCACACCCTCTTCGTGCGTGAGCACAACCATTGGGCGCAGCAGCTGATGCAAGCAGATAGCACCCTCTCTGGAGAGGATGTCTATCAGATGGCGCGCGTCATGGTGATCGCTGAGATCCAGGCCATCACTTACAATGAATTCTTAACGCTCTTGTTAGGCGAAGATGCCGTGCCTCCTTTCCAGGGTTACAATCCCAATGTCAATCCTGGCATTGCCAATGCGTTCTCCACGGCAGCATTCAGGTTAGGGCATAGCATGCTCTCCACGACATTGCTTCGGGTGGATCGTGATGGGAGCGAGAATGCAAACGGGCATTTGCCTCTAGCGTCAGCGTTCTTCAATCCAGCGCTCTTGACGGATGAAGGTGGGATTGATCCAATCATGCGCGGCTTGGCCCAGCAAGTGTGTCAGGAAATCGATAACCTGATCGTGGATGATGTGCGCAACTTCCTTTTCGGGGCACCTGGAGCCGGTGGGTTTGACCTAGCATCCCTCAATATTCAGCGTGGGCGTGACCACGGGCTTGCGAGTTACAATGACGCGCGCCAAGCGTATGGATTGCCCCGAGTTCGCCAATGGAGAGACATCCATCCTGATCCGCAGGTGCAGGCCAAGCTGCGTGAAGTCTACAGCTCAGTGAATGATATTGATCTTTGGGTGGGCGGGCTAGCAGAACGGCATGCGCCAGGGGCGATGGTCGGACCGACCTACCTTGCGATCCTTGCCGATCAGTTCCGTCGCCTGCGCGATGGTGACCGTTTCTGGTATGAGGCCTACTTGTCAGGATCACTGCAGAACTTCATAGAAGATCAGACCTTGGCGCGCATCATTCGTCGCAATACTTCGATCGGCGATGAATTGCAAGACGACGTCTTCCGAGTGCCAAGCGAGTAATCGACTGCTAGATCTGTGATAGGAGAACGGGGCCGAGGTGGGCCCTGTTCCTTTGTCCGGATCACAACAAGAGGTCGACTACGATTCCAGGCCATTTCAGGTCGTGTGATTCAGTTAGCGTGTCGCTGAGAAGCGAGGCTCTGTAAAAGACTTTGCTAGGAAGAGTGATTATCGCTCTCGGTTCATCTGAGCGGCGAACCCGAAATCAGTAGTTCGGCGCTTTTTAGCTTGCGAGATGGTTGCTCGACTTTACACTGATAATTGTTGTGTTAATTCTTTGATTTTAAGCGTTTTATCCAAATTTAATTGAATTGCACATGGATTGGCTTTTGAGAATCACGAAACGAAGCCGTGATAAAACACAGTCTTGTGCCTATACAACGTCTGCAGGAGCTGAAAGCGCACGAACTTCGCAGACGACAATCTATGACCAAACGATACCAAATCCAATTTCCACCCGAGCGAGAGCACGAACTCTCGCAGGCTGAGGCCTATTTCTTCCTCGTTGAAGACGGGCAGCCTGTTAAATTCCGGTTTCACGACTACGATGAGATTTTTTCAAGGCCTGGTCTTTATGAGCAACTCTTCTACGACCGTCTAAGGTGCACATCACCTCAGAAGGTCTCCGAGCTTCTGCAGCGGAGTGTCGCCTCAGAATTAACAAGCTGCAGCGAGCTCCGCGTCCTTGATTTGGGAGCAGGCAACGGAATGATGGCAGAACGGCTGCGCGGGTCCGGGGTGTCTCGAGTCGTCGGTGTCGACATCATTCCCGAAGCTCGGGAGGCGGCGTACAGGGATCGCCCATTCGTGTATGACGACTATATCGTCGCAGATTTCACCCAGTTGTCCGCCGAGCAGAATGGCGAACTCCAAGGATGGAACTTCGATTGTCTGACTTCGGTGGCCGCCCTCGGTTTCGGCGATATTCCCCCCAGAGCATTCTTCGAAGCTCTGAAGCTGATTGCCACGAATGGCTGGGTTGCCATTAACATCAAGGAGACCTTCCTCGATCACTCGGATGACTCCGGTTTCTCCAAGTTTATCCGTGAACTGATCTTCTCCGAATATCTCGATATTTATCAGCTCGAGCGCTACACGCATCGCTACTCCATGGAGGGGGTTCCGCTGAAATATTACGCACTCATTGGCCGCGTCGTGGCACCGATTCCTGATGATTTCCTCGATGCCTATGGCATCGAATAATTGCCCATATTGTGCCTCCAGAAGAAAGCCATAGGCACCCAAGACTCCGCAGGCTGTTGAGCCTGTTGGTCTTGGTCATGGCGGGTGAGACCATATTCTTTCTGCCCTTCGTCCTAGCCCGGATCTTCAGGCCGACACTGCTGGAGGTGTTCGGTCTCACCAATCTCGAACTGGGGACCGCTTTCTCATTTTACGGGGTCGTCGCGATGGTCGCCTACCTGCTCGGGGGACCGCTGGCCGACGCGTTCAGTCCGCGCAAACTGCTTGCTACGGCCCTGATCACAACCGCTGCGGGAGGTCTTGCCTTTGCGGTCATCCCGTCGCTTTCCTCGTTGAAGCTTCTCTATGCCTATTGGGGGTTGACTACCATTGCTCTATTCTGGGCCGCACTGATGCGGGCGACCCGCGAATGGGGCGGCGAGATGATGCAGGGCGCCGCTTTTGGATTGCTAGATGGCGGGAGGGGATTACTCACTGCAGTGACCGGCTCGGTGTTGGTGGCAATCTATGCCTCACTGATCCCTGAGGATGTGGCATCCGCGACTTTGGAACAGCGCACGGGAGCCTTTCGCCAGATCATCTTGATGATGGTTGCCATGACGTGCGGCACGGCAGTGCTGGTCTGGTTTGCCTTGCCGAGCCCCAAACGGCAAGGAACGTCCAATTCCTCGAACTTGAATCTTCGTGGTGTCTTGCACGTTTTTCGAATGCCAACCGTCTGGCTCCAGGCATTCATCATCATCTGTGCCTATGTCGGATTCAAAGCAACCGATGACTTTTCCCTCTATGCCAGCGATGTACTTGAGTTGGATGAGGTCGAAGCAGCGAAGATAGGCACGGTGTCGTTGTGGATGCGACCGATCGCCGCGATCGCGGCCGGCTACCTTGCCGATCGAGCGAGTGCAGGGTTGATGACCGTGGTGAGTTTCGCGCTGCTGGCGGTTGGGAGCCTGGTCCTAGGCTGCGACTTCATCCAGGCCGGAATGGGCGGGATATTCCTGATGACTATCATTTGCGCGAGTCTGGGCATCTTCGCGTTACGCGGGCTCTACTATGCGATCATGAAGGAGGGCAAAGTCCCTGTCGCGTTTACCGGAAGCGCAGTCGGTCTCGTATCTGTTGTAGGCTACACTCCCGATATCTTCATGGGGCCTGTGATGGGATACCTTCTGGACCGTTCTCCGGGGCCGATCGGACATCAACACGTCTTTCTGGTGGTCTTCGGTTTCGCGATCGCCGGTTTGGCAGGTAGCGTGGTCTTTCGTCTTCTCACTCATCAGAAACAAGTGTAGAACAATGAACGGCTGACCTGAAACCTGAGCGCGATGTTCAGGCCCGTCAGTAATTCGTCGCCTCTTGAGCTTGGGGAATGTCTTTCGGCTGATAGATGGTTAACTCGTTCAGATGATTGAACGTCGTGTCACAGGTGGCCAACTGACGGATGCCCAAACGAGACATCACTGGTAGGTTGAGCGAGTCGTTTGTCATCATTACAAATCGTTCTTGGACTGTGAGCGCCGCAAAGATGTCCTCTTTCTCCAGACTCACCACTTCGACTCTGCCGTGAAGCCAGTGTTGCACCGGAGTCCGATACTCACCCAAGCAGCGGACGAGAGAATTGCGCTTGGCAAGAAAGCTAGCCGGATTGCTGTTAGAAAGAATGCCTTTCTGCCGCGCTTCAAGCATCATCGCATGATGACAGAACTCACCGACCACGATGGTGGTGATGTAAGCCTGAATCGCTCCCTCATTACAACGCCCACCGAGTCGAATGCACTCAGACGAGTTCCCAGTGAACAAGTAAAGCCAGACGTCGGATCGATCAGGATAAGGGTTCCGTCGGGGATTGGGTCATCGCTGGTAGATATCTTCTTCTAACACCGCACGGACGTCTGTATATGACGCTCTTAGAGCGGGATGTAGAGAGGGATGTTTCAACAGCTTTCGAAAGCCAGGGCCATTCCCTTCCGTTTCATGAGCCTTGCCCAAATACATTTCGATGGCGTCAGAAATGAGATCTGCCATCGGTCGATTCTCTTCCACCGCTTGGATCTTCAGGTTCTTTAGAAGATTGACTTCCAAGATGGTTCCAACTTTGCGTTTCTTAGGGACGGACATAGTAGAATCTACTAGAGCTAATAAAAATTTAAAATATGAATATTATAAAAAATCACCTGTAGATGGTTTTTATCAATTCTGCGGCGAATCCCACGTTTACGTCCAGACAGAGGGTTCAGGGCTTGTCTCTTCTGGGTGCCAATCTCCCCCTTGCGTTTGCGCAGAGACTCGACAGGTTCGAGCAAACTTTTCGAAATTTGATGACTCCATTTACTGCCAGCCAATCCGGGGACGATTACCGGAACTTTATTGAGGAACGCCTGCTCAAGACCCGTACGATCATGATTTACGGAGGCATCAACCAAGCACTGGCCCAGGATGTGTCAGAGAAGCTTATTCTTCTAGCAAATGATTCGGACGCCGATATCACGATTTATCTCAACTCTCAGGGTGGGCATGTCGAAGCTGGGGACACCATTTTTGACATGATCCGTCACGTCACACCACGAGTACGCATTGTGGGTACCGGTTGGGTCGCGAGTGCTGGGGCCCTGATCTATGCCGCCCCTCCGAAAGATTGCCGATTCGCTTTACCAAACACACGATTCATGCTTCATCAGCCCAGTGGCGGTGTCGGCGGCACGACATCGGACGTGAAGATCGAGGTGGAAGAACTGATCAAGATGCGTCGTCGTTTGAACCAGATCTTTGCCGATCAAACTGGTCAATCCATCGAGCGTGTCGCGGATGACAGTGATCGTAATTTCTGGATGACCGCTCAGGAAGCAGTCGACTACGGGCTTGCTGGCAGCATCTTGAATAGCGCTGCCGAACTGAAGTGAATTTTCTAACGCCCACGGCCGCCGGGACTTGCCGGGCGAAGATCTGTGGGCTTCGCGTGCTAGAAGACGCCCTTTATTGCGCCGAGCAGGAAGCGGATGCCATCGGCCTGAATTTCTGGCCGAAGTCGAAACGCTATTTGGATCCTGACATAGCGGCGGATTGGGCGGATGAGCTTCCGGAGGCGATGACTCGGATTGGTGTCTTTGTCAATGAGCCGATCGACGCTGTGCGATCGTTGTTAGACAAAGGCATCATCCATGCAGCCCAACTTCATGGTGATGAGACGCCCGAGGATTGTGCCTTGTTGCGAGGCGAGGGGCATTGCATTCTGAAAGCTATCGGAGTTCGTGATGAAACATCGCTGGAGCAACTTTCCAACTTTGAAGTCGATGCCATCGTGCTCGATGCTTTCTGCCCAGGCGAGTACGGTGGTTCGGGGAAGACTTTCAATTGGGCTCTGGCCTTGCGTGCGAAAGAGATGATAGCAGACACCCCGTTGATTCTGTCAGGAGGCTTGGTGGGTAGTAACGTGGCCGCAGCCATCCAACGGGTTCATCCATGGGCAGTCGATGTGGCGAGCGGCGTGGAAAGTGAGCCGGGCTTGAAGTCGCGCGACATGATTGCTGTCTTTCTTCAAGCCGTACGCTCGGCCTGATCCTCTCCCCGATCATCATCGGGGTGGAAGAAGATGAAGAGAATGATCACGGAGGTGAATGCTAGGCTAGCCGCGTAGTAGAAGAGTAGCTTGAGATCGATCTGAGCCAAGTGGCCCGCGAGCAATCCGCCAGCGATGCGTGAACCACCGATGACAAGCATCGTGTAGACGCCTTGGATCGAATTGCGGAAACGGTCTGAGGCCAGTTGATTCAGATACATGACGGGGAGCACGTAGATGGCACAGATTTCCAGGCCATGAAGCAGTTGCGTCATGATCGCCGTGAAGGTCGAAGGAAAAGCCGCTAACAAGAACAGTCTCATGGTCATGGCGCACAATCCGGCGATCATCAGGGCCCGCATGCCGAACCGTTTTCGCATTCGACCGAGCCCCAGGATGAAGAACACTTCAAGGAAGACGCCGATATTGATGATGAGACCAATGCTAGAAATCTTCATACCCAATGACGAGCGGAGGTAGAGTGGAAAGAACGCATGATAGGCCGTGGAAGCCCCGAAGGCGAGAAAGAGGCTGAGCACAAACCAACGTCCCTTGGGCCCTATCAATGCTGCGAATGCTTCTAACGATGGGAGCTTGTTCTTGATCTCAAGAAGCTTGCCGTCTGACTCGGAAGCGGGGATGGCGGGCAAGCGCTGCGCGTGGCAGGCGCTCAGAAAGCCGCACGTCATGGCAGCCCACAGCACCACGGTGAGATTGGATTGCCATTCCAAGAGAAAGTAGAGCGCTAAACTTGGAACAATGAAGCCAATCGTGCCCCAAACCCTCACCTTGTGATACCCGCTGGCGGACACGGCGTCACTCCGTTTCGCCAGGGAAAAGAAGTAACCATCCTGCAAGGCGATCGACGGTGAGAATGCTAGGCTGTGCAGGGTGTAGAATGCCAACGCCATGACCACACCGCTGGTGGCCGAGATCATGTAGAATGCGAACACGCTGATGAGGAACGTGATGCCAAGGATACGACGAGGATCTACGCGCAGATCGGCTAGCATCGTGATCAAACTCGGAGCGACGATCGTGGCAATGCTGGTCAGGGCTTGATTGATCCCGATCTCGCGCTCGGTGAAGCCTTTCACCTCCTTCAGATACACTGGCAGCAGGGGGCCTATGCACCCGAAGACGGCGTAGGAGATGAAGAACTGAGTCTTGAGCGGGCGCATGAAGAAGAGGCTGGCATGCTCATAACCTCAGCGCGCCCTACTTCAACTGAAACCTCTTCTAGGCGGAATGGCACCAGTTTAGACGGCTTCATCGAGGATTTTTCTAGGCGGGTTTTCATCTCGGAAATGCTCGAAATAGCTGTGCCTGGGTTTTTGCAACCATCCGTAACTTTTCGGTCTTCGCTTCTTCTTGCGTGGCTCGTTTCGTCCTGGACGCTCGATCACCACTCGCTCCGCGATCCGCCTTAGTAGGTTGTCTTTCTCTTTTTGATGGGTTTTTCCTGACGCTTTCTCGAACCCCACCCGGCTTTCTTCCATTACTTGGATCACTCCTTTGAAGCTGATTCGACGGTGACTCACCCCGCGGGCTTTCCCCGCTTTTAGCATCAGTAGCCTGATGGCGTTGTAGGCTATCATATGCATCAATACTTCTGTGTGCACCCTCTCAGGTGACTTCGTTACTATCATTGCCATACGCATCATCGTTTTGATGTCCCGGAATCTCAACTCGATTTCCCAACGGTGCACTTAGAGCGAGGCCACTTCTTCCCAGGGGTATTTCTTTGCGTCGACTAGCGTTGTTACCACATAACGAGTCCTTTGTTTGCCTTCTCGGTTTGGACCTTTGGTTCGGATGATTCGCATTTCCATCTCCTCGGGAAGCGCCTCCCATTCTTCGGTCGGAAGACGACTCAGGGCGGGTTGACGTGGCTTTTTCCACTTTTGTAGCCGCTCGTTGGGGCCGATTTTCCGACCTCTGCGAAAGTCCATTTTTCTGGCTTGATGATTGCGCCCGATGAATTCGGTTCCTTTCTTTCTCAGTCGCGCTATCTCTTCGTGGGAGGAGTGTAGTCTATCTGTCACTAGTAGTTCTCCTTTTGTTAGGTAAGTTTCTAATTGGTCGTGACAGCGTAAATCGCCGGTTTCTACGGTGTTCTCGGAAAAATCTCGCAGTCCGCCATGGCTTAGATCGATCAGGCCGACTAGGCCGATCACTGGAATCCCGCATCCGGTAGCCTGCCCTGAGGGGTGTGGGTAAGCTTTTTGATTGGCCGGGGTGTCCGGCATCTGGCAGGGCTTACGCATGAAAGCGCGGCAATAATACAGCTTGTACTTTTAATTATAGCTATTATTTGAGGTGGGCATGAACCCATCTTCAAAGTCATTTCCCGAAACACTCACCGTCGATCAACTCATTGCCGTCGAGCGCCTCCGCGCCCGCTTCGCGCAGCTCCCAGATGAGTGCATGCCCGGGCGGATCATTCATCGCATCGACGAGGTGGTGATGATCGCCCTGTGTTCGATCCTCTCCGACAATGACGCCTTCACTGACATGGAGACATTTGCCAGGTCGCAGCTCGACTGGCTGCGCACCTTCCTGCCGATGGAGAAAGGCGCGCCGAGCCACGACGTGTTCC
>JBLHHN010000150.1:0-13334 GCA_047616785.1 Verrucomicrobiales bacterium
AACGTGCGCCAGAGGTTACTTCACAAGTCGACCTCGGTCGCCACCTGCTTTGGCGCGGTGAAGTAGCCATTGAGCGAATAGATATCCAGCCAGCCGTCATTGTTAAAATCGGCGAACTGTCCGCCCCAGCCCCAGCCTGCTTTGGCGACCTGCATCGCGGGCGGCTTCAAGCCAGATACGAGGTCAAACTTTCCGCCGTCCTTTTGATGATAGAGATAGTTGCCCGTGGCGGACTCGGCATAGTTCGCGTTCAGGCCTTCGACTTGTGATGTGATTCTCTGCCCAGCCTTGCTGAACATGTTCGTCACGTAGAGGTCCTGTTTGCCGTCGTTATCGTAGTCGCCCCAAGTCGCGCCCATAGCAAAGCCAAACGCCGACGTGCCAGCGTCCGCCGTGACGTCGGCAAAGCCATTCTTACCGTCATTCCGGAACAAGTGATCCGCGGCCCAGTCATTGGCGATGTAGAGATCGGGATCACCATCTTCGTCGTAGTCCGACCACGTGGCCTGCATTGAATTGCGCCACACTCCAATCTGGGCGTTTTCCCGCGCGGACTTAAAGTTGCCGCCGCCTACGTTGACTAACAACACATTAGGCGGCCCCATCTGATCGAGCACGTTCGGAAACATATTGTCCTTGTTCTTCGCGTGAGACTTCGCGTGGCGCTTGTAGTATTCCTTGGCAAATATCGGCGGAAGGAACTCGTCCGGCCATTTGTCGGAATCTGATGCATCGCCACCCGTCGGACTCGAACCTCCCAGTACCGCAGGCCGGTAGGTGCAAACATACACGTCGAGCAACCCATCGTTGTTGTAGTCAGCCGCCGACATGGAAAGCGCCAACCGCGGCAACGCCACGCCCTTCTTTTCTGTAAACTGGCCGCCGTTGTTTATAAAATACTTACAAGGCAACAAACTACGCCCAAGCATCAGGTCCGGGTCTCCATCGTTGTCGAAATCGGCAAAGAGGGCGCAGGTGGAATGATTCTTCACATCCCCGAGCCCACGGAGCTTCGCGGTTTCCAGAAAAGTGCCATCGCCCTGATTCTCGAGCAGCTTATTGTAGCCCCGCCTGACAGTCACATAAACGTCATCGTCTCCGTCACTGTCGATGTCGGCAATCGCGATGCCCGGCTTTTGATTTGCCGAGATGGTGGCAAAGTAACGGTGTGGGATGCCCTTCCTTCCCTCTTCATAGAAGGTGATGGTCTCCTCGTGGTGCTGCGAGCGCCGTAGCGAGAACACATCCGTGGGACGAGGCAAGGCTTCGTCCAGAGATTCCTCGAACCAAAGTTGGTCGCTGGCGACACTTGAGAACTTCTTGGTGTGCCAATCCGTGATGCGCCAATCGTCTTCACTAGCAGTTGTTGCAATGTTATTCCAAGCGACGCTCAGCTTAGCCGAGAGTCCGCGCCAATGATCCGCTTTCATGCGTGCCACGGCTGAGAAGTCGACACTAGCAATGAACCGTTTCGAATTACCAGGCTCGAAATTCCCTTTCACGATGGCGAACTTCGCATGTTCGAAGAACGCCACGTCGTCCAGCAGGCTGGCCCAAGGTTGACCCGAGTCTGCAGCCATCGACTTCTTATCAGAAGAAGGCTGCCAACCAGCCTCGCTATTGCCTTCGAGATCAACCACGTTGAAAGTCGGCGCGAACAGCTCTCTGCGGGGTGAATCCGGCAATTGAAGATTCAGCAGTCCCTTGCTCAACGATGCCAGGCCCGGTGTTAGCGCGAGAATTTGCTCTTCAGAAGTGACGATGGTTCGGATGGCGGAAGCGTCTCCGCTTTGGGCGGGGGTTTCGTTTCGCGGTTTAGACTTGTTGCAGGCTGGGAAAAAGAGCGTAACCACTATCACAACACTAAAAATCAGCCCGCTTCCACGGAACGAATCAAGTATGCAACCGCATACAGACAGCGATGACTTCTTTTGAATGGCCATTTGAGAAGCTCTACAGTTTCAGCCAAAGACACCTGTGAACAGCTAAAAAATAAATGGCTGGATCGGCTGCGACCCGGTGAGGTCTCTGGGCTGTTCGACTATTTGCCTCATACGCATTATTTCGCGAAGGCGTGTCGCAATTTTACACAAACTTGACGCACCGATACTAGCTTTGTCTTCCCGCATCTGTTTCATTGCCAGCATCAATCTGATTCATCACCAACAACGAGCCCTAAATTTCCCAATATCGCTAACATGAAATTAGTAACCCTCTCAATCATCCCCCTTCTCTTCGCCACATCGCACGCGGATTTGATTTGGACCGTCGGCTTGCCGGGTGACGGCTGGCCACAAGATGGCACAGCCGGAGGTCCAGAGGCGGTCTTCGTTGCAGAATCGGGAGTGAACGAACTTCCAGGAGATCCAGCCGGTCCGGTGGTGGATCGAGAGTCTGATGATGATTACTACTTTGCGGGTGTCTACACCACCGTCCTCGATGGCGGCGCTTACGAGCCTCTTGGTCCCGTTGCTGAAAACGAGATCGGTGCTGAGCGCGCTTTCGCTGGATCCGACAATTCCCTTCGCTACCACTTCAACTTGCCAAGCACCATCGGAGCAACCACGCCTCTTTCGGTTTCATGGGATGTGTGGAACCTGCACGAGGCCGACGACGTGGCTGACTCCCGCTACGGACTAGAAGTTTACGTCAATGGCGTTCTCGTCGATGAGGAAACAGTCGTCCGTCCTGACCTGATTGGCGTTGTCAACACGACGCCAACATTCACCCTTGCTGATGTGAATGGCATGGCTGGCGAAGGGTTTGATAACTACGTCGAACTGCGCGGCATCAACTACAATGCTGAAGGTGGTGGTAACTGGATGGGCATCGATCACGTCGCTTTGGACACTGTGCCGTCGGAGACCTTGATTTGGACCGTCGGCTTGCCGGGTGACGGCTGGCCACAAGATGGCACAGCCGGAGGTCCAGAGGCGGTCTTCGTTGCGGAGGCGGGAGTGAACGATCTTCCAGGAGATCCAGCCGGTCCGGTGGTGGATCGAGAGTCTGATGATGATTACTACTTTGCGGGTGTCTACACCACCGTCCTCGATGGCAGCGCTTACGATCCCATTGGAACCGTTGCTGAAAACGAGCAGGGTGCTGAGCGAGCTTTCGCTGGATCCGACAATTCCCTTCGCTACCACTTCAACTTGCCAAGCACCATCGGAGCAACCACGCCTCTCTCGGTTTCATGGGATGTGTGGAACTTGGATGACCGTGCTGATGAAGCGCCAGACTCCCGCTACGGACTAGAAGTTTACGTCAATGGCGCTCTCGTCGCTGAGGAAACAGTCGTCCGTCCTGACCTGATTGGCATCGTTCAAACGACACCAACATTCACCCTTTCTGATGTGAATGGCATGGCTGGCGAAGGGTTTGACAACTACGTCGAACTGCGCGGCATCAACTACAATGCTGAAGGTGGTGGTAACTGGATGGGCATCGATCACGTCGCTTTGACCGCTGCCCTACAGGCAGATGGCATTGTGGTCGACACGGAGGTTGCCCTTGCCGCGACGGGTGCCGTTGAGACGTTCGAGTTGACCATCAGCAATGCTTCGCAAGATACTCCCTTCACGATCAATGCTATTGAAATCGCAGGCGACGACGCCTCCAAGTTTAGCATCGTCACCGCGATGCCTTTCACCATTGCCCCGAATGAGCAGCAAACGGTGGAATACACCTTTGATGGCATGGGCGACGTGGGAGCGATTGCCGCCAGCTTCGTCATCAAATCGGATGATCCAAACGCCGCAGAGGTGAGCGTTGCCTTGGCAGGAATCATTCACGATCCGGTGCTCGCGCCGATCGCTGCGATCGACTTCGGCACATCTGCGACGTCCGTTACCCGCGCGCTAGAGATCTCTAATACGGGGCTGTCGCAAGATCTGGTGATCGAATCGATCACGTTCACGGGTGTCAGCGCTAATGAGTTTTCTGCCACCAATCCTGGCACGATCGCTGCCGGGGCCATGGGGGAATCGACCGTGACGTTCTCGCCACCAGTCGATCAAGGTTTCTATCAGGCCGTCTTGGTGATCACCACCAACGATCCCGTCTCCCCAGTGATCGAGGTCACAGTCACAGGAGTCGTGCCGTCGGAGGGGACCTTGATTTGGACCGTAGGGCTTCCAGGCGACCGCTGGCCGCAAGATGGCATGGCCGGAGGTCCGGAGACGGTCTTCGTTGCAGAATCGGGAACGAACGCTCTTCCAGGAGATCCAGCCGGTCCGGTGGTGGATCGAGAGTCTGATGATGATTACTACTTCGCGGGTGTCTACACCACTGTCCTTGATGGCGGCGATTACGACCCAATTGGTGTCGTAGCTGAGAACGAGCAAGGTGCTGAGCGAGCTTTCGCTGCGTCAGACAACACCCTTCGCTACCACTTCAACTTGCCGAGCGACATTATTACCTTAGGCACACCTCTCTCGGTTTTATGGGATGCGACCCACTTGCACCTCGACGGTGATGACCCTCGCTATGGCGTTGAGGTTTATTACAATGGAATCCTGTTGGCTGAAGAACTGGTCATCCGTCCGGAACAGACAGGGGTCATCAACAGCACGCCATCCTTCACGCTTCCTGACGTGAACGGCAAGACCGGCGAAGGTTTTGACAACTACGTCGAACTCCGCGGCATCAACTACAATGATGCTGGCGGTGGAAACTGGATGGGCATCGATCACGTTTCTTTGGTCGCTCTCCCAAATGAACGCTTCGAAATCACTGAGATAGATCGGGTGGACGGCAATGTGTCCCTCACTTGGCTGTCAACATCTGGTCGCTTCTACGCCGTGGACACCTCAGTAGACCTGGTGACCTGGGAGACGGTCATCAGTGATCATCCTCAAGGCGGTGCGACCGGGAATACGGCCTCCTACACCTCCATGGACATTCCCATGGAGGTGAATGATCGTTACTACCGCGTGCGCCAAGTCCCAGCCCCTGCGCTCTACACGACGGATTTCGAAAACGGTGCTGACGGGTGGACGGCCTCCGTCGATCAGGGAGAGACCGCATGGGAACTCGGCACTCCAAGTGCAGAGGGCATCACCACCGCAAACAGCGGCACGCAAGCATGGGGAACCAACATTGCAGGCGATTACACGCCTGGTTCCTTGGCACGGCTGCGTTCGCCTGTCATTGATATCAGTGGCGCCTCACCGCGGGTGGCGTTGGAGTTCAAGTATTTCAACGACACGACAGACGTTGAGGGCACGTTGATCAACTTCCTCGATGAGAACGGCGATGTGTTAGTGTCCCTAAGCGACCCGGATGATATCATCACGGGTCAAACGGATGGTTGGCAGCTGTTTAGTCTTCCGGTTCCTGATAAAGCGCTTGGAGGTAATGTTATCATCGAGTTCCAATTCCTTGCCGATGGAAACGACGAGGTCGGTGCTGGAACCTACATCGATGACGTCAAGATCGACTGATCAGATTCAGGCAGCCATCAATCGTCTAGGAAGAATTGGCTGAATCCGCTTCTATGTTAGGCCCCAATGCTGTAGATTCGACCATTGTTCTTCAGCCTACTCGATGAATGGAATATCTACTTCATGAGGCTTGTCGCCGACAGTCGGCGGGTTGACACACCGGGGTGCTTTCTGAGATAAGTGATCGCTGTAATGAAACCCTATTTGCCCATTCTCCACTCTCTGTTCGTTCTAGCGATGTTCTTCTCCCCAAGAGCGTTGCGCGCGGAGGCGATGATCAGCGAGTTTGTAGCTAACCCTGCGAGCGGTGCACTTGAAGACGAGGATTGCGAAACGGTCGACTGGATTGAACTTCACAATCCCGAGGCGACCGCCATTGATGTTGGCGGCTATCACTTGTCTGACAATAGTGCTGAACCGATGCAATGGACGATTCCTGCGCCTACCGAAATCGCTGCGGGAGGCTATTTGTTAATCTATGCATCCGGAAAAGATCGCTCTGTGGTGGGTTCGCCCTTGCACGCCAATTTCCAGTTGGCTGCAGATGGCGATGATTTGCTGTTGGTCAAGCCAGACGGGGCCACAGTCGTTGCGTCGTTCACCTGGACGAACGACGAGCCTTTGCCAAATGGAGCTCTACGAGCACAGCTCAGTGGCGTGGCCTATGGCCTGCTACCAAGTGGAGAAAGTCACGCCTTTCTCTCTCAGCCCAGTCCTGGCAATGCGAACCGCGGATCTCAAGTCGAACTTGAGAAGGTAACGTTCTCTGAGGAAAGTGGGACCTTCACAGAAGGGTTCATGTTAGACATCACTGCTCCAGTGGAAGGTGCGGAGATTCGATTCAGCAACAATGGTAACATGCCCGATCTCTTTAACGGGAAGACTTACAATGGCCCCATTGAGGTCAATGAGACGACGATCATTCGTGCGCGTTGGAAGCATCCGGTCTCCAGAGTGACTAGCATTATTGCGGGTCGTCACTTCATCAAGCTCTCTGAGGACGCAATTGCAGAGGATCGTAAAGCGGGGGCGCCTACGCTGCCCACCTTTGAGAGCAACTTGCCCGTCGTGGTGGTGGAGACCTTTGACACCGCCTCTGAAAATGTGACCGAGTTCGTGCCCGTGGTGGTGAACTTGCACGAGCCCGTGGATGGCGTGACTCGCCTCACCGATGCACCAACCGTTAGCACCCGCGCGGTGTATCGGCTGCGGGGCAAGAGTTCCTTTCAGTTTCCCAAGAAGCAGTATCGCTTGGAGCTCCGTGATCAGACGGAAGAAGACAAGAAGCTGTCCCTGCTCGGCATGGCAGCGGATTCGGACTGGATCCTCAATGCGCCTTGGGTCGATAAATCCTTCATCCGCAACACGCTGGTGTATGAGCTAGGGCGCGACATTGGCATGACCGCCATGGGCACACG
Organism: Verrucomicrobiales bacterium; assembly: GCA_047616785.1. Lineage (GTDB taxonomy): Bacteria > Verrucomicrobiota > Verrucomicrobiia > Verrucomicrobiales > DEV007 > JAACDM01. Next base: position 6,860 of record JBLHHN010000150.1, read on the forward strand.
CTTGGTGGAAGCCTTCGTCAATGAAGACGGCGGGCCACTGAATTATGAAGAAGACTATCGGGGTGTGTATGTGTTGACCGAGACCATCAAACGTGGCGGAGATCGCATCGACATCGAGCGCTTGGCGCCGTGTCACGAGGAGGAACCAGACATCTCTGGTGGTTATGTGGTGCGCTTTGATAAGGTGGATGGGCCGACTCTGCCCGGCTTTGGCGGTCTGCAGGCGACCATTCCCGATCATGATGAGATCACAGCGCCACAGCGCACCTGGATCTCCGACTACATCCGTGATTTCCAATCACGCACGCGCGGCGCAGACTCTTCTGACCCAGTGCTAGGGTTTCGCGCTGTGGCGGATGAGCAATCGATGGTGAACATCATGCTCATCAATGAATTCACCAAGGAACAAGACACTTACATCTTCAGCCATTACTTGCACAAAGATCGCGGTGGCCCGCTAACATTCGGCCCCCTTTGGGATTACAATCTTTGCTTTGGCGCGGGCATTAGCACGACGGGAACCGACAATTGGAATTACTCCTCGCGCAATTCGCAGCTTCGCTGGGAAGGTCACGTGTTTCAGGGGGATGTGGAGTTTCGACAGCGCTTCATTGATGACTGGACAGCGTTGCGGAGCAGTCATCTGAGTGTGGAGCAATGGAACGCCCGCATTGATAGGCATGCCGCGCCATTGCTAGATCGGGAAGGCTCTGAAACTGGTCCGGCGACCCGGAATTTCGTGGTCTGGGACACTTTGGGTGAACGGAATCTGAATGAATTCATTTCGCCCGTGACCGAGACCTACGAAGAACAGATCCAGTTCCTCAAAGACTGGGCGAAGGATCGTTTCGACTGGATTGATGATGAGTTTGTAAATCCGCCTCGACTCAAGATAGCCAATGACGTCTTGACCATGACGTTCGGGTCCTTGTTCGCAAGCGGCACCGCCTATTACACCTTAGATGGCAGTGATCCACGTCTTCCTGGTGGTGATGTCAGTCCCTCCGCCTTGGTCTATGAAGAAGGAATTACCCTAACGGAGCCCTCGTTTCTCACCGCGCGTCATTTGCTCGGGGATGAATGGAGTGGCCAGGTGATCGAACGTTTCGTGGTTGGTGAGCAGATGCCAAGCTCGTCGAATCTGATCGTGAGCGAGATCATGTACCGCCCAGCTCAGCCATCGACAGAAGAATTGGCAGCTGGATTCACCGACCGTGATGATTTCGAGTTTCTCGAACTGCACAATCTGAGTGATCAATCGCTATCACTGTTTGGCTCGCAATTCAGTGATGGCATCAATTTCGAGTTCGGTGATGCCGCATCCGCATCGTTGCCCGCCGGGAGTCATGGAGTGATGGTTAGGAATCTCGACGCCTTTCGATTGCGCTATGGAGATGAGCCAAGGGTGTTGGGCAGGTATACAGGACGATTGAGCAACGATGGCGAACGCCTTGCGCTGCAGGGTGGCGATGGCATCGAGCTCATTGCCCTCACCTACAATGATGCTTGGTATCGCGAGACTGATGGGGCGGGGCAAAGCCTCGTTCTGAAGGACGCTGGTGTGCCGAGCGACTGGAATGTCTCCGAAGCGTGGAGTCCAAGTGGGACGCTGAATGGAACGCCGGGTAGTGGCAACGCAACCCCGCCTGTCGCCATGCCAACGCCGCATCTCGACGTGCCGATCTCCATCGTTGCGAATGATGGCGAAGCCACCGTGATACTCGATGGCGACGCGACGCAAACCTACCGACTGGAAGTCACCGAGGATCTGGCGGATTGGCGTCCTCTCAGGACTAGCAAGGATGCCCGGCTAACGGATGCTGCGGTCCCCTATCATCCAACTCGATATTATCGCGCTGTGAAGCCTGAAGAGGAAGGGCTTCTCACCGGTGATCACCTGAAGACCAGTGTGGGCGATGTCGTCATTCATCCTGTCAATCACGCGAGCTTTGTCATGCAGTGGAACGGCAAGATGATCTACAATGATCCGGTCGGGAATGCCTCTCTTTATAGCAATTTCCCTAAAGCGGATCTGATCCTAGTCAGCCATGAGCATGGTGATCACTTCAATAGTGGCACCCTCAATGCGGTGAAGCATGACAATACCGTGATCATTACTGGAGCCGCTGTGTTCAACCAGTTGTCTGCCGCGTTGAAAGGCATCACCACTGAGCTTGCCAATGGGGAATCCACTGAAGTGATCGGCGTGACTGTGGAGGCAATCCCTTCCTACAACGGCCGCCATCCTGAAGGCCGTGACAATGGTTATGTCCTCACCATTGGTGACAAACGACTCTACATGAGCGGCGATACCGAAGACATTCCGGAGATGCGCGCGCTCAAGGACATCGATGTCGCCTTTCTCAGCATGAATCTCCCCTTCACCATGAGTGTCGCCGACGCTGCCGACGCTGTGCGTGAGTTCCGTCCGCGCGTGGTCTATCCCTATCACTTCCGCAATCAGGACGGAAGCTTTTCCGATTTGGAGCGATTTAAGGAACTTGTAGGAAGGGAAGGCGGAGTCGAAGTGCGCATCCGTGATTGGTATTGAGGAGCCACGAAACGTATGGCCATCGACAATGCGGCCCACCGTTCATGATGCAACTGATGCGATTTCTTCCGATCCTGGCGGCCCTGATCGCCATCACTCCATTCGCCTACGCGCAACGCACCGCCACACCAGCCGACAAGATCCGCCTGCCCGAGGGCTTCGCCATCGAGCTGCTTTATTCCGTCCCCCGTGATGACCAGGGCTCCTGGGTTGCGATGTGTCAGGATGATAAAGGTCGCTTCATCGTGAGCGATCAATACGGTGGCCTCTACCGTTTCCCGATCCCAAAAGCAGGTGAAACCATCGACCCGGCTTCCATTGAGCAAATCACTTACTCGCCCGAAGGGACGCCGGCCAGTAAAGGCATAGATGCTGTTGAAGCCAAACCCCTCAGCGATGAGCTAGCCAAACTTCCCAAGATCGGCCACGCCCAGGGACTCTGTTATGCTTTTGATAGTCTCTACGCTGTCGTGAACGCCCGCAACAGCTCAACCGGGTCCGGCGTGTTCCGTTTACTCGACACCGACGGTGATGATCAATTCGACACTATCAAAACCATCAAGGCACTCGCCGCGACAGGCGGTGAACACGGACCTCATGCCATTCTCCCTGCGCCTGATGGCAAGCATCTCTACGTCGTCATGGGAAACCAGACGGCACTGCCCGAAGACTACACGCACTCCCGCGTTCCTGAGGTGTGGGCGGAAGATCAGCTGTTTCCTTCCCTTCAGCATTTCATGGTCGGAGTCCAAGCCCCGCGAGGCCACATCGCCCAGATCGACCCCGAAGGTAAAACCTGGGACGTCATGGCGACCGGATTCCGCAACCATTACGACGCTGCGGTTAATCGTGAGGGTGAGCTGTTCACCTACGATGCGGACATGGAGTGGGACCTCAACGCGCCCTGGTATCGTCCGACTCGCGTGAACCACGTCATCGATGGCGCTGACTATGGCTGGCGAACCGGTTCCGGAAAATTCATGGACTACTGCACTGATACCTTTGGTGCGGTAGCAGACATCGGCCCCGGCTCCCCCACCGGTGTGAGCTTCGGCTACGGCGCCAAGTTCCCCGCCAAATACCAAAACGCTTTCTACGTTTGCGACTGGTCCTATGGCAAACTTTACGCGGTCCACCTCGAGCCAAAAGGCTCCAGCTACACCGCCAGCTTTGAAGAATTCGCCGGTGCCCAGCCCTTGCCGCTCACTGACATTCTCGTGAACCCGGAAGACGGGGCGATGTATTTCACGGTGGGTGGTCGCAGGGTTCAGTCCGGGATCTACCGGGTCACCTACTCCGGAGACAAATCCACGGCTCCAACTGAATCTCTCACCGGAGGCGAAGACCAGCGCAAACGCCGTCAGGCACTCGAGTCCTATCTCCAGACCGGAGCGAAGCAGGCAACTGACAAGGAACTCGACAAAATTTGGGAGGGTCTCGGCGCGCCTGATCGCGGTGTCCGCCACGCGGCCCGCGCCGCTCTCGAAAAGCAGCCTGCGGGCAACTGGAAAGCCCGCATTGCTGGAGAAGAGAATCCCGTCGCCGCCACTGCCGCTCTCATTGCGCTCGCCCGAATCGATGCGGAGAACTCCGCCGCGGACATTCTCGGGAAAGCGATGAGCTTTGACTACCAGTCATTCAAGCCCCGCCAGACCCGCCTCGATATCTTACGCAGCATCATGCTGACATTGACCCGAAGCGGCCAACCGGAAGACGAAGTAAAAGCCAAACTCATCACCTGGCTCGATGGCGTTTCCCCTGCCAAAACACCCGAGGAAAATCGCGACCTCTCAGCTTTCGCCGCTTTCCTTGAAGCTCCTTTCGCCGTCGAACGCGGCATGGCACTCCTCGCCAATGCCTCCGGTCAGGAAGAGCAAATTGGTTACGCACTCAACCTGCGCTACCTCAAAGACGGTTGGACTCCGGAACTCCGTGAAACGTATTTCAAATGGTTCGTTCTCTCGGGCAACTACAAGGGTGGCGCCCGTCTCGCCAACTACCTCGCCGACATCAAAAAGCACGCGACCGAGTCCGTTCCCAAAAGCGATCTGACTCCGGCGCTCACCAAACTCATCGAGACGGTGCCCGAAAGCTCCATGCCGCAGTTCACGCTTGAGCCTCGTGAATTCGTCAAAATGTGGACCATGAAAGACCTCGCCGGCGATCTTGGAGTTGGACTCGAAGGCAATCGCGATTTCGCCAACGGCCGCCAGATGTTCGGTGTCGGCACCTGCTACGTCTGTCACCGATTCAATGGGGAGGGCGGCGCGGTTGGGCCTGACCTTTCCGCAGCCGGCGGCAAGTTCAGCCCCCATGATTTGCTCGAATCCATCATCGATCCTGCGAAAGAAATCAGCGACCAGTACGGAGCGAGCAATTTTAAGCTCAAGGATGGAACGATCGTGAGTGGTCGCATCATGAATATGAAACAGGACACCTATTGGGTGAACACCGACATGATGACTCCCAGCACCATTACCCATGTCAATGTGAACGATCTCAAATCTATTGAGCCGTCTCCGGTTTCGATGATGCCCCCCGGATTGATCAGCACCATGACGCCGGACGACATCCTCGACCTGCTCGCCTATCTCATTTCCGCGGGTGATCCGGAGCATGAGCTTTTTAAGAACTAAATCGAAACACAAAGACAAGATCATGAAGACTAGCAAAAGATTCTGGCCAGCAATTCTGTGGGTCGCCCTGACAACATTGACCATCACTGCGGCGGCTGACAGCCAACCTAACATCATCGTTTTATTCGCCGACGACCTCGGCTACGGAGAACTAAGCTGCCAGGGAAATCCGGAAATCCCGACACCGCATATCGATTCGATCGCGAAGAATGGCGTGCGTTTTACCGCAGGCTACGTGGCGGGGCCCAACTGCAGTCCCTCCCGTGCAGGGCTGCTCACCGGACGCATCCCGACACGCTTCGGTTACGAGTTCAATCCCACTGGCCCACTCAATGAAGAACCCGGATTTGGCTTGCCTGCGAAAGAAATCACGATTGCCGAGACCCTCCACGACGGAGGTTACACCACCGGCTTGATCGGCAAATGGCACCAGGGCGGCACCGCAAAGTTTCACCCCTTTCGCCACGGATTCGATGAGTTCTTTGGCTTCACTCACGAAGGCCACTATTTCGTTCCCCCGCCCTGGGATGGTGTGGAAACCCTGCTTCGCCGCAAGACCCTTCCCGGCGGCGGCAAAGGCACCTGGACTGGGAAAAAGGGCCTGAGCTACCACACGCTATTGAACTCCAATGAGCCCGACTACGACGCCAACAACCCCATCGTCCGTGGCGGCCAACCGGTGGAGGAAACCGAATACCTCACCGACGCGCTCACTCGCGAAGCAGTCGACTTCATCGATCGTCACGACGATAAACCGTTCTTTCTCTACCTCGCTTACAACGCGGTCCACAGCCCGCTCCAGGGAGCGGACGCCTACATGGAGAAGTTCGCCCACATCGAGGATCTCCACCGTCGCATCTTCGCCGCCATGCTGGCGAACATGGACGACAGTGTTGGTGCGGTCATGGAGCAGTTGCGAAAATCGGGGCTCGAAGAAAATACGATGGTCTTCTTCCTGAGCGACAACGGCGGTCCAACCAAAGAACTCACCTCCTCGAACCTTCCATTGCGGGGTTCCAAAGGCCAGATGTATGAAGGGGCGATCCGAGTGCCGTTCATGGTTCAGTGGAAAGGCAAAATTCCTGCTGGCGGGGTTTATGAAAAGCCCGTCAGCTCCTTCGATATCTTTGCGACCGCGGCAGCAAACAGCGCTGGAGTTACCGCCCCGAAGCAAGTCGAAGGGGTGGATCTGATTCCTTATCTTACCGGCGAAAACGAAGGGACTCCCCACGAAACCCTCTTCTGGCGTCAGGGCGGAAGGACGGCGCTGAGACACGGCGATTGGAAG
>JBLHHN010000151.1:0-13262 GCA_047616785.1 Verrucomicrobiales bacterium
GCTCTCCTCACGAACTCACGCAGATATCAATTTTCTCACAGAAATAATATCTGTCCCCATTTTCCTCTCGACCTGGAGTTCAAATTGATCTCTCCGGCCAGAAGAAAAGGTCGCAAGGAACGGCTATGCGACCTCTTTGAATTGAAACCGTGAACTTGACAGAGAGATCTGTCAACCAGTCGAACTGGGTTACGGTTGAATAGCGAGAGAACTTTACCCGGTAGAAGTAGGGTTCACCTTCGGGTTCGTCGAGGTAGAGGGGCCTGCCGCCATCGTTTGCGGTGAGTGACCGGAGGCCGCAGAGTCATTCGGCATTGGTGATTCTTTGCTAGAGATCTGAATGCGAGAATGCGCCAATTGCTAACGCTTCAGTTGAAGTTCTGTTGCTTGTTCGTCCAGGCCGAGAGAGACATCGTCGTTGGTCCAGAGTTTGGCATCGTCACCTGCACTGCGAAGATCCATGCGATCGGCGGACAAGGGATGGAAGTAGTAGGGATTGCCCCATCGGTCTAGCAGAGCCCCTGCCTCAGAGAGGTTGGGGTGATCTGGAGGAAAGAAGATCACTTTCTTAGGATTTTTCCCAATGAGTTGGGCCATGATTTCCTCATTCTCGCTTCCCACGGGGTTGGCCTTGTAGATGAAGTGATAGAGTGTGATGATCTGGTCAAGTGCCTCAAGATCTGAATCCGCCATGCTTTCAGGTCGATGCAAGGTCTTTGCTAGATTCACAGCATCGCGTAGGACGACGTGGCCATCGGGTAGGCGTTCTAGCCGAGGGTCTACATTCTGTGGGGAGGGGGATGCTTCTTCCGGTGGGAAAGTGGTGGTCGATGCCGGAGAGATTGGATGCTTGGACGCCTGGCTTGGCGGTTGCAGAGTATGGAAGCATGCCACAATCAGTGCTAGGATGCCTAGCACGCCAACGACGACTTTGGTCTTCTTCAAATCGATTAAGAAAGAAGATCTAGGAAATTAAGGCCGCTGCCCGCTTCGAAGGGATCGTCAAAGCGTGAGAGATTGGGAAGAATCGCGGACAACGCTTCACCTTCCACACCAAACCATTTCGCAATGACAGCCGCGTATTGATCGACGGCAGTGGTTGGAATCCAACGTCCTCGGCTACCAGAAGGCACGTCGTCTGGGCCACCTACTTGGAGCTGTGGGAAGGCGCCATACATTTGACCACCTTGCACCGCGCCACCGAAGAGAAAGGCGTGCGTTCCCCAGGCGTGATCGGTGCCTGAGGAGTTCGTATCATTGCCATTGGGAGTCCACGTACGATTGAAGTCAGAGGCTTGGAACGTGGTCACGTCGTTGTAGTCGAAATTGCCATCTTTGAGCGCGATCTGTTTGATCGCTTCATTGAAAGCACCCACCGCGCTGTCCATCTCTGCCAACAACGCTGGGAGATCTTGATTGATGTCTTGATGGGTATCAAAGCCCCCAAGATCGCAGAAGAAGATCTGGCGTTTATTGCCCAAGCATTCGCGACCCGCGATCAAACGCGCCACCATCTTGAGTTCATTGCCCAAATTGTTGTTGGCTCCAAAGGTGTTCCAGATGCCGTCGAAATCGATGTCTAACTGATCTCCTTCAATCGTTGCTGCGGTAATGATAGCCTCATTCTCACGAGCACGTCGGACCACGGTATTGTAGCCTTCTTCCAGCAAGTGATCATGGGTGTAATTCATGACACGCTCGAAAGCCTCTAAACGTAAGCCGGTCGAGTTGGTCTTATAAGTCCCGTCTGGGTTGAGAGCATTGGCATAGGGATCAGACCCTGGGCCATAGCCCGCCAGACTCACAGCGCCGCTGGTCGTGACGGCGTACTGTGGCACACTCGCACCCGGGGCGACCATGAAGTCGTTGTTGCCCGCCGCAGTGATCAACATGGACGTTTGTGAATCTGGATTCACGGAATCATGAAGAAGATCCGCGATGCGACCTCCCCAACCTGAGACGAAGGGTTTCTCTGAGATGGATGACATCCATTCATTCACTTGATCGGAATGTGAGAACAATTGAAGCGGCAAGACGTTCGTCGCGTAGTTGGTTGAATCCGTCGGATAGGCGAGCGTCCCTACATTGGTGACGAGAGCAAGCTCGCCGCTATTGAACATCCCTGCCATATGATTGCAGCTGGGATGCATGCCAAACTGTTGGTCTGCCGCTGAAGGGAAATTCAACTTGGTCGTGGTGATCGCGGACTCCGGCACGGCGACAACGCCGCGACCTGTTTGGTAAGCGCTTGCTTGAGGATTGGTGCCGAAAGGAATGACGACGTTGTTCATATCACATCCTCCGCGGAGAAAGATGCAGACGAGTGCTTTGTAGTCATTGCCAATGCCCGCACCCGTCGTCGTGGCCGCTGCGTCCATCAGTCGCAAATGGGCCAACGTATTGACCAAGGCATTGATCCCAAGGGTGGCGCAACTCGTACGTGCAAGGAAGGATCGGCGGGATACTTGGTATGAATAGCTCTGGCTCATCGTAGGAAAGGGGGCGTCTATTTCTTGATCAGGTACTCAGGGGTGACCGAAAGAAGATGAAGTCCGAAACGGAACTTTGAGTTTCGATCCCCGTCGTCATTGGCCCCATTGAATGGATTCCCGTAGGCTTCTGTGAGATAATCGATCAATATCTCGCGAGGGTTCATTAAAACATCATCCACGCCGTCGTCTCTGGGATCATAGGGATAGCGTTCTTTGAAGAAACCTAAAGTGAGGCGTTTGTCCAAGGCGTCCATGAGAATCTCGTCGGCAAGAGATTCACTGCTCCGTGTGGTCGTGGCAGTCGGAGTGGTGGATGGGTAAAGGAGATTGGCCCAGTCTTGGGTATCGAATCGGACACGATCATTGTTATCCCAAATTCCGTCTGTCGTTTGCCCCAAGGCGAGTTGTTGATTGCGTGCGGTGCCGCCTAACGAATTGACACCTTGGCCTACCACACCTGTGGCAGGATTCCAAGTAACGACAGGAACTCGCAAGTAATTGATGTTCTTAATCACTCCCACCTCATTGGCCAACTGCATTTCTGGAGCAACCAGCGCCGCAGAGGCAATAGGACCGCCAGGGCTATGGTCAGGGAGAAACCAGTTGAAGACCGTGTCTTGATGGTAGGGAGTCATGTCTAGAGAAGCCGATTCTCCGGTATGGGTGCTAGGATAACTATAGCGCGCGTTTCTCTTCTGCTTGGCGATCTCCGTAGGAGGATAGCCGAAATTGGTCATGTGAATGTCAGGATTAGAGTAGTCACCCGGCGCGGTATCGAACGGTGAATCGGTGGATGCCTGGAGTGGTATGAGTGAATACGCTTCGAAAGCTTTCAGGAGTTGGATATGAGCTTCTAGCGGCGGCTTCTTCATGCCAAAGACCGTCGATGAAAGATCCACCACGCGTGCTTCAGGATCGAGTAGGATCGCTTTGATGGTGGCGCCGAGGTTGCCTTCACCATTCTTAAATGCGGTCGCAACTCGGTGGAGATAGCCTTGGGTCGGATTGCTTGTGACAAACCGCTGGATGAGTCGACGACTGATAAACGCGGGCGTGCTTTGGTGACTCTCAGCCATGTTGAAATCTGGATTGCCGTCGCCTGGCTTGCCCGATAACCAATCCATGGCAGCCTCAATATCGGCGATGCCTCGGTCTTCAGGGTCAATGATAGAAGTGTTGTCGATGACCTTGCCTCCGGGCATCGTTTTGACGCCTTGATCGTGATAGATGCCGAACATCTTCATCGGGTAATTGTAATGATGTCCGTAGTAGGGATTCCCGTTGCCCCGATTGAAGTTTGTATTTTCAGGGACTTCGGCGAATGAGGATACGCCCCAATCTGCTCGGGTGTCCGTGTATTTGCCGAAACTCTGTCCGGTCAACACGCGGGCGAATTCTTGAATGTCGTCATTGGTGTAGGTAGGAATAGGGAGGCCGTCGTTTCCTAACTTGAGCGAGCCATCCGACCATAGGACGAATAAACCAATGGAGAACAACTGCAGGTCCTCACGTGCGAGATTCTCATCCGGAAACACATCGTTCACGAGATCACCATCAATATCGAAAGCGCGTTGATTCTTAAGGCTGCTCAGCCAGCGTCCCATGACGGGACTCCAGTTCACATAACCGAAGACATCGCGGTAGTATTCGAAGGCGTAGTGATTGAGCATGTCCAAATAATGCGCAGTCCCTAGCGTGCGCTGGAATAGCGTATTGGCAGATGCTGAAGTCACGACGATCTGCTGCAAGGCGTATCCCATCTTCTGCCGCAGCTGATCGCGCGCGTTGAGATACATGTTCCATTGAGTGCGCCGCCGATTGGTCCCACTGGGTTGCCCTAGATCATTGACCTGATGCCCGAGCAGCATTTCTATATTCGCCAATGGATAGTCGACGGTGGGGAACCATTCTTCCGGATTACTGCTAGAGCGATCAATGGCAGCCCATGCCGCAGGCAATCCTGGAGTGTCCACCATGGTGCCATTGTAGGTGCCGGATGGATTCCGAGTAGGGTCGAAGAAGCCACGTAGTTTCCATTCTTGAAGATCAGCCGCGAGGGTCTGATCCTTGATGTAGGTTTGTGGGATGACGTCGATTTGTTCATCGATCCAAGCTTCGAATGCTTCAACGCGATGGTAGCTGGAATTCGTGAGCCGTTCATTCTTAATCGTCGCTAACAATGAGGCGACTTCTGAGTCTGTGGATCCAAAGGTGGCCTGATTGAGGAAACGTCGGATCTCTTGCTCCAAAGCCGTCGTTTCTGTGATTTGAGGGAACTCGGCACTTCCGGGATCGGCCGGAGGATCGGCATCACCGGGATCGGAGGAGGTTCCGGTGGTCTCATTGAGAAAGGCCCAGATCTCGCCAGCGGCGTTGTCCACGGTGTGGACATTCAGATAAAGGGGAGTTTCACCGTTCTCCTGAAAGAGAGAATCGATCAGAGTCTGCCGAGAGGCTGCCCCGCCGCCAGTCGGTACAGCGCCCGAGGTCTCTGTCAGTTCCCAAGGGTAAGCGGTGATCTCACCGATGAATGGGAGGGACCCTGGCTCTGGACCGCTCTCGCCGCCTGGCACGCGGGTGATGGCGTAAACGATCGAGCCCGAAGTCTGGCTAGGATTGGATTTGTGAACATGGGAGTCTTGTTGTGGAGATGTGAGGTTGTTGAAATGATTCGAGATCTCAAGCTGCGTCTTTGGGCCATTGAGCAGGGCACTGACAAAACCATTGCCGTTCGTCACTCCACCACAATTTGCGTCTTTGGAGAAGCCGCCTACGAAGAGTGTCTTGTTGTCTTGGTGGTCGGCACGATCATAGAGCAAGACGTCGGCGACATCTTGCAGATCCACTTCGTAGTCTCCAGCAGTGATCGGGTCTAGCAGACGCATGCGGACGGTTTCGGGATATTCGTGGATCGCATCGGGGATGGGACGCACAGTCATGACATGGGAAGTCTGCCCAAAGGCCAAGGTCACCGTTGTCCCCACGGGAGAGCCGTCTTGGTTTTCCAATGTGTAGTCTCCGGATTCGGCGGATTCCTCAGGATGCGCGACATTCTCGGTGCTTAATCGCACGGTCAGGGGCTGTAACCCTTGAGAGCGCGAGATCACCATCGTTCCGTGGTCGTCACCTGTTAGAGGCGTATTGTTCTCGGTGGCTCCCGCATCCGAGACGATCAGGCTGACGAGATCCGGGTCTTCGACATTGGCGAGGGCTGCGGTAAGAAGGGTGCCGTCATTGGTGCCGGTCTGTGTGGTAGCATCGGCAAAGAAGAATTGGCCATTTCCCGCCATCTGTTTCTCTGCCCAGTCTGTGATGCCATCTCCGTCTTGGTCGAGATCGGACACGCGCACCCTGAAGAATTTCCGGTCTCCGGTGAGTCCCGAGAGATTGGTTAGGCCTGCCAGGTAGGGCTCGATGGCGGTTGTGGGAATGATTTGGATCTCGGTGGACCCGGGGCTTTTCCAACCTAGCGCCGCGTGATCTAGGCCCTCGCTGTGCACGTGGCGTACTTCAAAATAGATTCGGTCTCCTTCGGTGAAGCTGATTGCGTTCGAGGCTTGGTTAGGGTAATGCTCCCAGTCTTCTTCGCCAACATCAGTCTGGGATTCTAGCACTTCGGCTAGCTTGGAGATGGTGTCAGGGCTATCTGTAGAACCTAACCAGAACTCGGAGGCTTCATTCCCTGTGATGTGGAAAGTGTAAGAGCCTGTCGTTGGGGCCACCAAGTAGCCTCGCAGCCTGCCACCATAGTAGTCGGCCACGCCAGATGGGATCTGAGTCTGTGTCAGGGCCTGCGTCGCCGAAGGTGCGCTGGCGAACTTGTTCACAAGATGGGTCATCCCGCGCACGCCCACCCAGACTTCGTGAAAGACTGCGCCGATGATCTTAGGCGCGGCGTCTTCCGCTAGTTTCACATTGAGCGTGTCCCCGGTTCCGTGAAGGCCCGGGCCGAGTGACACGAAATCAGCCGTGGATGGCACATCCGCGATCTCCATCTGATAGAGTTTCCCCGTCATCGTCTCCCAGGTGACGGTCGCGGTTCCGGCCTCATCGAACACCTGGCCGGTGAACTGATGCATGGCGTCGGAATCGAACGGATCGGTTCCGGCCGCGCATTCCTCAAGATTGGTCTGTCCGTCACTATCCGCATCTCCCTCGGGCGTCAGGCTTCCTGCCGCGAAGCGTTCTTGCCACACATCATCCAACCCATCACCATTCACGTCGATGATCGCGAATGCGGGGGAGGCGGTCAGAAGGAAGCTGCAGATGACGGTTCGCAGCCGCAGCGATCGCCTGAGATCTCGTTTTCTCATGACGTATAGCATAAATTATGATATTTATAAGGCGGCCGTTTACTGAGGTCCTACTCTTCGAAGCTCCGAAAGAAGCAAGTCTGTGCTGTTAAACGGCTCATGGCCGGAGAAGGTCCAAAGAATCTTTCCATTTCCATCCAACAAGACCGTCCCATGCATGGCTTCGCCCTCGAGATCGTCATGAATGCGAAACTGCCGAAAGACTGTCTGTCCCGGATCGCTGAGGAGGGGAAACGGCAATTTGACGGGCTCCCATCCAATCTCAAATACTCTCAGCTTCTCCTCGGAATCTGGGCTGATCCCAACCACTTGAACGCCCAGTTCTTCAAAGGCTGGGTGCTGATGCGCCAATTTCTGCAATTGCTCTAGACAGAAACCGCAGTGCACTCCGATGAAGAACTGCGCCAGCACAGGTCGCCCACGATAGGTTGCCAGGAGGGGCGTCTCGACAGGGGCTTGGTCACCCCAATGCGTGGGTCCGAATTCTGCTAGATCTCGCCTTGGCAAACCCACCACAAGCCCTGGCAATGTCCAACGTCCTTGCAGTCCCACCTTCTCTGCGATGGGACGCAAGCGATCCCATACGGGCAAATCTTGATCCGCCAAGACAGCGGCTTGACGAAATGATGTCGAGAATGCTAACAAAGCCTTTTCCCTTTGCCCGTGTGTTTGATAGAGGTCGATGGCGTGAGCAGTCACGTGTGGGGCGTTGAAGTTTGCGATCACCGCTTCTTCTAGCATAGCCAGTCCTTCATCCGATCGATCTCCTTCGAAGAGCAGTCTTGCAGCGAACTCTTGTGGGAAGAGACCAAGGTCCTCGGTCTTCATCGTTACCGGAGCTTGTTTGCGAATGAGCTGTTCCATCAATCGGCCTGCTCGTGCCGTGAGCATACTTCCGACAACTCCCCTCTGTCCCAGTTTATGAATCACAGCTTCAGCCGTCGGGAGATCATCCGCGGGCTGTCCTAACCGATGCTTTGCCAGGCGAAGCGCGACACAGCCTAACAGGCATTCTGCATGCTGATCATCGCCGAACCATTTCTCTCCCCACATGGCCAAGGTTTCCCAACGCTCGCTTCTTACCAAGATTCGGAAACGGGCTTCTGCTAGTCTCGTTGCAAAGAGGGACACCTTGGGATCTTCAAGGTGGGGGACACGCGCGGCGACAGGGAGGCGGGGGAAACGTTCTGCCATATCGATCCAAGTCAGCGCATCGTTCATCCGACCGATGGTGCTGAGGGTATCGATATGCTGCCAGACAGCGAGCCCGTAGCCTTCGGCAGCGAACGGGCTTTCGTGGCGCTCGGCGCTCTGAGCGTGAATCATTCGAAGCCCGACCTCGCTCGCCGCGAGGCTCAGGTGAAACTGGTGATTGCTGAGATAGGCGCGGCTTGCATACGACCACAAGGCGGGGATGGGCAGCGCGCTCTCTACGATTCTCGTGGCAGCTTCCTGGGCATTCGCTGGCCGATGGGCCGTCCAAAGCGCCGCTTCATAAGCCATGGCCGGATGATTCGGTTTGGCCGCTCGGATCTTCTCTCCAATCAGTGCCAGCCCGAACATTTGTTCAGGGGCCTCTTCACGAATAGCCAATCGTAAGGTAAGGGCTCGCAAGAGAAAGGCCTGACATTCGACATCCTCGGAGAAGGTGAAGGCCAGATCTTCTAACGAATGTTCTAAGCCCCGGCGGCGAGCCTCTTGGGTCGCGAGATCCATTCGTGAAAAGGGTGTCCCAGCGGGATCATAACAACGCACATAAGCGCGAAGCCATTGTGATTCGCGTTTGGATAGACGGACTTGACCGGCAAAGTGCATCGCCCTTTCGAGATAGATTTCAGCACGGCGTGCGAAACGTTCATTGACCAAGGCGAGTCCCCAGTAGGCGAGGGGACAGCTTGGATCCAAGGTGACGACCTGGCGGAAGCAACGTTCGGCTTCCATGTTTTCGCCTGCATGATAGAGTCCGATTCCTTGATTGAACCACCGTTGTAGGACAGTGATATCTTCAAGCGTGGAGGTGATCGGGAAATGTACCCGGCCGTAGTCTTCTGGCGCGAGAAGGACGGGCGCTTGGTTGGGAGGCAGGGAAAGGGCTTCTTCCAAGCTTGCGGGCGCGTTGGGATCGATCTTTGCAATGACCGGTGCCAAGCAAGGCAGGTCACGGAATTGCTGACGAAGGGAAGGGAAGTCTGCGCGTGCTGGGGCGATGAGTAGCCCAATTACTAGCAGAATTCTCGTGCTCATCCCCTGCGGAATCCTTGACGGAGTTCGGCACGCGTGGTCGCGCCTAGGGTGATGGCAGCTGCCCCGTATGAAGCTAGGCCAGCCACGAGAAGGACGATGAGGCTGAGAAGGCATTGCACACGACCTGTGCGCAGGAAGTCCTCAAGAGACTGATAGAGCACGAACAGCAGGGCACCCATCAAGAGGCTACAGACAGCGATGCGCCACAGACGGTCTAACAAACGCTTGTCGAGCTTGAGGTACCCGCGCTTGCGCAGCCCGAAGGCGAGTAGGGCCACATTCACCCATGCGGCAATGCTTGTGGCGAACGCGATGCCAACGTGCCCGATGCCTCGTGAGCGTAGCCAGTAGAAGAGAATGAGGCTGAAGACGATGTTGGTGAGAACCGTGATTCCCGCGAAGATCATTGGCGTCTTGGTGTCTTCTCTAGCAAAGTAACCTGGCTGTAAGACCTTGATCAAGACGTAGCCAGGCAAGCCTAGGGCGAAGGCGCTTAGCGCGGGTGCGGTGGCGAGGCTTTCCACGATGGTGAAATTCTTTCCCCACTGGAAGACACCTGAAATGATCGGGAACGCGATGACAATCAAGGCGATTGCTGCGGGAACGGTGATGAGGAGCGAGTATTCGATGCCGCGATTCAGACTATCTTCGGCATCTTTGGGCCGGTTGGCCCGAAGGCTTCGCGTGATCTCTGGTAGAAGCACCACGCCGAAGGCAATCCCAACCATGCCAAGAGGCAATTGATAGATCCTTTCTGAATAGTAGAGGTAGGAAATGGCGCTTTCTTGTGAGGAAGCGATGATCCCACCGATGAGCAGATTGATCTGCTGAATGCCCGCGCTGACAATGCCAGGACCCATGAGAAGGAAGAGCCGTTTCATCTCTGGAGAGACCGTCGGCTTGACCAATCGGATGGGATAACCCTTTTTATGACAGGTCCACCACAACGCGCCTAACTGGACGAACCCTGCCACTAGGACACACCAGGCTAGCACGTGACCAGAGTAATCAGGGGAGCTTAGCAACGGCACGAAGATGACCAGTCCGATAATGAAGATGGCATTGAGGATGATCGGCGCTGCCGCGGGCATGCCAAAGATTCTCACGGTGTTCAAGACACCACTCAGATGGGCTGCCAAGGCCATGCAAAGCAGGTAGACGAAGGTGATTCTCGCCAGAGTGACAGTGAGAGGAAACGTCTTCGGGTTTGTCCGATAAACTTGAAAACGGACCTGTTCACCACTGGGCATCGCAGCCGCAGAGATGTCGAGTTCTAGCGCTTCAAAGGTGTGTTTCTTTGGAAGAGGAAACTCCACCACCGATTTGTTCAAAAGGCGGAATCCAGTCCCGCCGCCGGTGGCTTCTGCGATGGGATCGTCGTGTGAAAATCCAGACAACTGGATGGCAGACTCGACGAGTTGCCGCATTTCAGTTTCAGTTTCAGTTTCAGTTTCAGTTTCAGTTTCAGTTTCAGTTCGTTCGCGGGTGCTGAGTTCCGTGAACCCTTGTCGGAATGAGCTTAGATCGTTTCCTGAAAGGAAAGCAGATTGCGCTAGGTCAGTCGTCAGTTTGCCCTTGTCGTCAAAGATTCGAATGTGAAACTCATTGGCAACCAGCGCTACGACTACCAAGCCTGTACCTTCCGTAGGAAGTTCTTTGAGATCTTTGATAGACAGCAATTGCAATGCAAATCGCGGGCGAAACGTCCACAAAGGCGTGCGCTCGCCATTCGCAGTGTCTGGTTTGAACTGGCTCTTAAGCTTTTGAAAGATACCCATATCGCCATTGGATGCGATCAGGTTGGCTTTGAGGAATGCTAGTTCAGGAGCGATCTTACCTTTGCCTTCATAGACGAGGTAGATGCTCTTCGCTCCGCTGATGGAAATCGTCTTGTCCGCAGAGACGATCTGGGCCTGGCCTGGACTGACCCAGCCGGTATCTAACTTTGCCTTAAATCCCGGTGCCACGAGCGACATGATCCAGCCCATGCATGGAATGGCGATGAGAGTGGCCACTCCCAGGACCAAGCTGAGCATGGAGAAGGTGTGCGAGCCGAATTCGACCGCCTTCTTCTTTGTATCCGTCTCGAGTTTCTTGGCAAAGAGTGGGACAAAAGCTGCATTGAACGCGCCTTCGCCAAAGATCCGGCGAAACATGTTCGGAAAGCGGAAGGCCGTGAAAAACGCGTCGCTGATGAAATTTGCCCCGACGAATCGAGCGATGAGCATGTCTCGAAGAAATCCCAAGACACGGCTGATAGCCGTGAATCCACTTACCGTTGCTAGTGATCTTAATTGGGCCATGCTCGTGTCTTAGGAGAACCTCTAAGCCGGGATGGCTTGGAGACAAACGGAATCCCACTGGGCCTAGGGAAGTCTCCCGGAGGCACGGCTGTGGTCGCCCTTCTTACTTGAGAAGGGATGGCGGAACCGAATCGTCTGGAAGATAGCCCGCGATCTCTAACAACCGCCGCAAGCGCATGGCGGAGTAGTGGGCCGGGTAGTCTTTGACGAGTTGGTCAAGCACGGTGAGCGCTTTGCTAGCCTGTCGGTTCAGGGTAAGGTTCACGGCGATGGCGTAGCGCTTGAGTGCTAGAACTGCTGCAGGATTTGCAGAATCTTTGTAAGTCGGGAGAGCGATACAGAGGAAATCAGTGGTGACTTTGCCCGTGATGATCTCGAGCTGGTCCAGCGTCTCAAGTTCTAGGTATTCTAGCTCATCCTTATTCTCTTCCGGCACCAAGAGGATTTGAAATCCTTTCTCAGCCGCAGCCTTGGCTTTCGGTTGGATGCCGCCCACGGCTCGGATATCATCGAATGATCGGATGGATCCTGTCATGCACACGTCATCCTGAGGGATGATACGTTCTTTCTGTGAAATGGCCGCCACGGCCAGGGCGCCCCCTGCGGAATCGCCTCCAAAGAACACCTCAACGGTGTGATCGAAGGAAATGACAATCCGTTCGTCGTAGAGTGAGGGGAGGTGCTGGGACTGCACATAGCCCATCGCGTCTTTGATAGAGGCGACCATGTAGTTGTCCAATTCGTTCCTTCCCGAAGCGTGCACTTCGATCTGCTCATTTCCTGTGCCCTCCAAGAGTTTGCTCTTGCCTTTCGAACGAGTGGTCGTGTTCACTAGTTCCTGAAACCGAACTCCCAAGGTGCTCACATTGCCGGCCCCATTTCCGCTCATGGTCAAGCCATAGGTCGCACCGACTCGACCAGGGTTCTTCGGCGTAGGCTTGGCGTAATTGAGATCGGCGCCAAGGTCCTCGTTCAGGGCTTTGACCGCTTCTTCTTCAAGACCAGCAGTGTAGTGTCATTTGGTTTCGGCCGCTTCCCAATCCTTCTTCTTGGCGGCGAGCTTCTCAGCCATCACTTCGGCATAACAGAGCGCGAAATGCGTGCGCACTTTCTTGTCAAAGCCGCCTTTGGCAATCGCTTCACGCGTCTTTGCCAGCGAGCCCTCCTTGTCACCCTTCTCGGACAAGGCCATCGCGGCGGCCATGAGTTTCGTGGCGTCTTTGGATTCCTCACGGATATCACGCCCCGATTTCTTCCCCTGATTCATGACGGCGGTGGGGGAATCTGGTCCAAAGCGAGCTCCAGGAAGTTTCTCCCACGTTTTCACAAAAGGCTCGACCAACGCGATCTTGTATTCGAGCCACGCCATGACGACGACATTGGCATCTTGATAGGCTTCGAGAAGCTCTTGGAATTCGGTGGGCTTGTCGTCGAAGAGCTTCGAGACTTGGTCCCATTCTCCTTCCATGGAGCGATCGGAGTTCCTGGGCTTCCTTCTCAAGCTCTCGGACCAGTCGAGTCACCTCAACCGATCGGACGCCGCGAGTGTTCTTCGCTTTCCGATCAAGCTCGCGGCTTTGGAAATTGACGTCATTCAGATGCTTCTCGAACTTCAGAACACCGGACCTGGGGCAGGTTTATTCGGATACCGATTTGAAAATCAATTGAAGATTTGTGTCAGGATATTCTGTCTCGCTCGTGTTGAGTTCAGCGCATAGATGCTTGAGGATCTCGTTGGCTTTCGGGGTGGCTAAGCTGTGGAGTTCCACCGTCAATGTCCCCTCCTCTTGATCGGGTATGAGGTTCGCTTCTGTTGTGTAGAGGTCGCGAACAAATGCGCGCGCTTCGTCTCGGTGGTGCTTGCCCAGCTTGTCCCCCACCAATCGCGATAGGGCCGTTTCCGCCCGATA
>JBLHHN010000152.1:0-13172 GCA_047616785.1 Verrucomicrobiales bacterium
ATGGGCTGATAGAATCCTTCGATCTTACACCTTACATGTTTCTCTCTTTAATTGAGAGGCGCTGAACCTGCTTTCAATTTACGAACAAATTGGGGAATCACTGAGTTCTGGAAGACAGGAGCGATGCGACGCACTGTTTCGATGATCTCATCGGCGTCCTGGGTGTCCAAACAGATGGGTCAGGCGTCAATGTCGGCAAATTCTTTGAAGAGCATCGCTTTGCCTTCCATGACGGGGATGGCCGCGGAAGGGCCGATGTTTCCGAGTCCAAGTAATGAGGACCCATCACTGACCACAGCGACAGAGTTGTGCTTGATTGTGAGTGTGCGCGCCATTTCTTTGTTGGCAGCGATGATTTCGCAAGGGCGGGCGACTCCAGGGGTGTAGGCGATGGAGAGATCGTCGCTGCTTTTGATCGGCATCTTATTGTAGATCCCAATCTTGCCACGCAGTTGCTCGTGAATAATGAGGCTCTTTTCAGCGTAGTCTTTGCTCATATTGGAAGATGTTAGAGTGATTGGTTAGGTGACTTGGCGCTCTCTTTCGCGAGGATCCAATGAACCGATTCGATGGCGGCGTCCACGGGCCAAGCCGATCGGAGGTTCTGAGACTCGGAGGTGGCACCAGAATAGAGAAGGAAGAACATTGTTCCTAAGCGTCTTGCTGCAGAATCTGCGGGAGCGATGTCATTGGCAAGATCGATGAAGAAATCTCGAATGGAGAGCTTGTAATGCTCGACTTGCTCGGAGATCGGGGGGGACTCTCCGTCGAGACCCGCGATGGTATTAGTGAAGGGGCAACCACGGAAGTCTTTGGTTTTGATCCATTCTTTCAAGTCTTCGAAGTATGCGATGACCTTCTCACTAGCATTGCCTGGTCCATTCAAGATCGCTTCGTGCCCTGCCTTAGATCGCTCATGGGCATCGGTCAACCAAGTGACGCAAAGCTGCTCTTTGCTAGGGAAATGCTGGTAGAAACTAGCCTTGGCGGTTTCTGATTTCTCGATGATTTCGTTGATCCCCACCGAGGAATAGCCTCGATCCGAGAAGAGATCCGCTGCGGTATCAAGGATGCGTTGCTTGGCATGCGGTTTCTTCATGGGGCGACACATACCGACTTGTCTGTCCGTTGTAAATAGTGGATTTGCTTTCTTCGGGGAGACCGCGTCAAGTAGGCGTCCTTTCTTCATCCTCATGTCCTCTAACAACGTTGCGGTAAATTCGGATCTCCCAGTCATTGGCTGGCGGGAGTGGCTTCGTTTTCCTGGTCTGGGTATCCCGGGGATCAAAGCCAAGATCGATACGGGAGCTCGTAGCTCAGCGCTGCACACGCATGCCTGTGAAGTGTTTGTTCGTAACGGTAAGGACTGGGCTCGCTTCCAGTTGCATCCGCTGCGTCAGCGTGGAGATCTTGAGTTGACCTGTGAAGCTCCCATCGTGGGTTACAGAAACGTGAAGAACTCAGGTGGGCATCAGGAGAAACGACCTTTCATTGTTGCGACAGCAGCCATGGGCGCTGTGAAATGGGACATCGAGCTCAGCCTAACTAATCGAGAATCCATGAAGTTTCGGATGCTGCTCGGTCGTGCTGCGATCGCTGGTCGTTTTTCCGTGGATCCACAACGCTCGTACCTTCTCAGTAAAAGGCTATCTTCCCTTTACAAATCAGCGGGGTAATGGACAGATCGGCTTTTCAGCCTAGGGCTTCATGAGGATTGCGATTCTATCAAGAAACAGGACTCTCTACTCGACCAAGAGCTTGGTCGAAGCTGGAGAACGTATGGGGCATGAGATGCACGTGATTGACTACCTGCGCTGTCACATGAACATCACGGCGCACAATCCGCGGATCTATATTGGCGATCGTGAACTTGCTGGGTATGACGCGATTATCCCGAGGATCGGCGCGTCGCATACATTTTTCGGCACTGCAGTGGTGAGACAGTTTGAGATGATGGGCGTCTACTGTGTCAATGAGTCTGTGGCTATCTCTCGCTCCCGTGACAAGCTGAGAAGTCTGCAATTGCTAGCGCGTAAAGGTTTGGGATTGCCCGTGACCGGCTTTGCCCATGATCCGCGTGCGACCCAGCATCTGGTCAAAGAGTGCGGCGGCGCTCCGTTAGTTATTAAATTGTTAGAGGGGACCCAGGGCGTCGGCGTTGTCTTGGCCGAGACGAATGGGGCGGCGGAGAGTGTGATTGAGGCCTTTCGAGGGTTGAATGCTAATATTCTTGCGCAGGAGTTCATCAAGGAAGCAAATGGCGCTGATGTCCGCTGTTTGGTTGTGGGCGATAAGGTGGTGGCGTCTATGAAACGCCAAGGCAAGGAAGGGGAATTCCGTTCCAATCTCCATCGGGGTGGCTCTGCGAGTGTGATCAAGATCACGCCTGAGGAGCGCTCGACGGCGGTGCGCTCGGCCAAAGTGATGGGACTCAATGTGGCTGGTGTCGACCTGCTTCGTGCCAATCACGGTCCCGTGATCATGGAGGTGAATTCTTCACCGGGCTTGGAAGGCATTGAGACGACCACAGGCAAAGATGTGGCGAGTATGATCATCGCGTTCATTGAGAAGCATAGCAAACCCGGACACACGAAAACCCGCGGGCATGGCTAACGAGGACACGCATGCCTTTGATGACCCTCTCTTAATAGGTCGAGAGTCGTTTCGCCCTGGGAAGCGTGGGATGGTCCATCTGGGAGTTGGCGACCTGATCACCCATGAGCATGTCACGGTGCCGGTTCACGTCGTTCGCGGCAAAAGTCCGGGGCCGCGAATCTTTGTGTGTGCAGGGATCCATGGTGATGAACTGAATGGTGTGGAAACCATTCGGCGCTTGTTGAACATGCGTCTCTTGAAGCGTTTGCGTGGCGATCTTTTCGCCGTTCCTGTGGTGAACTTGCCAGCGTTTGTGGGCCGTTCGCGTTACATGCCGGATCGGAGAGACCTGAATAGGATGTTCCCTGGATCTGTGAACGGTAGCCTTGGTTCACGATTGGCGAAAGTGTTTACAGATCAGATCGTGAAGGAGTGCAGTCTTGGGATCGATCTCCATACGGGATCAGTGAACCGACCCAATCTGCCACAGATTCGGATCAGTGGAGAGGTTCCGGAATGCCACGAACTCGCGATCGCCTTTGGTGCGCCCGTGGTTTTACAAAGTACCACGCGCAGTGGTACTTTGAGAGAATTGATGGATAAGAATGAGAAGCCCATGCTCATGTTTGAAGGAGGTGAAGCTTTGCGTTTGGACTCCAATTCCATTCGTTTCGCCTTGCAAGGGATCCTCAATATCATGAGGCACTTGGAGATGTTGCCTCCCGAGAAATCAGTGGCTCGGAAGCGTCGGGCGGTTGTCTTTGCGAAGGATTCCTACTGGGCAAGAGCACCGCGTGGTGGAATAGTGACGCCGTTAGTTTCATTAGGGAAAGCGGTCACTCCTGATATTCCCTTGGGTTTCATCGCCGACCCTTTTGGCGCGCATGAAAGCCAGTTCTTCTCAAGTGTGGAAGGCATCGTGATCGGCCGAACGAACTGCGGCATCGCGGATGAAGGCGATGGACTCTTCCATATTGCCGTGACTGGGGATTCAGACTTGGCGGAACGGAAGATCAAGCGAAGCGGAACCGAATTGCCGGAAGAGGATGATCATCCCGTTTCGGATGACCCTCTGTTAGATTGACTCTGTAGGGCAGCGCGGATTCTCAAAAGGGCGAGATCACCTTCCGGGCTAACATGACCGGTCGCTACGCTACGCGACAGACAGGCATCCAGGCAAACTTACAGAAGAAACCTTATTTCCGCGCCAATCCACTAAAACTAACTACTTCTCCTTTGGGGCCGATTCTTCTTTCTTCTCTTCTTCGCGGGTGATCATGCCGTTGAGGAGGCCTTGAACGCCAGGGCCTGACCAGGTGCCCGCGTAGGAGTCTTCATAGATCATGACACGCGCGGAGTAAGTGTTGCCGCCAGGAACGAGCAAGTCGTCGACGATGATCACGGGGGTGTCACTGGCCCACTCGATCTTCACAGGAACGGGCACGACCATGTCGACTTTGTTGTATTGGACGCGGGATTTGATGATCCATCCGTTAGGATTCCTCAGGACGCCTTCGATGGTGTAATTGTCTTCCTTCTCGGGCGTCAACTTGCCTTCGTGAATAAGGCACCAGCGACCTGACATCGTGGCCTTCGTCATGGTGGCGATGAATTTGGCCTCAAGTTCTTCCTGCGTTGGCTTCTTCTTCTCCGTAGCAGCCGCTTTCGGAGCCTCGGGCGCGGCTTCCTTAGCGTCCTGAGCGATTCCCGTGATGGAAACAGTGAGAGAAATGGCAGCGGCGACGAAGGTGGTCTTGATAGAGGGTAGTTTCATGATGGTGATGCTGAAATGTTAGTATTGAGGGATAGAGTCTACAGTTGCTGATGGTAACGCTGAATGGCTGCGATGAAGGCCTTCCATTTGGCCGCTAGCTTGCCATTCTCTAGCAGTAGTCCAGGGCAATTCTTAAAGCCGATGTCCTTTCTGTCATCGAAACGGATCCGACGCCAATGCTGATGGGGTACGACTCGCTCCAAGGGAATCTGATGCCGTTTCATCAGCAGCGCCGTGAGCTTGGCGGTGCTGTCGATGGTTCTATTGGCATCATTGCCAGCGTTCACACACATTTCGATTCCGATGGATTCACGATTTCCCGGTCCTTCGTAGTCCGCGTGTTCACCTCGTTCCCTTTCGGGTAGGCTCTGATAGACGCTGCCTTGATCCACGGTGAAATGCCAGGTAAGAAAGCCGAGGGAATTGTGGGTGGATTTGAGGGTGCCATTGCGGATGGCCTTGGCATGGGCTTTGGCATCCGCGCCTTTGGAAACGTTCGCGGTCGAATGAATGGTGACATAGCGAGGTTTCATCGGGTTCATGCGGCTGCGGCCATGCTTACCGGCCTCTGCCATGAGCTCTCCGTTGATGGAGAAGTCGCCCCAAGAGGCGGGATGGGTTACTGGGCGGGCCACGACTTGGGCATCGCCTTCCCGGCCGAGACACGTGAGAAGAATGAGCAATCCTAACGGACTTGCCCAGGTAATGAGCCTATTAGGAGCTGTCATATGTTTACCCTCGATACTCCGCCATGGCGCGTGGAACGTGCGCGCGTAGTGCTTGGATGCGGCGTTCATCGAGCGGATGTGTGCTCAAGAATTCGTGTTTCGATCCAGAACCCTTCTGCTTCTTGTCGTTTGCGAAACGCTGCCAGAATCCGATGGCTTCCCGAGGATCATACCCAGCTCGTGCCATGAGCAAGGTGCCGATCTGATCCGCCTCCAACTCATGAGCGCGTGAAAAACGTAAGAGGCCTAGCTGCGCTCCGACTCCCACGCCGCTGGTGAGCAGGCCCGCTTCAGGCAAGACGAGGCCGAGCACGCTTGCCCCGATCTGGGCGACCCTTTTCTGACTCACTCGTTCACCTGCATGGCGGGCGGTGAGGTGGGCGATCTCGTGACCGATGATGGTCGCGAGACCGGCATCGGTTTGAGCAATGATCATGATACCGGTATTTATCCCGACCTTGCCTCCAGGCACGGCGAACGCGTTCGGCTCCTTGTCCTCGAAGAGGATAAACTCCCATCGGGCCCCTGGCACATTCGCCACGGAAGCGAGTCGCTGACCCACGCGGCGCACTCTGGCCGCCAAGGCGGTATTGTTAGAAATGGGTTTCTTCTGTTTGTATTGCTGGAAGGCTTGCAAGCCTAACTTGGTCTCTTCCTCCGGCGACATGGAGAGCAACTGCCGACGACCCGTTTCCGGGACGACCGCGCAGTTGGGGATGAGGCAGCCTAGTGTGAGGAGAGCTGCGGCGAGAGGAAGGAAACGTTTCATTTCTTCGTGGGGGTGGTGACCCAGATGTTACGGAATCGCACAGGATTCCCGTGATCTTGCAAGTTGATGGGGCCTGGCTCAGGACCCTCTTTCAGAGGAGAGGCCGTGGTCGAATGATCCGCGACCAAGTCTTGATGTATGACCACGCCATTGTGACGCACTGTCATGATGGCATCCTTGGTCTTCTTCCCTTCGGCATCGTAGCGCGCCGCTTTGAAATCGACGTCGTAGGTCTGCCAGGAAAGCGGCGGGAAACACATGTTCACTTTGGGAGATCCGACAGAATACACCCCACCACATTCATTGTCCGCACCTTCAAGTCCGAAGGAATCGAGGATCTGCACTTCGTAACGGCCTTGCGCGTAGAAGCCGCTATTCCCGCGGCCCTGTCCTCTGGCGGTTGGTTTGTAAGGGGTGCGGAACTCCAGGTGCATCTGAAAGTCTTGGTATGTCTCCTTGCTAGAGACGCCTTGAACGAGAAGATCTCCATCTAACGGATTGTCATTCTTTCCTGTCCATGCATCCGCGTTCGATCCATCGAAAAGGACGGTGGCCTGCGTGGGTGGCTTCTTTCCTAACGTCTCACTCTCGCGCACAAGACGTTTGAGGGTACCAAAGGGTTTCTCCGCATCCTTGGCGAAGAGCTCTAGCTTGCCGCCACTGATCAAGCCGCGACTACCACTATTTCCACTCGATTTGAGAATGACTTTCCCTTTGGGAGCCTTTTCTCCAGTGCCTTTCATGCGCTGATTCTTGTCGCCGCTCCAACCTGCACCAGGCAACCCGCCGAGATAGGCAACAAAGTTAAACTTGCCAGCACCCAGGGCAATGACTTGGACTCCCCATTGCATGCCATCGGCTTCGCCAAGATACTCTCCTTGGATCTTGAAGTCAGGATCGTCGACTTTGCTGGGATCTGTGAAAACTTTCTCCTGGGCGAAAAGTGACGTGTTGGAGAAAGTTGTGAGACTAACAAGCAGGCATAGGGTATGGCGTCGTTTCATGATGACTACGGTGTAGGCGTTTCTTTGGGTGATTCGGTGACGATGAGAACTTTGATGGATTTGCCCTTGGCCAGGTATTCTTTGGCAAGAGCATTGATGCCGTCCATCTTAATCCCTTCGAAATCTTCGGTCATCGAGCGAGCCCAGTCCAGGCGGTCAGGGAATTCCTGACAACGTTCCAGAACGCTGGAGAGCCAATACCGATTGTTTCTCGTCTGCTCTTTGAGACCGGTGAGAATAGGCTGGAGCGCCCTTTTCAGCTCGTCTTCATCCACGCCTTCTTCGGCAAGGGCGGTGCCAAGTTCTACAATCCGATCAGCGACGAGTTGGGCTTTCTCGGTGGATCCAGGGCTCATGGCGAAGAGCACTCCGTAGCCAGGATAGGCGTCTCCGGCAAGACTGTGCGCGCCGGGGCTGTAGGCTTCTCCAAGCTCCTCGCGAATCTTCGAGCGCAAGCGATCGGCGAGGACATTGGACAGCACGCTCAATCTCCGCGCTCTTCCGACATCGGAAGGGCGGTCAGTCGTTGGCCAATAGACCAGTGTTAGAGATTTCCCAATCTTACTTTCATAGGGGAAGATCTTCTGGGACTCGCCGGTGGGGAATTTGATCTTCCTTTCCTCCACATAGGCGGGGCGATCACTGTCGCGGTCTGGCAAAGCGCCAAAGGTGGTCTGGAGCATTTCAATGATCTTGCTCGTATCAAATTCTCCAACCAAGCTGAGCTCAAGTGGCGCTTTCTTCAGAGGAGCGTCTACCCACTGTTTCACATCGGCCATGGTGAGTTTCTCTAAGGCCTCGATTCCTGGGATGCCGAAGCGCGGGTCATCTCCGTGGATATAACGATTCACCTTCGCTTGCATGACGCCACTCGGCGAGTTGGCGATCTGATTCATCATCATCGGATACATCTTGCGGACGCGTAGCTCGGCTTCTTCACGATAACCAGGAGCGACGAAGTAGGCGCACATGATTTGGAGTTGGTCTAACAAGTCTTCAGGAGTGGTCTTGCCTGACAACGTGAAATGATCATCATCGATTCCAAATGAAACACTGACATTCTTGCCTGCGAAGAGGCGCTGCAAATCATCGGCACTGTGCTTCACCAAACCTGCGGCGTCGAAGACATACTGTGAGAAGAGATCGATCCCGGGTTTGTCCAGCGGTTGAGAAAGTTTGCCTCCGCCGAAGGCGGCCATGATGCGGATGGTATCCTTTTCGAAATCCGTCGGTTTTAAATTCACCCGCACTCCGTTGGCAAATGTCAGTTGAGTGATCTCCAAGTCCTCGACACTGGCCCGGCTCTTCACTTGTCCCGCCGGCCCGATCTCACGATAGGCGAAGGGCATCTCTTCTTCTTCCTTGGGAGCTTCGACAGCCTCTTGGCGACTGGCGAGAAACGCCTGTGTCACTTGCTCCGATGTCGGAGAGTCTTTCAGATTTCCAGAGAGCATGATATGGATCGCTTCGTCCGCCCAACGTTCTGCAAAAGCTTTCTGACAAGCTTCCGCAGTCACTGTTCCCAAGGCACTGCTTGCGATGCGCAGATCGTCCTGTGGACTCGAGTAGACTTCTTTCTCGCCTAACGAAGACACGAGATCATTGGCGATCTCCGGCGATTTCTCTGTGGCCAAGGTCTCGACATTGCGCTCGTAAGCGTTGAGAAGCTCGGCTTTGGCTTCCTTCAGTTCAGCGGCGGTGAAGCCATGCTCGAGCCCACGTCGGATTTCTTTCTCTGCGGTGCCCATGGCCGCCACCCATTCGGTGGGCTGGCAACTGAGTTCTACATTCGCCATGTCGGCGAACTTAAAGAAATCACCTGCGTAAGTGCCGCCGGAAGCGAAAGGAGCATCGGCTTTCTTTGCGAGAATCGAGAAGCGCCGATTGATCATGGCGTTGGCGAGTCTGAGAGGATACTTGTCCGTTCGATTGGCTTCATTGTCAGGCTTCGCTTCAAAAGAGCGCAACGTGGTCACGGAGACGGTGGTGCTGGAAGCTTCTGCTTCGACGACGACGCGTGCGCGAATCCCGTCATTGGTCAATTTGCCCAAATCAGGTTCTGTGATCGGTAGGCCCGCAGGCTTCATGTTAGAAAATCCCTTGACGATCTTCGCTTCTATCGCTTCACGATTAATGTCTCCAACCACAACCAGAACCATGCGATCTGGGCGATAGTACGTTTGATAGAACTTGGTGAACTGCTCACGCGGTGCTTTCTCAATCACATCCACCAAGCCAATGGGCATGCGCTGAGGGATCAAAGATTCGGGAAAGAGGAAATCAAACTCTGCTTCCATGAGTCGGAACCGGATCGAATCTCGGCCTAACTTCTCTTTGAGAATGACGCCGCGCTCGCGATCGATCTCTTCAGGGTCTAGCAACATGCCATCGGCCCAATCGCGCATGATGGCGAGACCTTGATCAATCGTTTCCTCTTCGACATTGGGAAGATCGAGTTTGTAGACCGTCTCATCGAAAGACGTGTGCGCATTGATGTCAGGGCCAAAAGCCATGCCCAAGCGCTGAAGGAATTCCACGATCTCTGTGCCCTTGTATTGGCTCGTGCCATTGAAGGCCATGTGCTCCAGGAAATGGGCGACCCCGCGTTGCTCTTCTGTTTCCATGAGAGAACCCGTGTGGACGTAGAGCCGGATGCTGACGCGTCCTGGAGGCTCGGCGTGGGCCATGGTGATGTGGCGGAATCCGTTCTCTAACTTGCCAAAATGGAGGCGAGTGTCGGGCGGGATATCGCTGGCCTGCTGCGGCCAAGTCGGTTGGGCCACCTCAGCTCCGGAGGTGACTAGGAAAAGGGCCTGCATAATGATGAAAAGCGATCGCATGATGTTGGAAGTTTGAGACTTGCTCGGAAACATGGCGAGCGCCTTTTCCTACGCAACGGCTGTTTCCGGAATCGCGTCTGGCTGAATGGGGCAGGGTTCTTGGTGCCGTAGTGTTATCCTCCATTGCTTGTCGGAATAGCGGTTGCGGAGATTCCTGAATGGTGAACGCTCATCTCGCACACCTTCTTTCTTAGACTAGACTATGTCATCGCCCTCATCGGCCACTGAAGAATCCACTTCTTCTTGGTGGTCTACCATCCGTGCCTCTCTTTCTGATGATCAGCACGACTACACGTCTGGGCGCCTGAGTCAGGCCATTGTCTTGTTAGCCATTCCGATGGTGCTGGAGATGTCCATGGAATCTTTGTTTTCCATTTGCGACATCTTCTGGGTGTCCAAGTTAGGCAGCGATGCCACGGCGGCCGTGGGACTGACGGAATCTGTCCTGACGCTTTACTATGCGATCGCCGTGGGGCTGTCGATTGCGGTGACGGCGACGGTGTCTCGTCGCATCGGAGAAAAGAAACCAGAGGCAGCAGCAAGAGCGGGCGCGCAGGGGATCTATGTGGGACTCGTCGTGGGCGTTGTCACAGGAATACTTTGTTGGATCTTTGCGCCTCGGCTTCTAGGGGTGATGGGCGCATCACCAGAAGTGATCGCGTTGGGTGGTGGGTATGCTCGCGTGGTCACCTCGGCAAATGTGGTCATCCTGCTCCTGTTTATCCACAATGCGATCTTCCGTGGGGCGGGGGATGCCGCTCTGGCCATGCGTGCTCTTTGGTTAGGCAACGGGATCAATCTTGTCCTCGATCCTTGCCTGATCTTCGGTTGGGGACCGTTTCCAGCCATGGGCTTGGAGGGAGCGGCCGTGGCGACGGTGATAGGTCGAAGTGTCGCGGTTGGCTATCAAATGTACCATCTCCGCCGAGGCCGCAGCCGAGTGAAGCTGCGCGGGGCCGTCTTACGTCCTGACTTTGGCATCATGCAGCGGTTGATTCGCGTATCGATCGGTGGGATATCGCAGATGTTGATCGCGACTTCGAGTTGGGTCGCCATGATGCGGCTGATGTCGACTTTTGGCAGTGCGAGTATTGCGGGTTATACCATCGCCATTCGAATCGTTATCTTCACCATCTTGCCTAGCTGGGGCTTGTCGAATGCTGCGGCGACGTTGGTCGGGCAGCATTTGGGAGCGAAGCTTCCGGATCGCGCGGCGCGCGCGGTGTGGTTGACCGGCCTTTATAACATGGCTTTTCTCGCACTGGTCACGTTAGGGTTCCTTCTTTTCGGCGAGGTCTTTGTCGGGATCTTCACCAAGGATCCGGAGGTTCTCGAGATCGGTGTGCGTTGTCTGCATGTGTTTGCCTATGGTTACCTCTTCTACGGATGGGGCATGATCATGACTCAGGCCTTCAATGGCGCTGGCGACACGATGACGCCGACGTGGATGAACCTCATTGCCTTCTGGATCTTCCAAATTCCCTTCGCTTGGTGGCTAGCATTTCACTTGAAGATGGGCCCGAGCGGCGTCTTCTGGGCCATCATCTCGGCGGATACCATGATGACGCTCATGGCGATGGTGATGTTCTTCCGTGGGACATGGAAGAAACGTGTGGTGTGATAAAGCGAATCTCTCGCGGCTTGACGTCTGACATTCTTCTGATCAAGAATTGGGCAAGGCTCCGCGCATGAATAAATCGCCCATCGCACTTAGAAGGCTACTACTTCCCGCAGGGGTGATTGCGATGGGTATCGGAGTCTACTTTGTTTGGCCATGGATTTTTCCTTCGAGCGGAGGACCCGGTCGGCTTGGAAGCCTTGGCCCCCTCGAAGCCCCGCTACTGAAGGGGAGCGATTTGACGTTATACGCCTTAACCCCATCTCCTCCGAATCTAGTGAAGGGTATTGCCGGCGAAGAAGTCTCTACCCCCCCCGTTGCCGCCGATCGTTTGATGCACGGCTTTCTGATTGAAGGCAGTGCGCCTATTCGCTCAGCCTCTCAACGGAAAGAGATAATCCAAGCAATTAGAGATGCCATGTCGGGAGAAGGTAATCCAATGAGATGCTTCTCGCCACGACACGCTTTAAGCATTTCCTTTGATGAAAAGCGTATCGATGTTGTCTTATGTTTTGAGTGCGGTACGATGCGTATCTACGGATTGAGAAGCGAAAGAATGGAGCTTGTGATCTCAGATTCCGGGCGGGAGATGCTAACTTCGATCCTTTTTTCAGAGGGAGCATGGAGAAAGAAGCCGCGCAGACCGAGCAATAAAAGTATGAACTGAACATAGAGCGCGTGCTGACGGTGACGTCCCAATGCCTCTGGACAAGAGAAGATCTAAGATCTTCCTGCGGCGGTTATTGTTGGGGGGAAGATAAACGCACTGAGCAATCGATCGAGCCCAGTCGAAGTGATTTAGAACGTGTGCAATGTGAGATTTCCTGGCAAATCGCGATGATCCTCACAGACTGGCCAGAAGAAGACTTCTCTCAGTTGCGGACGTACGTATAGAAGCGCCTCGTGATAGGATTCAGGTAAGGGTTTGATGTAGATGTGGCGTGGTCCGCTGGAGAGCGCAAAGAGTGGTTCTTCCTCGCAAATGATTGTCCACCCGTGGAGATCCTCACTCATGTGCAGAGACACGCGAGGGTCATGCTCTGCGCGGAAGGCGTAGCTTCCTCGCAGATGCCGGATCGCGCCTTCTTCTGCTTCGGATAGGGGCGGACCTTGAATGGTCTGGCTGATCAATGTTTGGCCGAGGCGTTCTCCAAAGGCATGCACGGTCCCACAGGTCACTGGGGCAATGTAAAGCGTATGTAGCCGAGTCTTCATCATGGCTGCGGCGACTCGGGGGATGGCTTCTTTCGCATCATCAAGAACGATTCCAAAGGAGAGGGGATCTGCGTCAGACATGCGCGAGCATAGTGCGAATGCAGGCGTCGTCTAGGCCCAGGCCGCGCTTGCCAGGAGATCGTTTTTAAATTACTTTGTATTGCAAAGAAAGTCCTTGAAACAGTAGTGCACCGAGTTGCTTTGTGAGGCAAAGTAACTTTCATGAGTCATTTTACCATGCGTGCCTTGTCGGGCTGGACCTTTCGGTTCAGTGGAATCTTTGTTTCAGGAACTGCCATGGCGGCGTCTGATGCGCGAGACCTGAAGGTGGAGTCGCCATATTTTCAAGTCGTGGGGGATGATGTCAGTGTCGATGCCTTCCCGTTGAAGTCGACGAATGTGAAGGTTGTCATTTCTGGATTGATCGCGGATGTCGAGGTGGCTCAGGTCTATGGCAATGCCAATGCCAGTGGAAGCCCGATTGAAGCGATCTACGTGTTCCCTGGTTACACCGGCAATGGCCGGTTTCTCCAATCCATTGAAAAGTATGAATCATGTTAATTGACCATTCAACATGTAGTAACGCACCGGCGTGTGGAGGTGACAAAGCACGCGAAACGGAGCGGTCT
>JBLHHN010000153.1:0-13165 GCA_047616785.1 Verrucomicrobiales bacterium
AACACTAACAATCACCGATTTATGTATATGATAGCACGCCAAAGTGCGAGATACCATAAACTCTAACATAATCATGTTTCCTCGAATAGCTGTACCCCAAATCCGATATAATCAGTAATTTGATCCTGGTCTTTCAAATGGTAGGTGATGATGTCTTTGCCCTCCATCTTGGCGAGCCCTGTCGAGGTCGTCATCCAGAGGCTGCCATCTTCAGCCTGGCATATGTCGCTCAAGATGCCTGCTGGCAGGCCGTCGGACACGGTGTATTCGAAAGTCGCCTGATCTTGCATGCCCAATCCCATCGGTTTGCTGTCGCCAATTTTGAGCATTTCGCTTCCGGTTAGGATCGGAGGGATGTCTAGGACGTGCTCGATGGTTGATGATCCATTGATCTCAATTTCCTCGCTAAACGGCGAACCTGCCGGACGCATGACTTGGCAGCGATAGCGTCCCTGGGGGAGATTGACGAAGCCGCGTCCTTGGCGGTCTGTTTCAATCTGAGCGACGAGTTGGGGATTCGAGAGGCTTTCGTAACGGATCACGAGGTGACCGAATTCTTTGAGGATTTCGTTTGAAGCGAGAGAGAGATTCACGCGGCCTGTATCCTGACCCCCGATGATCAGGTCTCCTGTGTTCTGAGGAGAGAGAAACTTGTTTGATTCTGGCCCCCAACTCAGCCAACTGAAATCGTTGAGGGAGTCGCGATCGGCAATGACCACATCAAAGGCGCATGTGAAGGTGAGGGGTAAGGGTCTCCCATTGTTAATTTCCTGGAGCCTGAAGGCCCACTCATAGGTGTGAATCCCGTCGATGCGGCGAGCTGCGACACTGACGGCGGCACCTTTTGATCTTTCAGTGTTCCCTGATGGATCAAAGCAGGCGTATTGATTGGCCTCGATCCCTTCCTTTCCGTGGAAGATGGAGAAATAGATTTCGCAGCCGTCCCGTGAATTCCACGCACGTTCGCCAGGTCCGCCGAAGACGGTGGTATCATCGATCGCACGAACGGCAACATAGAGGGTTTGGCTTTTGACGTGATAGCGAGTGGAGAAGCCAGCCGTCAGGTCGGCTGAGGATTCGAGGGGATCTCCGTAGCTGACCAGAGAAATGGGATGGTCCATTTTGTCGGATGGCCAGTCTGACAGATCCCCGTCCACCTGAAACGGGACTGGGGTTGTTTTGGCGAGGGAGACGACGCCGTTGTTGGCATGGACCGGTCCCAAGAAGGCCAGAAAAGTAAAGGAGGCGAAACCGATTCGGTAAATCATTGGAGATTTAGATTTATAATTATAGTATATATATACAAATAAAAATAAAAAC
Source organism: Verrucomicrobiales bacterium (assembly GCA_047616785.1). Lineage (GTDB taxonomy): Bacteria > Verrucomicrobiota > Verrucomicrobiia > Verrucomicrobiales > DEV007 > JAACDM01. The sequence goes on from JBLHHN010000153.1 coordinate 1,321, forward strand.
AAGATTTTCCAGATATTTCGGTCGCTAAATTACATTACCAGCCTATGGCGACCGTTGGGCTGAGTGATCAACCATTGCCATGCCTCGACATTAAGGTCTCACAGCAGCAACCGAGTCCTTAGTCTGGCTTCAGCTAGCGCGGCAGCTCGTTCTCGTAGCGATCGCGTATGGCCTGGAGTTCTTGGACTTTCTCGCCGTTCTCGCTCGCTAGATTCTTGGCTTCACTGAGGTCGGTTTTTAAATTGGCCAAGTAACGTTGGTCGTTCTTGGGATCGAGTTTGCCTTTCTGGCTCCGATCCGTGGGATTGCCTAACAGTTTCCAGTCGCCCTGACGGACCACCCACTGCGCACGTGAGCCCTTGCCGAGTTGCCAATAGAGGTGGTCATGAGGAGAGTCGGCTTCCGCAGACTTGATGACCGCCGTGATCGACTTGCCATCGAGCTTCTCTTGTGGCGACGCGGTCTCACAGAGTTCGGAGATCGTAGGAAACCAGTCGCAACCCATGACCATTTGATCGCGCACTTCGCCTTCGGGCAAGGTGCCTGGCCATGAGACGATGGATGGCACGCGAAGACCGCCTTCAAAGAGACAGCCTTTGGCGCCACGATAGGGCCCGGCGTTCCCGCCGCCGAAGAAGGCGCGTTCTTCCGTCGAATGGCCATGGTCAGATTGGAAGAGAATGAGCGTTTCATCATCAATGCCCAGTGATCTCAACTGTCCTAGCACTTCACCGATCATCTCATCCATGGTGGAAACGAATTCACAATACTGCCGACGGGGGGAGGGAAGATCGCGATAGACCTCACGCCACTTGGCCGTGCCTTGCATGGGATAGTGGGGGAAATTGATCGCCCAATAGAGGAAGAAAGGCTGATCTCGTTCCTTTGAAACAAATTGCTTCACCTGATCCACCATGAGGTCTCCGAAGAATTCGCCATCGCGCCAGATCTCTTGGCCGTTCTGCCAGAGGTCGTGGCGATTGGGGCCATTCCAATAGAAGAAATGGGAGTAATTGTCGATACACCCTCCCATATGCCCAAAGGAATTGGCGAAGCCTTGCCCATTGGGCATGGTCTCTGGGGTGTAACCCAAGTGCCATTTGCCCACATGCCCGGTATCATAGCCGGACTGTCCTAGCATTTCGGCGATGGTGATTTCGCTCGCAGGCATCCCAGGCTTGCCTTTGTAGGAAGAGACATTTCCGGGGACCCCTGCACGCGCGGGGATACGGCCTGTGAGCAAACCCGCGCGGGAGGCCGAACAGATCGCCGAGGGCGAGTACATCTGGGTGAAGCGTACCCCGCGTTTGGCCAACGCATCGAGGTGAGGCGTCTGCAGGTCTTCAGAACCGTAACAACCGAGGTCCAAGGAGCCTTGATCATCGGCGTAGATGATCAGGACATTCGGCTTGGCGGTCGCATGGAGAAGTGTGAGTAGGACAAGGAAGAGACTGAGTCTGGCCATGCTAGGGTTTGGTTAGACGAATCCTCAGGAGCTTGATGGAGGTGGCTTCGATGGTCCAGACATCTGAGACGGTGTCGTCATCATGGGCGATCGTTTCTGGAGCACCTGCGTCGAGAGGGGACCATGTGATGAGGTCTTGTGATTGCTCGACTGTGAGGGTGGTGTCTCCTAGATCCGCCTGGTGCCTCTGCGAGAGTCGATAGGTCGAAGGGCCGTCGGCCTCGATCTGCAGGAGATAGATCGAACTGGCGTCCTGTGGATCGGAGCCAAGCAGAGTCTCAGCGAAGTCGCTGAGGCCATCGCGGTCGGAGTCGGCTTCGGGATCTGGCGTGTTTGGGCCTTCCGTGATGGTGTGCGTGCCAGGATCGCCGCCCTCCGCGAGGCTGATCATCCAGGCCGCGGGATCTCCGCGGTCTAGATCGGCTGCGCCGGCCCAGGTGAGGCTGTAACCTCCGCCATCGGCTTCAGCAGGCCACATGTCACTGTCATTGTAGGCGATATCGAGAATCTCCTCTCCCGCGGCGTCTTCAAGAGTGAGCCGCTCGCCACCGTTGTCGAGTTTGCCCAGGTACTGACCACGAATCAGGGCATCATCGACATCGCGATGACGACGTTGGAAGGCTTCAAGGTCCTTCACGAGAAGAATCGTGGCGCCTGGATCTAACAAACGTTCATGAGCGGGCAGAGAAGAGAAATCAAACTGAATGCCGCGCGAGAAAGAGGCGCCGGTGAGATCGACGATCGTCTCGCTTGTGTTCGTAAATTCGATGAACTCAAAGAGATAACCTTCAGAAAACCCACTGAAGCCTTCGATGCCGGAAGGTTCGGACGGGTTGTACATGATCTCTGAGATGATCAAATTTTCAGAAGATGCAGGGGCGTGGTTGAGCAGATAGGTGCCCGATGATTTGGGAGACCATGTTTCACCATTGAGCAATCGTGTCTGGAAGTTCATGGTGGTCGTGACCGAGATCGGATCGGTGTAGATCATCGCATTGTCATTCAGAGCACCCCCAGGCAGACGTGGGTCTGAGCCGTCCGTGGTGTAGTAGATCGTTTCCTTGGGGAATTTGTGATTGTTGAAGAGTGTGCCTTTGTAAGGGACGATCTCGAGATCAATGGGGCCGTCGAGTTCTCCCGCAGGTGCGCTGAATTTGGGGGCACGATGGATCTGGTCACCTACGACGATGCTTTGATTATCGATCCAGTCGAGTCGATCCATGAACCACTCCTTGAGATAATCGATCTCCCCCTGCCACGTTTCGATCCGTCTTTCGGCGGCGGGATTTGGCCAGTCGACTCTTCCGAGGAAGGGGTACTCGCGGAAATGACGGGCCACAGGATTCTGGACCGTCTCCGGTTCGCTATTGCCGACAGGTGCGGTGTATCCATCTAGCAGAGTAGCCATGTGCGCATCCATGGTGGCATTCAGAGCGTCATCGGAGAGGATGCCGTGACGCATCTCCCAGTAGCGATCCCAGTGCGCCATGTTGTATTCGGGATCTTGGTGCAGGCGTGGGTACCAATTCTGACCGTGGCCATTGCGATTTCCGTAGAGCCACCCATCGGACTGCTCACCGGTCCCGTAGCTGGCATTTCCTAGCGAAATATTAAAATCCCACAAAGGGCCCGCGCGTAACTTTCCATTACGATTCTTGTGGAAATAAGTGCTGAAGACATAGCCATCCACTTGCTTGGTGAACTCGACGAACCATTGTGCGTCAATGAAAGTGTCCAGTTCGATGTATTTCCGATAGCCTTTGGTCAGATGGTCGAAGTCGTTCCCTTTCAGAGCCGTCTCGAAATTCGAAATGTAGCCTTTGACATAGTCGAGTTGGACATCTGAGAACCGATCGGGATCGAAGCTCTGCAGGTTCTGGTTGTAGCTGGGAGAGTTCCAGCTGTTCTTCCCGCTGTCCGGCTTGTCGCGGCGGATGATGTAGCCTCCCGTGATCATGTTGGTATCCACGGTCTGGTCGTTGACTTTCTCGATGGGCACGCGTTCGCGTCCACGTTTGATCTTTTCAATGAGCCAGCAGATGCCTCGGTAGTCGGAGTAACTCACGGTATCTCCGTCCGTTTGGTTGACGAATACCTCACAGAAATGCGAACGCACGGAGGTGCCATCATCACCGCGAAGTTCGCGCATCCAATCAAAGATGAGCTTATTGCGCATGAGCGATTTCTCGCTCCACGGGCCGTAGATGACCCAATCAGAATCGGCTGGCATGCCAAGAAGGCTGGCGTCGCTGTCTTCCCCATCGGAGTCTCTGATCTCAAGAGCATAACTCTTTTGTCCAAATCCTGCGGAACTTTCGCCACGCTGATGGACGCCGCAGGGGCCCTTGTAGTCGGCCTCACCGTCCAAGCGGGCGCGACCCGTTTCAGGGTCTGGCGAGATCACACTGACATAGGAAGGTTTGAAGGCACGCTCGTTGTCTAGCCTCTCTCCGAAGCTCTCAATGAAGATGATAGGGAGGTTGGAATCAAAGACTTCTCCGGTGCCTGCATATTTGGAAAGGCTCTCGTCCATGAGCATGTAGCCGTGAGTGCGCAGCCGGCCGGGAAGATAATCGGACAAGGTCGCTCGGGCCGTCACAGTGGTTCCTTTGTCGATCGTGATCGGGCCGTCGTAAGTCGGTGTGAAAAGAGAAGGCTCAGCGCCGTTGAGTGAGTATTGGATGACCGCGTCAGGATGATCAGGCACTTCGAGCGTGAGCTCGATCGGGCCAGAGATGAGTCCGCCTTCGTGAGAGAATTGGACGTTGGGAACCAATCCGTTAGGGGTCGGTGTGATGGTGTTCTGTCCACCGGGAGATGCCGGGAAGAGATGGCCTTCTTTTCTGCCCTTCACACCATAGGCGACATTCTTCCCTAATTCAGGGTAGGTGAGGCTATGGGCAACGGTCTTGCTGGGTTCTAAGAGCGCTAGGTAACCTCCCTCGTTTGCCAAAGAGAAGTCTGTGTGTGGACGATAGCTTTCGACGGTGGAGGTGGGGCGATTCTTTCCAGAGGCGAAGAAGAGCTGCGTGGTGCCAGCAGGTAACGTGAGCTGTGGGAGCGTCCAGACGGTCTCCGCCGTGTCACTGGTGGTAAGATGCCAGCCTTCGAGATCGACATCGGCAGCCCCGGTGTTGTGCAGTTCAAACCAGTCAGGTTCGTCGGTGTCTTCGTCTTCGAGCTTGGTATTGTTCGTGACGACTTCAGAGATCACGACCTGAGAGAGGCCATGCCCTGACAGGAATGCCAGGAGTAGGATGGTGAGTGAGGTTTGTTTCATGTTAGTCTTTGGTAGTAACGATCCTCCAGTAAGGACCGTCTTGGAGGTTGATTTGAAATTGGACGCGCTCTTGGCCTTGATCATCTAACACAGTGCTTTGTGCGGCTGGTTCATAGGCTTTCCAGCTCGTGAGATCGGCGGATTGTTCGATGGTGTAGGTCAGATCCGAGGCTCGGGAGGGACGCGTGATGGCCAGTTGAGGCGCGCCATCGTCAGTGACGACCTCAGGCCCATGGGTTTCTGCGCCGAGCGGATTGCCAGAGAAGGCGTATTCTTGTAAATTGACCCACCCATCATTGTCGGGATCTGCAAGGAGTCCAGAGATCGCGGCGTCGCCGGTTTGCTCTGCGGTGAATTGGTTGCTTTGCCAGTCTGCGTATCCTCCGCTTGGCTCAGGATCCACTATCACGACGCCGTCATCGGCGACCCCGGGAGTGCCGCCAGAGACACCGCTAGTGCCCCAACTGCTGGCGAGGGCGGGATCGGTGAGCGCGGCGGTATCGATCAAGACCAGAGAAGTACCTTTCTCGACTTCCGGCCAGCCATCGCCGTTTTCATACTTGAAATCGCGGATGGCGACGCCTGCGCCGAAGGAGAGTTTCAGACGCTCGCCGTTGTTGTTGAGTTTGGATCCTTCCTCGCCGCCATACTCTCCGATGACAGGCAGACTTTGGCCATAGCGACTTACGAATGCGGCGATGTTCGCTGCGAGCAGGATGCGTTGGCCAGGCTCGATCGTTTGGAGGCTGGCTTGAGAAAAGTCGTAGTCGATCCCTTTCGTAAAACGCACGTTGTTGAGGTCGAGTGCGGTGCTGCCAAGATTGAGCAACTCCACGAATTCGAAGTCAGCCGTCTGATACCCAGCAACGAGTTCCTCTGAAGTCGCATCAGTAGGGGAATAAAGAACTTCTGAAATGACGAGGTTGTCGAGAAGTGGTTGAATGTTAGGCAGGCCGGCAACGAATTGCACAGGCCCGGACCAATAGGACCAGTAGCCGCGCTCATTCTGCATGCGAGCACGCACGCGGTAGACCCGCCCCGGGCGGACTTCTTCCGCTGGGATGGTGATTTCGGCGGCGAATTCTGTGAGGACTTCACTTTCCCAGACGGCATCGATCTCATACTTGTTGGGCGGTTCTGGACTGAAATCTGGGGCCGTGACATCGGTGATTTCTGCCAGTCTCCATTTCACGGCGCCGAATTTCTGCGGAGAGAAGATGCTGCCTCCTTTGAACGCAGTGGATTCGAATCGTAGATCATCGACGGTGAAGTCCGCCGATCCGATCGCTGTAACCGTGGGCGGGTTGGGAATCATCGATTCGGTGTTGTCGAGGACTTGGTCCTCCATCCATTCCGATCTACTGACGACATAGTCCTTCATGCGATTCATCATGCCGGGAAAGTCATCGGTGTCCGCGATGCGATAATAGAGGCCATGGCCTGCCTTACTGGAATTCACATAGCGAGAGGTGAGGATAGGATTGTAATCCCACATCGCACGATCAGCATCGACTAACGAAGGTTCACCAGGGGTGAAGACGGCGGAGGCCTTTTCATCGATGATCAAACCCGTCTGTTCTTCATTGTAGAGAAGCCCGATGAATTCACGGAGCTTGTTGTGGTAATCTTGCTCAAAGGGGGCCGTTTCGGACACCCGACGCTGGAAAGGTTCAGTGCCGGGACCGTACATACGATTATCCCAGGTCAGATCGAGATCCCAGGGCAGTGTGGCCCATTTGTTAGACTCAGGATTGTGGTAGTAGTAATAGTTCTTTCCATTGCCAATGTCGTAATGGTGGATGGACTCGACGACGGCGCGGTAAGCATAGTATCGCGGCAAATCAAAGTTTTCACGATACCAGGCTTCGTCTGGATTCTTCTCGTAACCGTTCTTCTTGAATGTTTCTAAGTCGGTGTAGTCACTGACGGCTGGGAAAGGCGCCGTGTTCTTCAATACTCCGCTGAGACCTTTCTCTCCAGTGCCGTTCTCCATCTTATAGAGATTGCCCTCTGGAATATCGTGGGCGCGCATGAAGCGGGAATCGAGTTGTTCGATGGCGAGATAAAGCCCTTGGAAATCCGTGGTGTATTGATTGTTGAAGAGATTGCTTTCGCCGCTGTTTTCCACGATTCGGAAATGCACATAGTTGGTGTATGGCGCCTCGATGCCTGCCTTGTTGAAGAGATCGAACCCAACGCTTTCGAACAGGCCTTGTTCGCCACGGTGACTGAAGTTGCCTTGTTGAATCATGGAAGAGAAATTAACTCTCCGCCACTTGGTCGGATATTTCTCGCCGAGCGGGTCGCGGGCCTGGAATTCGTGGCTGCGGTTGAGTAGAAATTTCCACATGTTCTTGCCCATGGCATAACGCCAGACGCCGCCACGCGCGCGGAAACTGATATGATCATAGACGTCGCCATCATAGACCAACGTTCCTTTCCAAAGATAGTCGCTGCCCGTGTAGCCGCTGCTTCGTGTGGTGCCTGTGATGTGTTGGGCTTCGACGTGATTGGCTTTGGAGGTGATCAGTTGATAAACGGCCACGGATTTGAGGAGCTCAGGTCCATACGTGACTTCTTCGGATTCGCCGGGTTCAGCGGTGCCTGTCCAGGCTGGCATGTCGCCATAACAATAATACGCAAAGTTCGGTTGGGCATCGTCGGAATAGGGGACGGCGATGGCGGTGCCTTCCCCATCTTCGACGGTGATCTGGTAGCGCATGAGATGACGGTGTTTCTGTAAGTCGCCCGGCAAAGTGACGGTGTAGATATCGAGATCTTCGCCATTGTCCGCCATCGGGAGTTCCGTCCACTCGGTGAGGAATGTTTCATCATCGATCTGGATATACTTTCCGGGTTGAACCAATTGATAACGTAAGGTGACCGCTTTCACGGATTGGGGATCGGTGACTTTGGCCGTGACGACGACTTCCTCTCCGGGCAAGGGTGCCTTGGGTGAGTGAGAGACTTGGCGAATGTGTGGGGCCGCTTTCTCGGCGTAGACGGAGTTCTGTTCGCCTGGCGTGGGCTCAGTGCCAGACCTCCAACTGCCACCAAGGTCGTTGTCCAGACCTGGATGAATGAGTTCCATGGAAGGCCCATCGCCACCAGCCGTCACGGGCCAGGGGAAGCCATCGCTGTAGCTGACCCTATCGATGACTTCATTGGAGGCATTTCGTAGGGTGATCGTTTCGCCACCACCAGAGAGTTGGCCACTAGCGAATTCACCTGAGGCTTTGATGCCTCCGACGAAGATGCTGCCAAATATCTTATTATACTGCGCTTCGTTCTGGGCGAGGATCAGGTAGGCGTCGGCATCGAGACTACTGTCGGCTGGGAAGGTGTATTCAAACCCATCACTGAAATGCCAACCTGCCAGATCGATTGTTTCCGCGCCGCTGTTGTGCAATTCGATGAACTGCACCTCTTCATTGTCAGGAAAGGGCGCGTAGTGGATCTCATTGATCACGATCTCGGCAGAAGCGAGTGTTGTGAGGCTGACGAGGAGAAGGACCGGGTGCCAAAGGGGGGTGTTCTTCATGTGTCAAATACGTTACCACGGCTAGGAATCGTGCGTCAACGTATGGAGACCGCATATGAGCGCTATTCTCTCGGTGGCAAACCGACGCATCGGTTGCTAGAATGGATGATGTTGAGAAACCGACCTGATTGCGGGCGATTCCTGAAAGAGCCGGATCGTTATGGCGAAAGCGTTCTGGGACAGCGGTTGGAAATTTGGATGCCGCCCAATGGAGAGGTCCGAACGCTGATCTTTGCGGGCATTCATGGGGAAGAGCCTGAGACGACGGTGGCCCTTTCGCGATCTTTGCGTGCCTTGGCGCATCCTCTGGAGCGGTGTGCTGTCATTCTCACAGCGAATCCTGATGGGGTGATGCGTGGGTCTCGTGGGAACGCAAATGGCGTGGATCTGAATCGGAATTTCCCGACGAAGAATTGGCAAGCGAATGAAGTCACGCATCGCTGGGTGATCGAGGAGCCGAGCGAGGTTCGCCTCGGAACTGGGGATGCTCCTGGTTCAGAGCCTGAGACCAAGGCGCTGATGGGGCTGATTGAGAAGCTCAGCCCGTCACGTGTCATCGCGATGCATGCTCCACTGGCTTGCATCGATGATCCTGACACTTCTCCTGAGGCCCAATGGTTAGGCAACGAAACGGGTTTGCCTCTCGTGAAAGACGTTGGCTATGCCACGCCTGGGAGCTTCGGGACCTGGTGCGCAGAGCGAGACTTGCCTGTCATCACCTACGAATTCCCTTGCTCGAGTGTGGAACAGTTAGTCATCGATCACCTCCCGGCGCTGACTCAGATCCTGAGTGGCTCTTGGCCTTTTGATTGATCAACCGCGCCGTTTGGCTTGCTCCACCCAGCGCTGCGTGTGGATCCGTGAGGGACAGAGCCCCAGCGCGTCCGAAGTGGCTTCAATGTTTTGCGCTGTCCAGTGCGCCATCTGGAAGAAACGCGTTTGGCCAAGCCCGTAGAGCCGCCTTTCCAAGGAAGGGGTGATGCCGGTGAGTTGGCTCAGACGCTGTGGAGGGAGGCCGATGGATTCCGGTGCGGCTGGGATCGTATGCTCAGAAATGGGTTCCTCTGGTTGCTGAATGCGACGGCGGCGCATCGAGAGCTTGGTGCGTTGACGCACACGAGATGCATGGGGAATGAGGCTGGCGGATTCTCGCACCACGCGGCGACTGGTTCGGTGTTGGCGGCGGTCACTGAGACGAGAAGCACGGTTGGACATGGCCTGAACCATAGCAATCCTCTTGCCAAGGCAAAGTAAGAAGTCGTGAAATGGATCAACGGGCCGCGGTGATCTCCGTCAGCGAACGTTCCGCCACGGGCTGTGTGTCAAACTGGACTTCCTCAATATCGAATGCAGCGAGACTGATTCCCGGTACTACAGAAGACCAGGTGGGCTTGTAAGCAGGATCGCTCAAATCGAATTGGTAGCGTCGGCCTTCCGACAAACGCCATTCTTGGGTTCCTGGATCATACTGAAACCAAAGATCGATGCCCGCATGCCGATAGTCACGCGTGGCATGATGACGCAGGCCAAAGATGCCCGGGCGTTGGCTGTCGTGAGGGAGTGATAGTCCTTGTAGAGGATCGCCTTTCCCATTTCCGAGATGCCGACGACAGGCGTGGGGCGAGGTAATAATGGTCTGATAGTCTTCGAGGGCTCGATCGCGCTGTGCGAGGACCAGCCATCGCAAGGGCTGCGGTCCGGCTTCCTCTATCACCATGGCGAGAAACTGTGCCTTCTTGCCAGTGAGACGACCGGAGACACTGTCTAGCAGCGTCCAATTCTTGGGTACGAACTTCTCAGCACCGCTTCCTGATGCGGGGATGCTACCGCGAGATCCGGTGATGCGTTTCCCTTGTGAATCGATCAAGCCCTGCTGAGTATCGACGTTTCCATGAAGTTCATCCTTGACTGAGCTGAAGACCCATTCGAAACGGCCGGTCTCTGTATGCTTGCTAGATATTTCTTCTTCGTAGTCACAGATGAGATGATCGTTCGAAAAGTAACCTGTTAGCTTGATGCTCGTTCTGTTTTCACTGGGAAGGGTACGACCATGAGTCATCATGCGCTGTCCGTATGCCGAGACGCCGTCCAACTCTCCGATGAACCGCACGCGATATTCCACCGGTCCCTGCCGATCAAAGCGTTTGATGGTCCAGTCTCCCACGATCTCGCCATAGTGGAGATCATGGCGGATCGGCACATAGAACGGGCGCTGTGAGGCTTGGCAAAGGACGAGTTCGCCTGGGCGATAGCCTTGGACATCGAGCAACGTATTGGCCTGATAAGGGCTGCTGACGAGATGCGGAAATTCCGTGAGTTGGGCGGTGGGAAAGGCACGGAGCCGCCCGCTAGCTTCCCATGTGGCGGCCTGAGCAGGGGCCGTGGGCTTGGCTCGCCAGCGGTTGTAGCCCACTTTCACCACACTCATGCCGCAGATGGCGATGATAAGGAGAACGATGAAACGCATGAGAGGGGGGGAGGGAAGAGGGGGGGCCGAAAGAGAAACTGTATCACCAACCGGCGATGTCTCAAGATCTTGATGATCAACTAGGCTTACTTTTTAAGTCAATGAAAGTGTGATATCAACCTTACTTAATAGTTTAGGTATCTTAACTATCTTCATGGTGGAAGCGCGGTTTGCGCCTAGCTCTTCCAGTAGGCATCGTTTCAGCATGAGCAACTTGGTGATCTATTAAATGGCGCACAGCCCTTATTGTACTCCAATCACGCAGGCTTTGACTGCTCTTGGAGTGGCGTTTGATCGTGTGGTCGTGCCGAATTGGGATCGGAGCGTAGTGATACGCATCATTAAAGGTGCCTATTACCAAGTGCCTGTGCTTGTGCCTGGGGAGACGATCGTCCACGAGAGCAGTGATCGGAGCCTTGATGTTGCGCGTTATATGGATCAGAGCTTTGCGGGAGGGAAGCTGTTTCCATCGGTGAAGGCGGGGATTCAGGAGATCATCATTGAACACTTCGAGAATGAGCTTGAGGGGCTAACATTCAAGCTGTGCGACATTCATTACATCCCCTCGATCAAAGACTTGGTGGAGAGAGCGATGGTCATTCGACATAAGGAAAGGTGTTTCGGACGAGGGTGCGTCGATGCTTGGAGGCGTGAGGAGGCTTTACTGCGTCGGGATGCAGATCGACTCTTTGGTAGGTTTGACGCTAAGCTTCAAAAGACTCGATTTCTGCTAGGGAATGATGTTCCCACGTATGTGGATTTCGCCTTGCTAGGCGTGGTGGGAAATTTCATGTATGGCGGACATCATGTGTTGTCTGGAGATCATGTTGCCTTGCGTGCTTGGAATGAGCGAATTCTGACATTTCTCTACTAGATGGTCGCTGGTCCTCTCATTGCGCTCCTGATCATTGCGGCCGTCTCGCTTCTGATTGTGCGGGTGGAATCCTCCGCGCTCATGATGACGGGCAACGGTGTAGAAAACTTTCCATTTTTTTGGAAGCTCAGCACGTGCCTGCGCGCCGCCGGTTGCGCTGTATGACCTCGGCTGCGGGCAGGTTCGAATCAGTCTCGAAGGAAGCCGCAATGTCAGGT
>JBLHHN010000154.1:0-13149 GCA_047616785.1 Verrucomicrobiales bacterium
GGAGGGGGTGGGTGTCCACCGGTGTGTCCTGATGGCGCGCCCATCGCTCCTTTTCAGGGCTAATTGGCCTTCTCAGCCGTATTTCTGGCCATGGCACAATCCCTAACACGAGCACTATCGCTTGAACGGCTCTGACACCCCTCACGCTATCCTAGGTGAATAGGACAGGCTAGTTAGGCCGCAGTATTTATCTGGGAATAGTTGCTACGGATTCACTCGTCCTTCACGAAGACATCGAGCTTTTGCCCGGCTTCGGTGGTCGTCTCAAAGTCTCTCGTGCGTATCTCCCCACCTACGGGCGTGTAGTCGAGCGTGAACTTTTCTCCGTGTTTGAGGACGATTTCGAATAGGTGATTGGTGTCCTCTTCCGTGCCAGTGCTCTTGCCGGAGTGGAGGATCTTGTCCCCAGAACGCACGGCGACGTCGCAGACGATACGTTGGCCGCCGGGACGATCCCAGACTTGGATGCCTAACAAACATTCGCCCGATGCTAACAATTGTTCTGCTTCGCCAGTATAGTGATCGGTGACATTGACCGCTGCAACGAAATCCAGATCGCGGGCCCAGATCATGGGGAAACTCTCCCCAGTGTGCTTCCAGCTTGATGCGTAGATGGCGTGCTTCCGCTCGTCTTTCTTGGCATGGGAAGCGTCGTTGAGGAACCACACTTTGTTCAAGCCTTCGGCGTTGTATTCACAGGCGCCGGTGAAGTGCCATTTGCCTTGGTCCCAGACTTCGACCCAACTGTGGTTGCCTCGTTTGTTGGCCCAGCGGGGAGTGCCCGCGAAGCGTGCTGGGATCGATACGGCGCGGCAGGCGTCGATGAGCAGAACGGAGAGGCCGCTGCAAGAAGCATAGTTCGCTTCGATGGATTCGTAAGGGCTTTGATCGGGCTTTGGGCGTTTGTTAGCGTGGTATTGGACTCCGATCAACTTATACATGTCGCGATTCAAGATCTGAGCAGCTTCCCCTGGAGTGGCGCAGTCTTTCACGAGCGGAGCGAAACGGGTGAAGAAGTCTTTCCGCCAGTTATCGCGTCGCTCGTTGATTGAGGCATAGGGAAGGACGTCATTGAAGAATCGCTCCTCTGGGATGTCCTTGCCCCAAGGAAGGGTTTCGCGCGCGGCATACGCGGTGGAGACATTGGCTAGGAGATACTCCGCGCTGAGCTTCTTGAGATCATGCTCTGGCATGTAGGCGATCAGAAAACGCATGCCAGCTTGTTGTGCCGCAGGTGCATCGGTGAGGGCCTTCTGGATTTCCGTGCGATTATCGCCAGCTTGTTTCAACGCTGTTTGGATGAGACTAGCAGACGGATCTGCCTGAGCATTGGCTAACAGAATGAGTGAAATGAGGACGGCGAGAGATTTCATGGGAGAGAGGTTATCCTAACTTGAGTGCCTTGAGAAGTCGATCACTAGCGCGGATCGCTTTCACCGCGGCTTTGGTGGGAATGCGATCGGCTTTCTCATAGAAGTCTGCGGTGAGTTGGAAAAACTCGTGCAGTTCTCCGATTCTTTCGGTGGCATAGAGAGAGTCTTCGTCGTTCGTTTCATTCTCCAGACACTCGGTGAGGAGGCGGAGGGTGGGATCGACTTCACGACGCTTTCGTTCGGCGATGATGACGCGGAACATTTCGTAGACGTCTTTCATGGATTCGAAATGATCGCGCCGATCCTCGGCGATATGGACGACTTTCACGATGCCCCAATTCTGAAGCTCCTTGAGACTGTTGCTCGTGTTCGACCGCGCGACGCCCAGAGCTTCGCAGATCTCTTCCGCATTGAGTGGCTTCTCGGACGTATAAAGGAGCGCGTGGATCTGGGCCACGGTCCGATTGATGCCCCATTTGGTGCCCATTTCTCCCCAATGAAGGATAAATTTCTGCACCACTGGATGCAATTCGTTGGCCATGTCAGGAGTTTCTGTAGGTCCAGAAACAGAGCAACAGGAGATTCAGGAAATCGATTATGATAATTTGGGCTGCATCGTCGTAATTTATGGAAATAACGGGCAATTTCGCCTTTAGTTGGCAAGGAATTGGCTTAGAGTAGGAGATATATGAAATCATCCACGTTGGCTTTTCTCACGGCTCTTACGGTGCCTCTGACCTCTGTTCAGGCGATGACGCTATTCAGCTCTGGTTTTGATACGGATCTAGGATTCAGTTCTGAGGCTTCGAGTGCCGACCACGAGGTGACTTTCGGCTATGATTACTCGGCAAATGGCATTCCTGCAGCTCCCAATGGATCGGATACGATCGGCTTGAAGGCTCGATCAAACATTGCTGATGCAGCTGGCAACGGCGTTGCGGTGTATGCTTCCAGTGCCTCTTTCACCGGTCAGTATCAGGTGACTTTCGATTTCTACATCAGCAACGTGGTGAACGGCTCTACCGAGTTCATCGGTGGTGGTGTCGGTTTCTCGGTGGGAGCAGGTTACCTTGATGGTGCGGTTTTGATTGGTGATAGCGATGGTGATTCTGCGAGAGATTTCCGGTTCTATGGCGATGGCACGGAAGATACGGGATTGGCGCTCGGGAATGATAGCGCGTTGGCAACAGCGACATTCCCAGGAGCGGGTGGCAACAATCCTGGAACCCTCGGTTTCGATTGGCACACCATGAACATCTTGGCGGATACCGATGCCGGGACAGCCCAGTTCCTCATTGATGGCGCTGACTTTGGCACCATCTCAGGCGTGGATGTTTCCGGCGGTATCTCTTTGGTCTATGCCGATCTCTTCGGTTCTGTGGCGACTCCAACGGAAGGTGCATTTGGTGTCTTTGACAATTTGACCGTGACGGCTCAGGCGATTCCTGAGCCTTCTTCAGCAGCTCTCTTGCTTGGTGGTTTGCTCCTCATCGGAGTGCGTCGCCGCAAGTAGCTTTCAGTTCAGACAAGCTTTTTAGAGAAGGGCGACTTGCGGAAGCGAGTCGCCCTTCTTCGTTTGATGAAATCATGGTTGTCCAGTGACACTGGTCAGGGCAAGCTTCTGCCCTATGGCGCTTGATCTTAACAAATACACCTTTGGCGTGGGCGATCGCTTTGCCCATCAGGCGGCTGCTCAGCTGCAAGCTTTCGTTCAGGCTGCTCAGGCAGGTGTGGAGGTGACTCCGGTTTGGAATAAATCGAACCGTGAGCATTTGATTGTGGGTTCTGAGCCGGACTCGGTTCTTTCTGCGGCGAAGGCGGCCGTTTCGAAGCTGGACTGGAAGGGGCCTTTTCATGTCGACGCGGATCATATCAATTTGGACACGGTGGATCGCTTTCTGCCGTCGAGTGACTTCTACACGATCGATGTCGCGGATGCGATAGGCAAGCCTGCTAGTGAAGCAGCGGTGGCTGATTTTATCCAACGCCATCCTGAATTGGTGGGGACGATTCCGATTGAGGGGATCGATGCGCCGTTTGAGACCACGGTGGATGGGGTGAGTGCTATCTTTGGCAAGTATGCGCTGGCAGTGGAAGAAGCGGGGCGCATTTACCGACACATCGCAGAGAATCGTGGGGCGGATACCTTTGCGACCGAAGTCTCAATGGATGAGACGGATCAGCCGCAGACGCCGCCGGAATTGTTGGTCATTCTCGTGGCGCTGGCGGATGAGGGCGTGCCGGTGCAAACGATCGCTCCCAAGTTCACAGGTCGTTTTAACAAGGGCGTGGATTATGTGGGGGAGTTAGAGCAGTTTGAGAGGGAGTTTAGCGATGATCTGGCGGTGATTGCACATGCTGTGGGGCGCTATCCGGTGCCGAAGAATCTGAAGCTGAGTGTGCACTCTGGCAGTGATAAATTCTCGATTTATGCGCCGATTCGTCGTGGGCTGAAGAAATTTGACGCTGGCCTCCATTTGAAAACGGCGGGCACGACTTGGCTCGAAGAGCTGATCGGTCTCGCGGAGGCTGGGGGTGATGGCCTAAAGCTGGCTCAGGAGATTTATGCGCAAGCGCTAGAGAACCGGGATGCTCTTTGCGCGCCTTACGCCACGGTCATCGATATTGACTCGGAACGACTGCCAACTTCTGATGAGGTCGCTTCTTGGGATGGAGAGCGCTATGTCGCAGCGCTTTGTCATGATCCTAACGAACCGCTCTACAATCAGCATTTCCGTCAGTTGCTTCATGTAGGCTTCAAGGTCGCGGCGAATCTGGGGGAGCGTTATCTACAGGCGTTGCGAGATCATGAAGCGGTCATTGCCAAGAACGTGACGATGAATCTCTTCGAGCGTCACATGGTGCCGTTGTTTCTGATAGAGTAGCGACAGATTTGCCCAATCTGAAATGCGTCGCTACCTTTGGTGTTGAAGCTAACGGATGACATCAAGAGTTCGAAGTGGCTCCTGATCAAAGGAGGGCTCTTTCTGTTCATCGGAATCCTGGGGGCGGTGTTGCTTTGGTTGCAGCAACCGACGTTTCTGACGGCGGCTCTCCTGGGCATTGTGATCTGGGCTTTCGCTAGCGTTTACTACTTCATGTTCTACGTCGTGACCCATTACATCGATGGGGAGTATCGGTTCTCAGGCATCATTTCTTTTCTCCGCTGGTGGCGGCAGCGGCGCTGAACGCAAAGGTTTGGCAATTCCCGATCTGCCGTCTAGATTGGAGGGGTGAAATTGCCCCCTTTTCTGGTCACGGCCCTGGTGATCATCCTCATGCTGCTTCCAAGTCCGGCGCAGATGCCCTCGCCCTACATTGCCGAGTTCATGACGGACAATCGTGGCACGTTGTTCGATGAAGATGAGGACGCAGGTGATTGGATCGAGATTCATCATCGGGGGGATACGGCGATGAGTCTTGAGGGGCATGCGCTGACCGATGATCCAGAGATTCATCGCAAGTGGGAGTTTCCCAATATCATCATGGACCCGGATGAGCGTCTGATTGTCTTTGCTTCAGGAAAGGATCGCCGACCGGCCAACGGAACGCTGCATGCGAATTTCTCGCTCGATGCGGATGGCGAGTATCTGGCATTGATAGGGCGAGAGAACCAAGTCCTCAGCGAGTGGGCTACGTACACAGCGCAGGGCGAGGACGAGTCCTACGGTGAATCTTCTGATCGGCGCCCATTGATGGCCATCGATACCAAGTCGAGTTGCCGATGGCTGGTTCCCTTTGGGAGCCGCGAAGACCTTTCTTGGACAGCGAATGCATTCAACGATAGTCAATGGTTTCCCGGAGCATCTGGCCTCGGTTATGATGTCGGACTAGACTATCATGAATGGATCCT
Organism: Verrucomicrobiales bacterium; assembly: GCA_047616785.1. Taxonomy (GTDB): domain Bacteria; phylum Verrucomicrobiota; class Verrucomicrobiia; order Verrucomicrobiales; family DEV007; genus JAACDM01. The sequence continues at coordinate 5,227 of JBLHHN010000154.1, forward strand.
AACGGATTTGTTCTTTGACATGGATGGCTTCGCCACAACGGTGCAGATCCGTTATCCCTTTGAAGTTGTATCTTCAGATGATTTGTTAGGGGCGATCTTGCATATCCGTTTTGATGATGGCTTTGCGGCGTTTATCAATGGCGTAAGGGTGGCGGAAGAGGCGGCCCCAGAGACCTTGCTGACAAACTCTAGGGCGACCTCTGGTCGAGATCCTATCGATGGCATCCAGGAGATGCGATTTGACCTCGCGGATCATTTGGATTTGATGGAGGAAGGCACCAATGTGCTAGCGATTCAAGGCCTTGATGAGTCGTCGTCGTCTGGCGATTTTCTCATCCATCCACGTTTGGAATTGCTCGTTCGCGTCGAGAATCCTGGCTTTGGTCTCTTGGCCGAGCCAACTCCGGGTGCGCCGAATCGCGAGAGTTATGCGGGGCGTGTGAAAGATGTGGTCTTTGAGCAGACGCCGCGTTTCATCGATGCGCCATTGGACCTGACGATGACCTGTGACACCCCAGGCGCAGAGATCTTCTTCACCTTCAATGGAGAGGTGGCCACGCGTGAGGATGGTTTCCTTTATGAGGTGCCTGTGAGTGTTGATGAGACATTGGCCGTGCGCGCGCGTGCTTTTAAAGAAGGCCTGCTGCCGTCTTACGTGACGACGAGGACGTATGTCTTGCCCTCTGAGCTTGCTGCGCAAGGCGTTCTCAATCGTTCCGTGGTGGATGATGGGGGGCGCGCTGTGGTGGAGCAGAACATGCGCCGTGCGCTTCCGATCGTTTCCATTGCGGTGGATCCAGATGCGATATTTGGCGATGGCGGGTTGGATACGGTGCCTCAACAGACTCGAAAGGTGCCTGTCTCTTTGGAGTATTTCTCTGATGCTGAGCCTGACAAATTCTTTCAGGTAGATGCTGGTCTTGGTATTCATGGGGGCAATGCTAGAGAGCATCCGAAGAAGCCGTTTCGCCTCTTCTTTAAGCGCGAGTTTGGACCGCCGAGGTTGGAGTTTCCGCTCTTTGAGGATTCGCCAGTCGCGGGTTTCGATCAGTTGATTCTCCGGGCTGGTGGGCATGATAGTTGGTCGATCTCGCCAGACTTTGGATCATCAACTTTCGATCTGCCATTTCATGCGACCTACCTACGTGATCAGTTTCTGCGAAAGACGGAGTTGGAAATGGGCCTGTTGAGTCCCCATGGGCGCTACGTGCAGCTTCTTTTGAATGGTTTCTATTGGGGGATTTACGATTTACACGAACGTCCGAATGCTTCCTTCTTTCGCGATCACTTGGGAGGCATGAAAAGGGACTGGGATGTCTTACACCATGCGGACACCTTGGATACCGAGTGGGCTGTGGTGGACGGTTCTGATGAGAACTGGAATTCTCTGCATCAACGTCTTATCGAGGGGATCAATTCTCCTGAGGACTATCAGAGCCTTCAAGAGCAGCTGGACATGGATGGGCTGATCGATTCTCTCTTGGTCAGGATTTGGTCAGGAGACTTTGACTGGGCGGGGCCGACGTTCTTGGATGGCGATGAAGTGACTTTCTTCCGCAACAAGAACTGGTATGCAGGGCAGCGTAGCCGCTCCGAACCAGGGTTCTTTCAGTTCTTCACGTGGGATGGTGAGATGAGCATGGGCTTGCATTTGTTATCGAATATCTTTGGGCAGAGCATTGATCAACGTGTGGTCAACTTCGATCTAACCGGGGTGGATGATCCAGGGACGCCTTCGGCATTCCATGGTGCGCTGAGGATTCTGCCAGACTATCGGCGACGATTTGGAGATCGCGTGCAGAAGCATCTCTTTGAGAATGGAGTCCTCGCAATCTCCCAAGCCCAAGCACGGCTTGATGCGATGGTGGCTGCGCTAGATTCTAGCATGGTGGCGGAATCGGCACGATGGGGGGATCTTCATTTCGGGCAGAACTTCACTCGGGAGGGGCATTGGCTACCGGAGATAGATTGGATGAGAGACACGTTCATTCCAGAAAGGCGTGAAGTGCTGCTCGATCAATTGCGTGAGAGGGGACTTTTCCCCGAAGTGGCAGGAGTGAGAATGACGCCTGTTGGAGGCTCGCTGGATACCATTGATCAGGTGCGTCTCGCTTCCACGGGCGGAACAATCCATTTCACCACGGATGGCACGGACCCGGCGACTTCGGTTGGTTTTAATCGAAGAGTTCTGGTCGATGGATTTTCCTCGAGTCACTTTCTGGTACCATCGATCGCCAATGGAGGATCTGCCTTGGGTGATACTTGGAAGGATGTGGAAGCCCCGAGTTTCTTTGAGACGTGGGCCGAAGCTACGGCGAGCATAGGCTACGAGACAGGCGAGAATTTCTTCCAGCCGCATTTCGAAACGGACTTGAGCGAGATGGATGGTGTGAATACATCGGTCTATGTCAGGGTGTTGTTTGATCTGGAATCGGTGGAGAATGTGGAATCACTCGTTCTGCGGATGAAGTATGATGATGGTTTCGCTGCGTTTCTCAATGGGGCTCCATTGGTAGCTGATTCTGATCCAGATATGCTGACCTGGTTCTCTGAGTCGACCTTTCGGCGTCCTGATGAAGATGCGGTTCTCTACCGAGACTTCGATGTGAGGGACTTGAAAGGACTCCTTCGCGATGGATCGAATCTATTGGCGATTCAAGGACTGAATGGAGCGATCAATAGCAGTGATTTGCTCATGTCACCTCAGCTGATCGTGGTAGAAGCAGAGGGAAATTCGATTTCTTCACCGGCAGCCTCCGTCTACGCAGAGCCTCTGGCATTCACTGAAGCTACGACGTTGAAAGCTCGTGTGTTGGCTGATGATGGGGAGTGGTCGGCACTGACAGAAGGCTTCTTTTATCCTGGGCAGCTGCCAGATGCGGCCAGTCTGAGGATCACTGAGATTCACTATCACCCCTTGGCGTCCGATGATCAGCCCAGCAGTGCATTCGAATTCGTCGAGCTGACCAATGTAAGTTCCGAAGCCCTCCAACTTGCGGGGGTGCGGTTCTCAGAAGGGATCAGTCTTGTTTTCGATCCGATCTCGTTAGGCGCAGGTGAGTGGATCTTGGTCGTCAACGATCGTGCAGCCTTTCTCTCGCGCTATGGTGAGGCATTTTCCAGTCAGATTGTGGGAGAGTATGGTGCCGAGTCGCGTCTCAGCAATGGTGGAGAGATGCTCACCTTGGTCGATGCGGATGGTAATGTGATAGACCGTGTGTCTTATGATGATGGTGGCGCTGCAGATGGTGAAGGTGTGAGCCTGGTGCGTATCGATCTTGCGGGTGGCTCCGATCCTAGCAATTGGCGTGTGAGTAAAGAACAGGGAGGTTCGCCAGGAGAAGCAGGAGCGGAAAGGACGTATGCGCTCTGGCGTTCATCTCATTTCCCAGACAATGATGCGATGGGGGAGCTGTCTGCAGATCCAGATCGTGATCTGCGTGTGAATCTGGTAGAGTATTTCCAAGGTTCAGATCCCCAGAAGCCTAATGAGGGGTCGTCGATCCAGATCAGATCGAATCCTGATGATACCTTCACCCTGAGCTACACACGACTGACCGCCTTGAATGATGTGAGTGTGAGCATTGAAGGATCTTGTGATCTTGCAGAGTGGGCTCCACAGTTCGGTATTGCAGAGACGGAGTCTCTTGGAGGGGGAATCTCCAACGTCAGTTATAAAGTCACAGCGTCGGCAAGCCGTTGGTACCGATTGAAGCTGTCCTTAAAGGAGTAGTGATTTTTTAAAGAGTTCCAACTGTCTCCCGCGTGGAGGCGTGAAAGCCTCGGTGGATAGCGTGCTCACGACTCTATCAATCTTGTGACGTTTCCTGCTGACACGGAAGATGGTGCGGATGTGTTCAGCGACCACTCCTTTGCCTCGCATGCGGGTGCCGAACTCGGAATCGTTGAGTCGGCCTGCGCCACGTGTCTCTCGAATGCGTCCGAGGATCTTCTCTTTCTGCCCTGGCAGATGAGTGTCTAACCAATGCACGAAGTGGTCTTTCACGACATAGGGAGCCTAACCATGGTGTAACCAGCACTGAGGGCGCCATGATCTGCGGCCGCCTCTAGAATGCTCGGAATCTCGTGGTCATTGAGCCCGGGAATGATGGGGGCGACATTCCCTGAAACAGGGACGCCTGCCTCGCGCAAAGTGCGGATCGCTTGAAGACGTTGCTTCGGGCTGGAGGCACGAGGTTCTAAGATGTGTGCTAGTTTGTGGCCCAGAGTGGTGATGGAAAGAGTGACAGAGGCGGCCTTATGAGACGCCAGTTGGCCTAACCAATCGGCGTCGCGCGTGACGAGATGGTTCTTTGTGATGATACTGACAGGATGGAGCGTCTTGGCCAGGACCTCCAAGCATTGGCGGGTGATACCAAGGCGCTTCTCCACCGGTTGGTAGCAATCGGTGACACCGCTGCAGGCGAGAGGGGAGGGGGCCCAATTCTTTCCTGAGAGCGCTTTCTTTAGCAGCTCAGCGCTTGACCATGATCTTTGATTCGAAATCGATTCCTGCATCAAACCCAAGGAACTCATGAGAGGGCCGCGCGTAGCAGTAGACGCATCCATGTTCGCAACCTCGGTAGCAGTTCAAACTGATGTCAAAGCCGATGTCTGGGCTGGAATTTCGAGAAATGATGCTCTGGGTATCATCATCAAAGAAGCTCGTCTTGATCGCCCGGGGCACGTCTTCAGGGTCAAGTGATTCGGCCTCCGGGTCCCATTCAATGTGGAGCTTCTCGAAGCGATTTTGGGGGGGCGTTTACAGGCATTTCTGCGGCACCGCGTTCCCGGGTGGCGGCTTTGGAAAGTCCATAGGGATTGGGCATGCCAAGACGAAGGTGTTCGCATGAACACTCTTAAGCGGAATCAGAACATTTTAGATGGCTTAGTATTCAACCAACCACTACATCTTGTGGTGTCTTTCTCATTGACGACACTACATCTTGCGATAGCCTCGTTTTTGAGATGAAATGTGTCCGTTGCGGTAACCGTGAAGACAAGGTGATTGATTCCCGTTCCTTCAAGGACGGGACTTCGATCCGGCGTCGCCGTGAATGCTTGGATTGTGGGCACCGTTTCACGACCTATGAGGTCCTGGAGCAGCGGGAACTCTACGTGATCAAACGCGACAATAGCCGACAGCCTTTTGAGCGTGCGAAACTGCTGAGTAGCCTGAGCAAGGCCTCGGAGAAACGGCCGATCAGCCGTGAGACACTCGAAGCTGCGGCCGATGGCATTATTTCAGAATTGGAAGAACTCTCGGTCACTGAAGTCACGGCGTCCAGGATTGGACTTGCGGTGATGCGGAAATTGAAGTCGATCGATCCGGTGGCCTATGTGCGCTATGCGTCCGTTTATCGTTCGTTCCAAGATGTCGGTGAGTTTCTCGAAGAGATTCGCACGATGAATGATGACCCGATGCACGGTGGGCATCACCCAGAGCTTTTTAAGATCAAGGAACCCAAGCATCAAGAAACCAATCCGGCTGTGACGACGGCCACAACACTCACTCCTCCTACAACATGATCTCTCTGGCCTCAGGACTACCATTACTTCAAGTCGGTGATCGCGGTATCAGCGATTACTCTTCAGAGTGGCTTGAAAGCTCGATTCGCAATGCTGCTGAGGAGGCAGGGCATGATGAGTGGTGGTTTGCTTCAGATATTGTTAGGAGTTTGTTTCTCTATTTGAAAGAGCGTTTTCAATCGAGCGTGATCACGGTAAACCAGTTGTTCGAGAAATTGCGTCTGACCCTGACGGCACTTGGGTTCAACGACATTGCTAGCAACTTGCGAGACCAAGTTCCCCCATGCCGGATCTCGCTGGTGCAGATCGCTCACGAAGCGGCTTCCAGCGGGTCCTATGAGTTGTGTTTCTTTCAGCGCCTAGGCGCACGATTGGATGATGCTGCTGGCTTGGGAACGAATACGATCTGTGCGAGTGGCATCAAGATCGCCGTGAAACAATTGTGTGGCTCCAAGCGATGGAGTCTTTCTTGTGAGAATCTTTATCGAGAGATTCTCAGTTTCATTGAGCAGCGTCTGGGAGATCACCAAGGACTGACATTGCAGATTGTGTGATGCCCACGTTGTTTGAGAATATCATCGCACGGGAAATCCCTGCGGACATCGTTTATGAAGACGATCTCTGTTTGGCTTTTCGTGATATCAGTCCGCAGGCACCGATTCATGTGCTGCTGATTCCCAAGAAACCGATCCCTCGGGTCGGGGAAGCCGTCGCTGAAGATCAGGCATTGTTAGGCCATCTTCTGCTCAAGGTAGGCGAGGTTGCCGATCAGTTAGGCGTTAAGGACACAGAGAAAGGGTTCCGCATCACGATCAATCATGGGAAAGACGGTGGTGAGACTGTGCCGCATATGCACATCCATCTGCTGGCGGGTCGGCCATTGGCTTGGCCTCCTGGTTAGGTGACGTCACCTCCGATCCCTGATATTATCCCAGAGTTAGCTCGAAATCATCGCCATCAAACTATCGCCGGCCTCTTTGAGGTGCTCTGGCTTTTGGTTGAGGGGGCAAAGGTCATCGCTCCCTCAAGTGCGGAGAAGACCACGGTGGCCATTTCGTGGAGACGCTTCTTCGGCCACTTAGCATGCTTCGATTTCAAGGCGCCGATGAGCCACTCAACATTCCGGGAACCGAAAGACTGCAACGTTTCTCGAAGAGTGTCAGGCAAGCGGCTTGACTCGGCGGCGAGGATCCCGCAGAGGCAGGCACGGTGATCTGACTCCAGTGCATTTCGGAAAAGCGAGATGTAGTGCTTGATAGGATCAGACTGAGAGGTCGGCTCACCGAGGGCCTCCAGAAAGCGCTCGGTGTAGCGAATCGCCACGGCCGTGCCGAGATCTTCTTTCGTCGGGAAATGATAGTGAACGCTGGCGCCCTTGATGTCTAGATGGTCCGCGATCTGCCTGAAACTGAAGGCGTGGTAACCGCCATCGCGAATCATCGTTTGAGCGGCATCAAGGATCTGTTCTGCAGTTTCGTTCATGGCCTACCGATAGATAGGGCCTGTCCCAGAAACGCTTTTCTCTGATGGAGCGCTCTAGTTTTGTCTGCTGATTTAGTTGGATGGGGGGATTTCAGCTCCGGTGTAGCTGAAGATCGGGAGCTAACATCGTGCAAATGGTCTTTTCGGAGCGTTCTCGTTGGTGCGCGTATATGGGTCTCCCGGCTTCAGCGTGTCCTTCGCTGATAGTAGGCCTCTCGAGCGCGTTGTTGACCTAGCCGATTCTAGGCCGCTTTCTTTCTGGCCTCTCGTTCCCGTCTCTCTGCTTGCTCTTTGCGCATTTCTGCTAGCTTCCAAAGGTTGTGAGCGAGGGCGCCCCAACTAACTGCTATCTCTCGATTGGCGAACCCTTTGACTCGTGTTCCGAGGCGCTAACAACCGTGGAGTTAAAGCCAATTGGTGCTGTGTGAGTTTTGTTCTGTGCCGTGGTGAGTTTCACTTTCTGCCGTGGGGATTCTTCGGATGAGTTTTCTTAGGCATGGCAGGAAGCAACAAAGAGATGTTGATACCGTGAGAGGCGCATGGAATAAACCATGCGCCTCTCGGGTTTAACGAATTTCTTCGTCGTACCTGCCTGGCTATCCCTTGGTCTGGTTGCTCTCCAGCAGATCCAGCCTCAGTTTCACCAGAAAATTATTCTGTTAGGTGAGCGGTGGGCGTTGCCCTTCGCTCACCGCAGGGATGGTGCCGATGATGCTTTGCACGTGTTCAGCCGTGATTTGTGTGGCTTTGTCTTGGCTTGCTTTGATCCAGGCTGCTTGGGCTATTTGCAGCGCTGTTCGGGGGAGTCCGTTGCTGGCGCTGATGATGAGATCTTGGGCGCCGGTGTCGAGTAGGCTGTGATTCAGCCCGATGGCTTGGTGGCTCACTTCTAGCAGTTGGGTGAGTTGCTCG
>JBLHHN010000155.1:0-13077 GCA_047616785.1 Verrucomicrobiales bacterium
TGCGATGGATGATCCGCCCGGGCATGCGCTCATCTGGGAGCTGCGCGAAGCGGGCGCGGAGGCGCTCGACGGCAATGAGTTGATCGTCGGTGAGTGTTTTGGGAAATGACTTTGAAGATGGGTTCATGCCCACTTCAAATAATAGCTATAATTACAATTGAAATTAAAGGCTATATTTTCAGCGTGCTTTCATGCGTCAGCCCTGGCCAACATGGGGTATTTTGCGCTGATCATGCCGGGAGGCGAAGGGCCCGGCTGGCAGCCCGCCTTGATGTGGAATGTCATCCTAGTTGGCATCGGAAACATGATCGGCGGCGCGTTTCTGGTGGCCCTGCCTTTCTGGTATGCCTTGAGAGATACGCGCCCTGTTGAATCATTGAAATAAAGGACACTGAAGCAGGTGAAATCTAGGTGGCGTATGAGGCTTTCGTAGCGTCTTGGTTTGGTTCGGATTTGGTCGTTCCTTAGGGTGATGTTTGCTATTCTGAAGTGCTGTCGGAGCGGAGCGAAGATTGCTTTTAGAATAGCAAACATCACCCCTTCTTTCTACGTGGAGTGAGCACCAAGCCTTCAGCGCGTCGCTCAGCGATAGACCATTTGAGTGACTACCCTTTGAGTGACTACCCTTTGAGCTGCCAATCGTTATGAATCAACGTCTAAACCCGATTTCGGCCATTTCCCTTTTTAGTTTTTGGGTAATCAGCTTGGTTCGCGCCTGCTTTCCGGTGTGTCGTCGGTAGCGATCTCGCATCTTTTCTAGGTAAGGCAATGGGCCTTCTTTTCCTATCGCCCAAACTTAGCTTCAGTATCCCTATTTATGAGGCAACACGCTTGGGCCGAAAATGATTTTTTCTTACGTCTTGCTTCCCGATTTCCCGATATCAAAGTTGGTTAATTTAGAGGCTTGAACTTAGGAAAACAGTCATCTAACAATCACGAAAAATATGAGAACGTCCCGTTTTGACGCATTCTTAAATTTATTTGCTGGACATTTGAATGGCGGAAGGGCCAAGTAGATTTGCTTGTCGATCTTTTGAAGCAAAGAGAGCAGGTGATTCCAGTCGGCATTTCACCGGGTAGGGGACTGGCTTCGAGTAGTAACAACCGTGATTTTGCCTGGGGAAAATTTAGATGACCATGTTCGACACGAAATCATTTGTAACTCTGGGGGAGGGCTTAGCTGCGGGTGTGGGGCACTTTTCCCTTACAGAAGACGTCCAACCTTTCAGTTTTCCTGCTCTAGTGGCTAGGCAGATCGGGGGGGGGCTGAAGTTTAAACAGCCATTAATCGAGGCCCCAGGTGTCGGCAATGTCGGGTTTGCTCAGCTGCCTGCGGTGGTGCCTGAACTCTTGCAGACGACCGTTCTGAAGGACTTTCCGAAGCCTGATGCTGACGAGAACAGTTTCCCGTGCCCTAAGGCTGATTTGGACAATCTCTCTGTGCCTGGATTGAGCTTGGCGGATGCTTTGGAGCGGCGTCCTTGTGCTCCTTTGGTTCAACCGGACGATGCCAATCAGACGTTGTTGAACTTGATCATCGGCATTCCTCACCTGACCACGGACAGCAAAGAGAAAGCACCGACGCCATTGGAATACGCCATCGCTCGGAACCCAGATCTAGTGCTAGTGGCGCTGGGATATCAGGAGTTGCTTGAGCCTCTTGTGGAAGGCCATGTTCATGCCGATCGCCGTGCTGAACTCTCCAAGTTTCGCGAGAATTACGAGACGTTGCTTAATCGATTGGCCGAGAATTCACTCAACCGAAAGATTGTCGTTTGCACCGTGCCGAACCCTCTGGATACGGCTTACTTTTCCGACGTTAGTGAAGCGGCTCATATCTTACGCACGGAGGTAGATTTTCTCAGAGATCAATACGGTCTCGCCGCTGATGACTTGATTGACTTACGTGGGTTGGTTGAAGTGGGCTATGAGTTTACCGCTAGACAATTGTCTGGCGAGGTCCCCGAAGGATCCGTGATCTCTGCGGACAAAGCGGCAACCATCACGAAAGGGGTCGATTCGCTCAACCGCTCTATCAAAGAGTTGGCTGAAGCAAAGCACGCGGTGGTTTTCGATCTCCATGGGTATTTTGCCGAGGTTGCTCGCAATGGTGCTGACGCTGGCGGCAAGCATCTCACCGCTGATTTTCTGGGCGGGTTTTATTTGCTGAATGGGGTTTTCCCAGGTCGCTCTGGGCACGCTCTCATTGCCAATCGTCTGATCGATGTCTTGAACGAGAAGTTAGGGGCGAGTCTTTCTCATGTCGATGTGGCTGGGGTCGTTGCAGATGATGCGAACACTCTATCAAAGATAGCAGACGGCCCGACCTACACAGACGAGTATCTCGTTCCAAGAACCATCGAAGAGGTCCCACCACCACCGCCTGGTGACCCGTCGATGATCAACGTTTATCCTCCCTTTGTTCCGGGTAAGCTTAACATCATCCCCATCCAGACCACGTATGTGGATCCGCCTTTCGATATCGGCGGGAGCAAGGCCAAGAATTGTTGCGTTCCGAAGGCGGGCGTGCCGGCTGGTGGGATGTCCGACCCTTATTTGAAAGAGCCGCTTAAACTTCCTCCAGGTCTTGAGCAGACATTATCGATCAACAAGGAGTTGAGTTATTTCGGCGATGCGTTGCGTCCGGTGGACGCGCCCGATGAGCAACCCTTCTTAAGTGGACTGCCAACATTTGGTGCAAGCGGCAATACGTTCTTCGGAGGGCTGGCCATGACCGACAGCCACTTGGTAGGTGAGATCAAGATTCGATTTACTGAACCTGATGCCACTGGCGAGTCTCGTTTCGAGATCACCCATCCAGGCGATCTTAAGGGGGACGATGCTGTGTTAGCGGCGCCAAAATTCTTTAAGTTGCCTAACCAATGCAACCGCGTCACTGACGTTCCTGGCCTGTTGTCCACCGGTTCGTTGAATCTCAACACCGGTGTCGTCACTGATTTCAACTATACCACGTTTTTCATCAACGGCGCCACGGCGACGCTCGCTGGTGTGAACCCTAATCTGCCAGGAATTCCGATCATGTTTCCTGGAGCTCCCAACGGAGGATCTACCTGGGCTCGATTTGATCAGCGCGAAGATGGTCTGCTAGACATTGCGTTGGCAGGAGACACATTCTTGCCGCTTGGAAAGGAATTCGGAGGTGACCCAGTCCGCTTTCCTCTGCCGTTTGGTAATCCTAAGCTTCAGTGCGCTAGCATTGTCGCCCGTGGTACTGTGCTGCATCCGCACATTCATATTAGCACCAAGAAATCGCCGGTTGCGGACGGACCTAAGGTTCCTGAAATCCCCGTCAACTCGGTGCTCGAATTCTCGCCTTTCGTCCGGAAGACAAATTTCGGCGATGTGTTCGGATTGAAGATCGATGAGTTAGGTGGCGACGCGACGGGACGCTCGCACCTGATGGGCAGACTGCGGATTCAGTTCGGCCCCCGCTCTGGCGATACAGTTTCCATGGCGTTGAGTTTCTTACCTCCTGGTGGTCTTTTAAGTGAAGAGCCTAAGCCACTGCCTTATCTGCCTCCAGGGACGCCGCGTGGTTTGGTTGGCTTCAACGAGCAGATGACATTTCCGAAGGGGGTTCGATACAATCAGAAGAGACTTTCTTCATCGATGGACCCTAACAACCTCGCTGTTTGCGCCGTTAATGTGAAAACGGGTAGAATCACAGACGAGTTGTTATGCCGCTCTTTCGTCGTGCAGAAGCTGTTCGTGAACTTGATCGTGGTCGAACCTTGCACGCCCAATGACTCGTTCCTCTATCAGGGACCGGCTCGGTTTACGAGTGGCCCGGATGGAGAGTTGGTATTTGCTCTTAACGGAGAGGTCTTTATTCCTTATCCGAAAGGTTTCAGGTTTCCTGCTCCTACCGACGATGGCGAGCCTGCTTACGACGTCGTTGCTGATTCCCGGCTTGATCCATTTCTTCGCATCCTTGCTAGTAAACGAGAGTCAGCTACCGGTGTTCTGAGCAGCGGCGGGAAAGAGAACGATCCTAAATGGATTAATGAAACCTCGTCCATTGGCCAGAAGTTCTCTTATCGCTTCTCTGTCGATCATAGTAATTCGAAGGTCTTTTTCGAGTACCTCAATCGTGATAAGGCGACCGGGGGAACCTTTAAGTTACACCAAGTTTCCTGGATATCCGCGACCAATTCGCCGGGCTCCGGTGCAACCTCAGGTCAAGCCGACACTGTGACGTTTAGCGGGTTCGGATCCTGGGTTCCCGGCGACAATGCTGAAAAGGATGGTGGGAAGCCTGAAGAAAGCTTGCACCAGGTGTCCGTCCATATCTCAATTTCAAAAATAGAACCCTACGTCGGCATTCAGGTCGATGCAGGACTTACCTCGAACGCGAACACCAAACCGCCTAACATTGAGGATTCGATTCCCCATTTGGGCGACTAGATTCAAAGACACCGGTCATGAGTATTATTGATGATGCTAGCAAACTAGCGCAAAGCTTTCTAACACTGGATGATTTGGTCTTGGGTCAAAGCCTCGTTGGGGGTGGTCTCGACCAATTGAGACGCTTGGGGACGAGCGCTTCTGGTCCATCTGTGGCTTTAAACGTAACCGCACGTGCCATTTTCCTTGGAGCTCAAGTCAGCTCTCGGACTGCTGAGAAAGCTGCTGACACGGTATCCGATGTCATTCCGATGGCTGCGGAAACAAAGGCGATTGCAAGCAAGCTGGGAGAAAAGGCAAAAGCGCTAGGGCAACGATGTTCAACGCTGGCCGGTCATGGGATCGAGTTGGCGGGGGGGAGAAAAGCAGAGAACCCCTTTACAAAACATCGCTGGTTGGAGAAGCTGGCCCCTAATGGGTACACCGTTGGCGAATTGGCTGCGGACACCACGTTCGGTACTTTGCAGAGCCTTGCCATGATGCCACTATCTGTGGGTATGGACTTGGTTCGATCGGCGTCTGGTGGAAAAATGGGAGCGTCTCTTCACAAAGCGATCGATGGATCGTTTAATGGTGTGTCAGACGCTTCGAGTGATGCGGACGGTAAGAACCTGCGCGAGGGATTGGTTGCTCTTGCCTTGGAGTCCGGCATGCCTGTCGTGCAGTCCACGTTGGGTTTGATAGAAGCCGTGGCTCGGCTTGCCCTATCTGATCCGAGGGCGCTTCGCCGCGCTTTGAGCGAAGGCCTGCAGCAAGCTCGATTGATTGCCGATAAGAAACTTGGAGAAGGTCGGCCAGGTATGGTCATCAACTCGAAGTTGCGTCAACGTGCGAAACTAGTGGCGGACAATCCTCCCAAAGCGTTCATCGCAGCCTTGGAAGATGGTGCGGATGGCCAAGCCCCTAAGCTATCCGATATTCTATCGTCGATGGTTAAGGACAGACGTGAAGTGGTGACTTTCTTCACGGTGTATCCCCAAGTCTTGGGCCTGCTGAGCTCCGACTTCTCTGTGCTCCTGGCAAATAGTCTGTCGGACACCAAGATCAATAAAGAGGACCTGGAGACGTCAGCCGCTTTCACTTTGCTAGATCAGGTCGGAGGGGCCGTCATGGAGGATCACAGTACGCCGCTGTTTCCTCAGGCTACCGTTTCTCTTGCACAAGACCTTTCTTACACTGCGTGCCGTGATCTACTTGGCATTGACGCTGCTCTCGAAAGAGCCGAACGTCTTTTCGGCAAAGATGTGGCAGAACGCTTGGCCTGCGATGTGTCTCTCGATCCCGATATCATGAAAGATGAAGGCGTCCGAGAGCGTGAGAAGCGCCTGCGTGATGCGATCAAGTCGACCGATGCACAGGCATTGTCGCTTCAGATCGATCTGTGTGCTCAGCGACTGGCCCAGTTGGAAAGCACTAAAGCTCACGGCGCCTTAATGATGACTAGTTTGTTAAGCGGTCGAATTGAGGTTTTAAGGGCCTTCAATTCACTTGCTAGCACTGAACTCGGTTTGAGAGGGGAGAAGCGATCTGTGGATCCTCAAGCCCTTGTGGGATTCCTCGCCTGGGCCTCTAAACTCTGAGCGACGAACAACTGCGGGGAGAGTTGCTGGGCAATCTGATTCGTCAAGTGCTGGCGGTCTGGCTCCCTCGCTTCACTACGTCAGGCGGCAATTTCGAATTTCCAGACTTGACATTTCCTGCTGGATCTCAATCCTGTTCTAGTAAAATAACACCTTTAGTGGTCATGAATTCCAGAATCCGGGTTGTCTTCGACGACTTGCCCACGAGAATCAATTTGCGGGTGTAATCACTCTCGGAAATGATTCCGGCGAGGCGTCTTTCTTCCATCACCAGCAGGGCTCCGACGTTTTTGTTAGACATCCTTTGGATTGCATCCGGATCGATCTCCCAGAGTTCACTGCTTTTGTTTTTGGACGGCGGTGATCGGATCGGGAATTTCCACTTTCTTGCTTCACCGCCACCCCCGGAGAATCGGTAGTAGGATGTAGGAAGATCAAGACTGAAAGACTGAATCGTATCCGGAGTGAAAGTGATGTCCTTTCTCACTTCCGCCGCCGCTTGGCCCGGGCAAATCGATCATTTACTGTAGGGGCCGTGACCAGAGACCATGTGCGTCAATCCGTTCCAAATCCAACGAACCGTTTGGTTAGACGACAACGGTCCGTTAGATCTTTCGCCGTCGAGATAAACGACGATTGACGATCCGTCCGCGCGTTGAGTGAATCAAGAAATCCAGGGAATGGCCATTCCCAAAAGGCTAACGCATAGGTAAGACCTTTGCGGAAACCTTCTGCTATTTCTTCGTTCTTGATATCGCGACCCGTTTCCAAAACTTGATGCAGGTCACTGTGATTTAGCATCGCGTAAGCGAAGGCGATTCCCTGCGCGGCGGCAGCGACATTCACCCCTTCGACTCGGCCTGCTTCGCGAATCGCTCTGCGCACACTGCAATTCTTGAAGTAGAGAGTGCGACCGTAGCCGTGATTAAGTAAGCGTTGAATCTCAGGTGAAAATTGGCTCGCGAATTCAGCCCAGGGCGGCAATTTCGTCACCGGAATATTCGCCTTAGAAATCGTGCGGAACATCCATCGGTAAATCTTGTTCGCGTAGACGGCCCATATGCAGCCGATAGATTCATAGGGAAACTCACGGAAGTCTGGGTGGGCGCGGGAGTCGATCAATTCGGAGACTCTGTCAGATGAAAATCCAGCCGTTTCCGTTGCTGCGATGCCAAGTCCTACGTGAGAGATCGGCTGGATCTCGATCGGAATGTCAGAGGTATTCAACGTCCCTCTAGCATGTCGGCAATAACTGAATCCAAGCTTTTCCATCTGCCACAAACCAGCCGACTTGTCTCCGATCAATGAACTGCGTGCCGCTTCTCTGCAGACCAACGCACTCGCATCCAGAAATTCCTGATGCGTGTAAGTTCTGCGCATCGACTTATCCGCGATGACGCGCAGTGGACGCAAGGAGCGGGCAAATGCTGTCCAACGTGGAATCGGATCCACCGGGCATTCGCGAGTCGCGTCTGACCAGGATTTAGCTTGGTCTTTAACGATAGAACCACCACTCATTTTGAATGAATCGCCACAGCTGTGATTGACAATATTCTCATGCGTGGATCCTATCCGCAGTCGTCAGTACCGCAAGAGTATTGGATCACCTTGAGTCTACGACGACGGGAATGGAGTAGAAAACGAACATGAGGGCACTCGTGGCAAATGTCAGAAGTTGTGCGGTATGGAGGTTAAGTCCAGGTTCACTGCCCGAACTTCCGATGTAGCACATCGCTCCCGAGGTGATTGTTAGGAGGCCTGCCCAAACGGCTTGTGGCCCAGAGGATCCTGCCGTGACCCTGGAGGTCTGCCGGTCATCCAATCGATTGGCAAAAGAGTCTAATAGATCTGCCACGCGCGAAGGTGCTTCCGACATCAGGTTAGAGCTTTCCAAGAAAGATCGGAAGAACCGGTCGTATGAAAATAGCTGGCGACGTGCTTCTGCGCGGAGGTACTTCGCGCAAGCCGCGGCAAGCACCCCGCCGACATCAAACTTTGCGTCCAACCTTGTGATAAGCCCGTCCAGGGCGACCGACGAGCGAATGTATTTCATCACTTCTCGCTCAGGCCAGATATTGGTCTGCTTGGAGAGCTTGATCATATCGAGCATCATTTGCGTGACGTTCGTTTTCAGCGTGATCGTTTTACCCGAAGAGTACCAATGAACAGACGCGTTGTGCAATTCTTCGCGAAAACGCACGACATCCGCGTCCTGCCCGAAAGATGATACTTTCAAGAACGTGTCGCACATGGTGTCGACGTCCCCACGGCTATAGGCCAATGTTAATAAAACGAGATAGCGACGGGAATAAGGACTCAGGACACCTGTGATCCCAAAGTCCACGTATCCAACGGCGTTTCCAGGGAGCATCAGGATATTCGCAGGGTGAAGGTCGGCGTGGAATATGCCGAAGATGAAGGCATCGCTTAAAAAATTATCGATGATATTCTTGGCAAAGACTTGTAGATCGAACGAGTCGCTTCGCTTTTCAGATCCTCCCCGATTTCGAAGATAATTTAGCACGACCGTTCCTTCAACGAATTCGGCGATTAAAACCTTCTCCGTCGTATAATCAACGAAGACTTCTGGAACGCGCTCGCCTGGGCGGTCACGAGAGTTTTCGCGGACTCGGATCATGTAACGAGCCTCATTTAAATAATTCAATTCCTCTGAAGTCCACTGCACGAATTCGCTCAGTGGCTCCAACATGAAGAAAAGGGGCCGGATCTGCCACTTGCGAACCAATTCAAGACACCCTCTCATGATTCGGATGTCGCCTCCTAGGTCAATCTGGGCGTTTGGTCGTTGGACTTTGATGGCAACTTTTCGCCCATGAAGTACCCCAACATAAACTTGTCCGATCGATGCCGTAGCAATCGGCTTCGGATCAAACTCATCGAAAATGTTCTCCGGTTCATCCCCCAATTCCCGTACAATGCTTTCACGAGCTTGCTCGTAAGGAAATGGTTTCACGCGATCCATCAAATCGAAGAGCGCATCGCAGAATTCGATGGGAATAATGTCAGGTTGGAGAGCCAGCATCTGGCCGAACTTGATAAAAGAACCTCCGAGGGTTTCAAAAAGGATGCGCAGCCGATCTGGCTTTGAGACAGCATTCTTTCGCCCCAATCGCCGAGCTACGGGATCCAATACAAGAAAAGCGAAGCTCTGACCAAGGACGACCCAAGCCAATTGAAACAGGCGAGAGATATTCCCGCCCTTTTCTGTTCTTGCTTTCGTTTTCTTAGTCAACTTTCAATAAGTGAGTTTATTTCAAACGCGTAACTCCGTATACCAGAGCCGAAGCCACCACCAGAAACGCTGCCGCCATCAGTCCCTCAAAGTTCCGTGGCACTTTGCTAGCTACTACTGCCACGGCCAATAGCGCCATGTACAGTCCAAATAGCTGAAAGGTAGTTGAGCGCTCATTCTTTGAGCGTGAATGGATTTCGTTCAGCCTTGCAGAATTGCGTTCCGTGATGCGCTTGATCTTGTGGCCAATATCAAAGAACAGCTCCATCCCTTTCTCTCCTTGCTCGATCATGCTGCTCAGTTTGCCGCTTTCGATGAGATCCGTCACTGCTTTCCTCATTCGAAACTCATAGATCGCATCTCTCAGAAGGTCAGACTTTGGTGCGAAGCGAACCGCAATGTAGGCCAAGGCGAAAAAGCTCCGATGGAAACTCTGGAACTGTTCAGATTCACGATATCCACATTCTTTCGCAATCCGCCATTGAATGAACAAATGATCCGCTAACAGATCACTTTTTCCGTTCTCTGCCCAGCCGCCGTCACGATAGGGAACGATCTGTCCGATGCGCCGCTTCAAAACCTCAAGTCCTTGGCAGTGGGCTTCAGGCTCCATGAGTTCAGCGAGAGATTCAGCCACTTCGTCTGGGATTCCGAATGCGGACGCCATCACATAGGCAAGCAGTAGCATCTGCCACTCGGTAGACGGACAGAAAACCGCTCCGCCATGAAAGTAAACATTACGATCACCACGGACTAAGCTTAAGTGACTGGGGCGAAGCGAAATAGGAAACCAGTCACCGAGAAACATCTGATTCAACCAAGACTGACAAAGAACACGAGCGACGGCTCCATGACGAGAGCCCCCGAAGGATACATCGTTAGGATTTTCAGGAACTTCTTTGTCGAGCTGGAAAACTCGTTTCACAGAATCTCCTGGAATGTCTCGAAGTGCAATGCAGGAGTCGGATGAGAAGTCGTCATGGACCCGGGGTGTAATCATGCACTCATTCGCCAAACCGTCAGTCGCCTTGGGCGCTGACTTTAGCCAATTCAGCCGACTTCCGAAATCCATCTCGTTCGCAGTATCATTCTGAAAGTCAGAAATGAGATGGGCCGCTTCAAGGTGTGGCCAGATGCGCCTGATGATCGGCGCGAGCGTCGCAATACAGTGTCGATCCGTTTCCCAGAAACTAATGAAGGTGTCTCTGTGGAACTCGAGGCGTAATGTTCCGCTAGAGGTCTGTTTCGAAAGGATAAAGAAAGCTTCAGACGATTCTTGTTTGTATTCTCCTGTCGTCTCTCTGATATCATCCTTCCACCGGTCTTTCAGCAGGTGCTTGAGCAGACCTTCGTCGAGTGGGGGCGGGTTACTCAGAGCCGCTTCGAGAATCAGGCAATCATCTGCCGTGATGAGATCCGGACGAAACGACAAATAACGCTGAAAATAACGAAAGACGATCCCCAGTCCATCGAGGACTTCGGCGAAACGTTGGATCAGGGACTTGTGCTCACCTAGGGAAATCCAGACCGCAGATCCAGGGGTCAATTCATTTCGTAGAAGGCACCTTTGAATCTCCGCGATTCGAGCTTCTATCAGCCGAGAATGCTTTGCTTTATTCTTGCGATGGGTGGCACTAGAGGCCGGTGGATCTGGACTGATCATCCTTCTCTGCCCACTCGCCGATAGCTTTGGTATGCGCAATGAAAAACCTCACTGGAGAAAAGAGCCGAGTGCCAATCATTCCAGCGGTTCCATCCACCAACCGATTCTGAAATTCCTTCCCTGTCTCATAAATCTTGTTCATCTCGAATGGCAGCCGATTCACGGCCACATTAGAACAATCACGAATCAGTAATTCAGGTTCTTCGATCACTTTGCCACTTCCGCTGGCGAGTTCTCTCAGCCCTTCTAGTGTGGTTAAGCGAGTTGCACCTTTGACTGCGTGCATGCTGAGGCCCAAGGACAGATTCATTACAGATTTTACGAACTCTCTCATGCTATCAGCGGTTGGCGGCGATTGCCGTTACGGAAACTGTCGAACTCTCTTGCTTAAAGTCAATGGTTCCATCGTGAAAATATGAAAATATGAAAACTCAGTTTATCATAGTGGCCATCATTGAGTCCTAGGCTTCTTCTGGTTCTTAGGCGGGTTTGCGTTTGGCCCTGGTTGTTGACTTTGCACCAGCCTTTGCTCTGCGAGCAGTCTTACTGGCTGGCTTTGGTGCGGTAGCGGCTTTTGCCAAATCAGTGAATTTGAAAATGAGGCCCAACTTCTTCTGCTTTAGCAAGCTGGGCCAGAATTCGGTTAATGCTCTTTCGCTCGCTTCATGAACGAGCTTTTCCCAATGTTCGACAACCGGTTCGCCGCCAACACTGGGATCCTGTTGATAGAAATCTTTAATGAATTGAGCATCTGGTGTCGTGTCTTGCCGCATGATCATGGCTGACTTGACGCCATTGATGAATCCGGGTTCTTGCGCCAAGTCCTCGCCATGTTCCACCATGAGCAAGTTGGAGAGAGAACTTGAGGGGATTTGTTGTTTACCAATACAAACGCCCAAGCGACGCCTGCCAGCGCGCTGTTGAGGTACTCCTTAGGGGCCTCGCGCTGGACGGTCTCGAAGATCTGCCAATCTGAGAATGGCAGGAAATTGATCGGCAGGAAGTAGAGCGCACGACCGACTCCGTGCCAAAAGTATCCACGAAGTTCTTCCGCGCTGTCACTTGCTTCCAAGATGCCGTCAATAGCAGATACGAGGTCGGAATGCCAAGTTCTCACAACAAGACCAACGGACTCGAGGGCCGCGCCTTCGTATCCCTTTTGTGAATTCTCGTGGCAGAGCGTAACAAAGCGGTCAATGGCATCCTTAAGCTCTGACTTTGGAGTGTTGGAATCGGCGCCTCTGAGAAGTTTGTTGGCGAATGACAATCCAATACCTGCGTGTAATATGGTGAGGCTCTTTGCGGGCAGCGTAGCCTCCATGTCTTCTTTGAGGATGCCGGATGGCTCGATGTTTCGGTCGAAGAAGCTATTGCCATACGCATGACCAAGGTCCTCGATGGTCCAAAGTGCTGGGAAATCTCTTCTATCATAGCACTTTTCTACCAGCTCGGGTAAAGGGAATGGAACTGGAGCTGGTGAGGGAATATTGAGAATTCTCCTATTCTGAGTGACGAAGAATAGAACCTCCGATTTGTTCCTAATCTCTTCAATTGCGGTCGCAATATTCGCGGGAAGCATGGACGATCTAGCCGCGTTCATCGAACGTTGAGCGAAGTCTGTCGCTACATCGATCGAGTGCTGTGGATTCATGAGCTTGCGGAAAGTGTCAAAAACCGTGGCAGGGACTCTCTCGCTGACATCGGCGAATGAGCTCAAGGGCTGTTTGATTCCTTGGGTCGCTGAATCGGCTAGAGATTGAAACGCTTTGGTCACCTTGGCCACGCCGCCGCGCGATGGAACTGCCAGATTATGAATGCCATGACCGTTCCCAGATAGGCATGGAGGTCGACAGTCGGAGGGCGGATTTCGCGAATCTGGGAACGGTCATGGCATTCATAATCAAATGATAGAGGGGCGGATTTAAGAGGGTGGTGGATTTGTTGATGAGGTGAATTCACCTGCCTGGTAGCGATCGATTTCTTTCTGTCCGTCAGCTTTTGAGGGGCAGAGGTATCTTACGGAACTCGACACCTAGCAGCCTGTCGGACTTAGGGTGACATCTACGGCGCGAGTCGCTAAGGTGCATCCATGGCCGCAAGATTCGTCAACATCGACCACGACACCCCGCTACTGCTACCGCCCGACATCCGCGACT
>JBLHHN010000156.1:0-13061 GCA_047616785.1 Verrucomicrobiales bacterium
CGTCAGGAGGGTGGGTTGAACGTGGCGCAGGTGGTGCGCGTGCGGATGCGCTATTTCACAGACAGCGTGGCTCTGGGAAGCCAGGCGTGGGTGGAAGAGGTCTTCGAAAGGAACCGAGAACGGCTGCGCGTGAAACGCGAACGCGGGGCGCGAGAGCTGAAGACGCCCGGGCTGGAAGCGTGGCGTGGCTTGGTGGATCTACGAGGCGGGGTGGAATAGCGCACTCCGAGAACGGCACACAGCCAGCTCATCCTCACGAACTCACGCAGATATCAATGTTCTCACAGAAATAATATCTGTCCCCATATTACCTGCTTCTCTCGGACCCCGAGCCCGGGGACTCTCCATCCGCGCCTGTCCTCAATACGGAAATGCTCGTGAAATTCCTTGTCTCATTGAGCGATAACTTCCCGGACCGTGTTTGTCTGCAGGCCATCGATGCGATCGCCGCGAATACGAAGGCCTTTGCGCCAGACGCTCTGCTGACTCCAACTCTGCTAGAACTACAAGAATTGGAAGATGACGTCTTTTCTGAGGTGATGTTCGTCAAGCTCCGCACACACGCCGTTTCTTTTCTGAAGAAACGCAGCTCCAAGGCACCGGCTATTCCCAAGGACTGGGCACAGAAAGCCGAATGGCGCTGCTCCTGTGCTGACTGCCAAGAACTTAAAAAATTCACCAAGGACCCGGCGGCTCAAGAGCTTCGCATGCGGCTCGCCAAGGAGCGCCGACGCCATCTGCACGGCGTCATCGACCGCAACAAGCTCGACATGAGCCATGTGACCGAACGCCGGGGTAGTCCCTTGACCTTGGTTCTGACCAAGCGCCGCACGGCCTATGATGCGAAGAGGCTCCAGTATGAGCGCTACCTTTCTGCGCTGGATGATCTTGAATAATGGCCAAATAGGAGAATGCTATTAAGATGAAAAAGAAATCCTCAGCCAATCGAGTGAGCGTGTCTCTCTCCCTACATGAGAGGCAGCTGATCCTGAAATTCGGTTACCCACATGGGTCGTTGAAAGACCAGCTCGTTGCCTTTCAGAACGAGACGCGTGGTCGCCTGGTAAACTTCTCTCAAATGGATCTCGACATGGTCTCGGGTGATCTGAGCCGCTCCATCAATCACGGCGAAGCCAAGGGGTTTGAGGAAGAACTCGACGAGATCGCCTGCGCGCTGGAATCCCTGATGTGACCTGGCATTGCAAGCCGTAGCCATCCATGAAGGGCAACCTAACAAACCGTTGTCATGGCTGCCATCGTCGTGCTGCGTAGAGTTCGATCAATACTTGGCGTTGGGAATCAGACCATTCTGGATTCTCCAAGCTCGAGAGAATGTCCTCATCCTTGGCCTGCAGGTCCCAACTTTCGAACAGGTCGTGAATGAGCTCTTGGCGAACCGCCGTGTTGTCGATGGTCTCCAGACTGTTGAAGGCGCCGATGGGATCTTGTGTGATGGAAGCCTCTGCATACGCTTGCCGGGCTCCCCAAGTTTCTTGGCCAGGATCAAGTTGCGAGAGCCAGTGATTGGCTGCCACCGGGTCCTTTGCTGTCCAGGTTCCCACGATTTCTCGCAGAGTGTCTGGGCGAAGGGATTCCTCGACGTTGGTCAGCAGGGCGTCGGCGCTGGCCGCACTTGGCTGTTGCTCGAATGATGTTAGATCAACGACCGGCTTAGGCTCCAACGGTTGCAGCTCGCCGTTGGCCATCGCATGTGCAAATCCATCCTGGTCCAGTGCCTCCCAGCGCTGGCGATACGCGCGTTCAAATAGGTTGTGAGTTGCGGGATCCTGGACGGTGAAGCCCGCTCGAGCTCCCGGGAAGCGATTCGCGAATTCCTCCATTACTAGTTTGCTAGTCGGCCCATAGACATCTCTGACCTGTTGCAGCTCAGCTACCGATTCGGTGGATTCTATCAGAACGGTTGTGCGCTTGCCTGGGAATAGAGCATCGGCGCGCTGAGATCTATCCAGTTTGAACGCAGCTTGGAAACTACGCTTAGCAAGCAATTCGAGCATCCGCTCGATATGGTGCTTCGAAAGATGCTCTCCGCCAGGAACAGGTGTGGCGTGAGCAATGAGCCAATCAGCAAAGATGTCAGGATGATACCAAGCGCATGCTGGTCCGGTGTTGCGGAGCACGCTCCAGAATCGGCGCCCCTGATAGTTGTCCCATGCCCATGTGAGCGCGGCTTTGCCATCGACTTTGACCCAACAGATTAGGGCAGCATTGAGAGCCGCGTCTGCAGGCTTTGTTCCTTCTGTGAAGAGTTTCTCACAGGTGTCTTGCAGTTGCACGGCTGTCATGGATGCTAGAGACTCCGCCGATTGCAGTTGGTGATCGATACTCGAGCCTCGCAAAGCCACGACGAGATCGTCATGCTGGATCTCTGGTTTTACAGCAAGAACGACGGGCACCTTCATTGGCGGAGATGTCTCTGCCGGGGGCTTTCGTTTCCATAGTGAAACGCCAAGCAACAAGGGGGCGGTGATCAAGATGCCGCTTACCAAGGCAAGGGCGTTGGTGAGCCAGAGTTTACGATTCATGGTGCGATGATCGATTGAAGGTAACGGAGTTGGTCAGGTGACCATGATTCGGATTCCGCTAGGAGAGCATTGGCTTCGTCTGGAAAGACGGAAGCCATGCTGCGAAAGAACCCGGCTATCAGAAGATCGCGCCACTCCGGATCTCGTAGGGTTCGAGCCCAGGCCACACTCCCTTCGAGGGAGTGATGTCGGCGAGCTTGGCGGGCCAACCATTCGTCAGCTTCTGGTGAGGGTTCGTTCGATTGAAACCATGCTAGAGCTTCGTCGCGAGACCCTGATTCGTAGAGGGCTTTCCCTATTTCGGTGATCGCCACAGGAATACCAACTCCCGCGATCTCCGCCTCAGTGAGCGCACGATCGAGGCGTTGTGCCTTGTCCGTCACCGGGTTGCTGGGAACTGAGGAGGAGCCGGATCCCGTGTAGACCGCTTTTCCCCTGGTGCGTTGAAGGCTGAGAAGGGCGACCGAAGCTCGGTAGCGATCACGGCCGTTCTCAATGGACGCTGCTGTTTCTAGTGCTTGATCGGGCTTTCCATGACCCCAGCTTTTCCAAAGGCGTTCCTCCAGGCCATGCCGCAGTGGTTGTTCATTGAGTGTTCCCAGCAAAGTCAGTAGCCCCTTCCACTCGCTCACAGATCGTGGCTCGGCTTGATGCCAAGAATCTCCACCACCAGTGAGCACCGAGGCTGTTCGGAGCCGAGCGTCAAACGATGGCATCGCTTGCGCATAAGCTAAACTGGCTTCGAAGTCTCTTTCTTCCCCGATTAGGGTCTTGCAGACCTTGGCCGCAAGAAACTGACCCAGTGGTCCCTGAAAGGCTTCCTTCTGAAGTTCAGGCTCCCGCCAATGCTGCGTCAACCACTCTTGCGCGCTTCTGAGATTGGTCCCTAGCCAATCACCGTACAGCTGTTCAATCAGATTGCCGCTACTATGGGCACTGAAAGTCTCATCAAGATTGGATCGCATCACCTCGGCAAGCGCCGACTCAGGATCCTGCGTCATCCAATACTCGCACACCGGCCGAATGAGGCTTGCATGTTGCTTGGGCTCTAGCATGGACGCGGAAAGCGCGAAGAACCGGGGCATTTGATCTAAAGGAATCGCACGAATGATCTGCATTCTCCTCAGATGCGTGAGGTCATGTTGCGGCCCATTCAGCGAATCTGCTAGTAAGCTGACAATCACTTCCAGAGTGGCGCCTTTCGGGGCTGGTTTCATGAAGAATGGCCTCGCAGCTGCTCTTGGTGCGAGTAGGCTGCTTGGGCGATCTCCGAGCGGTCGATTCTCGCGGGATGGCACCGTCGTCGCAGTCAACACGGCTCCACTCAATGCGAGACCTACCAAACAGCCGATTCCCAAGGCTCCTTTGCACGCTAAGATCTCTGACAGTGCAAGTGGACTTGGAGGCGAGCTGGCCGGTAGGCTGACGCTTTCCAACAACTGAACAGGGGCCGCAACAACTGCCTGCGCAGCCAGTGTCTCGCCCAACGGTGTCAATGAAACCGCCACACCGAGTCGCATCAGCTTCTTGCGTAACTTGCCCAGTGCTCGACTGGTGCGCTTGCGTGCGGCTTCCTCGCTGATCTCTACAGATTGGCCTACTTCTTGATGTGTCAGGTTTTTGAAGTAGCGCAGCACCAACACCTCTCGATCCTGAGATGAGAGTGATTCCATCGCCTGTTCTAGTAGAGGTGCGACGTCGTCCCAGACCGAATCTGATTTCTCTGGTAGGAGTTCACTTGCCAGACGTTCTCGCTTCTTCTGACGTTGCTCGCGTCGTACCATGTTTGCCGAGCGTCGGCAGGTCTGACAATAGAGCCAAGCGCTTAGATTGATCGTTGACGGCAAGGTGGGCGCCTTACGTGCGAGCAGGGCAAACACTTCCTGCATGACATCTTCAGCGAGATGAGCGTCGCCATTCATGCGCCGCAACGCTGCGGAATAGACGAGGGCGCCCTGGGTTTCCACCAAACGGCGGAAGGCTGCCTCGGAATGCTGCTCTACAAAAGTTCGGAATAGGTGTTGTTCGGTCTCAAGAGTGGTCATGCAACTCCTAGGACACCGCAAAAGACCCAAACCGGACAAGCAATTGTATCAAATTCCTTGCACCACGGTTTCCTCTACCGAGAAGGCGTCACTTTGGCGGGGAGATCTCGTAGATACTCATGATGAGATCTGTTGTCGTCCCAGTTGTTCTGGGCCTGCTCACTCTCTGATTGCCTGCCGAGGCTCCTCCCTCCCCCTGGACCCAGTGGAGTCCGGGCGGAGCTCGTCACTCAAACGGGGATCCTCCAAAAGCGTTTTGACCGGCCTGCGCTCCGCCCAGTCACCTTGTCTACAATGGAAATGACTTCGCCTTGCAAGTCGAACGCTCAAGCCTGGGAGAAATCACGGTCTCATGGACCCGACCCATCGGCCACCAGCGATGTCATCGAAAGTTCCACGACCATACAGACCTGGTCGGTGGTTCCCAATACTAGCGTCACCATAATCCAGGGAAGAGCTGCCGCTACTTTCTCATCAGCATTCCTTCCAGAATCCTATTTCCGCGTCAGCGAAACTCAAGTGCCTTAAGATGATCATCTTACAATGATTGCATTCCTACGGAACACTCTTTCCTCGCTTCTTTGGTTGTGTGATGAAAGGGGCCGCTAGGTAGGACGGTTCCACGGGGCCGGGATTCGGTGTCATCTCGAATGAGATCGCGCCCAACCGAGCAGCGGTAGGGACGTTGAGCATCACCCCTGACAGCGGCGATTCGGGATCGAAGGTGTGCACGGAAATGCCTTCTTCCAGGGCTTGGCAAACGGCTCGTTCCCAAGCCTCGCGATCTTCGACGATGATGTGGCCTGACAGTTTCCCATCCTGAATCTCTGCTCGATACCATGTGTGGCGTCGGGCATCACCCACGAGCCAGCATCGCTCCGTCTCGCTCACCCCTTCGGCGGCGATCAAGGACGAACATCCGATCAACGCCGCGTCATGACTCAGGGCCAGGGCGTCCGCAATGGAAATCGAAATGCGCACGCCTGCGTAACTGCCAGGCCCCGTTCCCACGACCACACGCGTCAGATTCTTTCCCTCGAGTAATTCTAACAAATCTCTCAGTGAGGCGAAGATCTTGCTGTTGTGCCCGCGCACTGCCTGAAACGTGCGCTCTTCTACGAGAGAGTCGCCTTCAAAGAGGGCGAGACTTCCTTGGGGAGTAGACGTTTCAAGTGCCAGTGTCAGCATGGTGTGGGTTCATCATGGCAGGCGTTCCAGGAGCCGGCCACCGGTTTCTTCATCGTGCTGCAAGCGCCACCATTGGGTCTGCTCTGGCATCAGGTCTGGAAAGCGATCTGCCCATTCCACAATGACGACGCCGTCTCGGTCCAGGTAATCGTCCCAACCTAGCTCTAACAATTCCTCAGCGACTTCGATGCGATAGAAGTCGAAGTGATAGACGGACAAACGCCCATCGGTGTATTCATGGACCAAGCCAAAGGTGGGGCTGGTCACGGCAGCTTGGGATCCCAGCCCTTCGACGATGCCTTGCGAGAGATGGGTCTTTCCTGCGCCTAACGTTCCGGTCAATCCGATGACATCACCTGCCTTCAACTCAACGGCGAGGTCTGCTCCCACGCGATGCGTTTCCTTCGGAGTTCCAAGAGTTCTTCTTTGCGGGTCTAACATCATTTCTTTTGCCGTCTAAAGAACCGCTCAAACCAATTGGGGCGATCCGGTTTGCCTCGACCACGCGTGCGCTTGAGTTGCTTGCCTTTCTGAATACCATCGGCCACCTCGATCTCCTCGATCCACCATTGGAACTCACTCCGTGCTTCAGGAAACAGCCGCATCCCTTCTCGCGCGGCTTGGTCTGCCGAGGATGCTTGCCCCTTGGCTGAATAGTAATCGCCTCGATAGAAATGCAGTTGCGTCTTCAGCAAATAGGTATCCGAGGTGGCCTCACCTGGCAGGTAGGCGATAAAACGATCCAAGTCCTGAAGCCCTAAAAAACGCATGGTGTGGCGCACCTTCTCATGCTGAGCGGCCTTCGCCAACTCCTTGGCCACGCTGTAGAAGGCAAAGGCGCGACCCTCATAGGCTTCGTAACGCTTCGGATTGAGTCGAATGACCTGAGTGAACGCTTCCTTGGCATCGCTGTAGCGGCCGGCGGCGAGATAAGCTTCTGCTAGTTGCGCCCAATGATCGACATCTTTCGGGAACAGCTTCACATAGAGTTCCAGATCATCGAGACTGGCTGTGCCATCTCCTGATTTCATGGTGGCGACGACTCGCAAGCGGGTCATTTCTTCCCAATTCGGATCATTTACTAACAAAGACTCAGAATCCTCGATCACGCCCTGCCATTGATGCAATCCGTAGAGGCAGCGCATGCGATCTAGGCGGGCATCGAGATTCTTGGGGCTGGTATCAATGATAAAGTGCAAGTCTTCAATGATGGCATCGGCTGACTCGGCGACTTTCCCAGACTCCAGAAGAAGCCTCGCACGGGCATTGCGCGCGCATAGTTGCTGTGGGTCTAACTGAGTCGCTGTGGTTAGGTCACCCAAGGCCTGCGGCACCGAGCCTTCCTCACGATAGGCTAATCCTCTTCGGTAATGCGCTTCCGCGCTGTTGCTATTTCCTTGGATTTCCTTGGAGAAATCTCCCGCGGCATCGCTCAATTGGCCCAACTTTCGGCTGGTTTGTCCTCTCAAGAGAAAGAGATCCACCATGTCACTCGCATTCTCCCGTTGCATCTGTGCCCAGTCAACGGCGTGTCGAACCGCATACCATTCTTCCAAGGCTGCGTGCACGCGGGCCTTCATCGCTGTCGCCTCGGCGTGGTTTGGCTCGATTCTTAACAATGCCCTTAACGTGGCCAATGCTTGACCCCACTCTCGCAAACGGGACTGGATCTTTGCTTTCGTGCACAAGACGGCTGGCGCGCTACCATGGCCCTGATCGATCAGAGTTAGGATTTGTGTTTGGGCTTGATCCCAGTCTCCTGCACGGATGGCTGTCTCGACCGCTCTGAGATCAACAAGCGTTTTCTTGAGTTCGGGTGGGACCACTGCTTCCACCGGAGGTGGCGTCAGAGCAGGGGGGGCCACCGGCGTAGGTTCATGAGGTTCGGTCTGTATGATGGGTTCCGGTTCTGAACGTGTGCGGCAGAAGCCGAGATTCACAATCAATCCCAATGCCACGATGCCTGCGGCCCATGACCAAGGCTTCAAAGAACGGCGATCGGGGGCGATGGGCAGATCACGCAAGGTGCGCACACGGCGATCTTCGGTGAGCCGAGCGGGAAGCTCATCGAATGTGGCTCTGATAGATCCTGCGTAGTCTGGTGCCGATCCATCTACTCGGAAATTAGCAGGAATGATAGGATCACGCATGGTGACGTTTCCAAGCTCGAGATCGAGCATCTCCGCGATCTGAAGCATGGATATTGGGCGATCTTCTGGTTCCTTGGCCAAGCAAGATTGGACGAGGGTCTCCCAATCCTGAGGGACGGGCGGTATCTCGTCATCGAGAAGATGACGTGTTTCTGTGAGAGAAGGTGGAGGTTGATAGAGCACCTGCTCATAAATGTCTTCACCGACAAAGGGTGGTCTTCCTGTCAGAAGCTCAAAGAGGGTGGCTCCAAAGCCGTAGATATCATCAGAAACGGAGGGGGCTTTGCTGTCAATATGTTGGGGAGAGATATGTTCTAACGTTCCGGCGATTTGGAAGCTGGCGTCCTCTTGATAGACGCGATGTTTGGGGATGGCTTGGGCGATTCCAAAGTCTGCCACTTTCAGATGCCCCTGCCGATTCACCAAGAGATTGGAGGGCTTGAGATCGCGATGGATGATCTGGGCAAAGGTGTGGGCGTAGTGAATGGCCCTGCACAGCTCTTCCACCCAGAAGCGAATTTCGTCAGAGTGAAAGCAGGGTGGGACGCGTTTGCGAAGCGCCGCGCGGAGGTCGGGCCCATCGATTGCCTCCATCGAAATGGCCGCGTGCCGCTCATTTCGCACGAAGTCGTAGATCCGCACGATGCTCTGGTGGGTGAGGCTCTGGCAACGGAGCGTTTCGGCTTTCAAACTCTCCAACTCGTCGGGCGCGAGACCACGTTGTTGTGACAGAAACTTCAACGCACGCTTTGCTCCCAATTCGCGGTCCGTGGCAAGCCATACTGGTCCTGTGGAACCTCTGCCCAGCAGGTGTTCCAAGCGATAGCGTTGCCCAAGCACGTCCTGGCCAGGTTCCAGATCGGCTGCGGCATCCGAGTCTTTCGAGGTTGGGGTATTCCTGAGGTTCACCGCGGTCTTAGAGTCTTACGTCGTGTAAAGAGCAATCTATCACGTGAGATCCACCCGTCATCTTGCAAAGCGAGATTATGTCCTGTCCAATGAATGGATTAATTGGCCCAATCAACCACACGGAAACGATAGAAATCGCGCCCAGCGGCGCGGTCGAGATTGAACCTGCGACTGCCGTCCGCACGCGTCTCGGTGGCCTCTTCTGTGGGGATCCAAGGCTCCCATTGTTGCAGATTCGAGCTCTTCTCTATCTCAAGTCTGCCGGCAGACGCGGATGGCAGGGCGAGATACGGAAGCTTGCCGTCGATCTCGATCCAGGATTGTAAATCGGAAGGGAGCGTTTGTTCCTGGCCTAGCGAAAGCACCCATTCACGCAGGAGCGCGATCCCGGCGTCATCGGTGACGTTCGATCCCAAGGGTGGCATCTTTGTCAGGCCTTCGCCTCCCATCATCCGCGTGAGAATCATGGAGAGCTCAGGTCGCCGGGGAGCGATGACTTGGTAAGATGATCCGAGATCCTGAACGAGCTTCCCTTCAATCAGGCCGGACTCTATCAGAGTCACATGAGCGCGCGCATCCCAAAAACCGAGGGCTGGTCCGTCCGGGCGATGGCATTGCGCACAGTTCGTGGCCAAGTAAGCGCGGGCACGATCTTCCAGTGAGCGTGACATGTCCTCCAATGCAGCAAGCTTCGGCAGCGCGTCTATCTCCAGGGGAAGGGCCTGCTCGAAATAGCCCGCTTCAGAAAGCGCTCCCAACTGATTCGCTGTTCCGTCAGGATAGTCGTGAGAACGATTCAGCTGGGCGGTCTGAAAGCCGAGCGCGTGCCCTGCTTCACGTGTGTGGCATGTTCGACAGGCATTGCGGCTGGGAAATGACCATGTCTGGGTGGTCTCGCCTTGCACGACGATATCCGTCTCCATCCCTTCAGAGGTTACGAGGGTTGCGTCGGTTTGTTCATCATTCCAAGCGTAGGTCAGGCCATAGCTACTCGTGTCTGTCTTGACCAGAAAACGCGTTTCCACATGTCGTCCTCCAAGTTCGAAGTGCTTGATCCAAGTCGTCCCGGCAGGAAAGGCCCAAGGTTCGTTGGGACTGAAAGTGATGGTGTCCTCCACAGAGGGGACGGAGAACCAGCGCTTCTTCAAGGCTCCATCTGACCAGAAGGAAACGTTCGGCTCATACGAAACAATGCCTTCGTTAGGCGTGAGCGGTCCCAGATCGGCGAACGCTCCTGTTAGAGAAAGTTTCGAGGGGATGAGTAAGGCGAAGCCCTTGCCCTTGCGGGCGATGCGCTTGAGCTCACCAGCGCCATAGGATGTGAATAAGACATCGCCATTTCTGGGGTCGATGCCGAACGCGCTGACCTGACTGTCTGAAGCAATCTGTTCTGATCGCGTACTGCCGTCATCGTTGAAATGCAAAGCCCAGATACGCCCCGAACCGTAATCGCTAAAGATATAGGCTTCGTAGAGTTCCGTATGCGATTCCCCACGATAAACCAGACCACCGGTGATGGAGATGCCTTCACTTCTCGGGTAGTCCCAGATGGGTTCCACTGGGGCAAAGACATCCGGCTCATTGGCTCTGCTCGGCCCGTTGGTGAAATTGCGAGTGCCCTCACGGAGACTCCATCCGTAGTGTGCGCCACGCTCAATGACGTTGATCTCTTCGCGTGCATTCTGTCCCACATCCGCACAGAAAAGCCTGCCCGAGGGAGCATCGAAGGCCATGCGCCACGGATTGCGTAAACCGAGGGCCCAGAATTCGGTGCGGACTTCGCTAGGATCAACGGTCTCACCCAGATGGCTGGTGATCCCGATGAAGGGATTATCCACTGGGATCGTGTAAGTGTCAGCGTGAACGCTCGGATGAGGATTCGGAGGTAAGCTGCCCTCACGTTGATCCACATCGATTCGAGCGATGCCGGCAAAGAAATCGCGATCGATGTATAGGCTATTGTTGAACTGGTCATTGGCCCCGCCTTCGTCGCCGTATGAAACATAGAGATAACCGTCTGGGCCGAATTGCAGGTCTCCGCCATTGTGATTGCTCGCGTCATCGCGCTGATCGATCATCGGCAATTCAGACGCGCGCAAGGCTCGATCCTCATTCTTGGGATCGCGCTCAAATCTCGCCAGGCGTTGCGTGCGACGACGGTCAATCGTCGTCGTGTAGAACACATAGAAATAGCCATTCTCAGCGTATTGAGGATGAAAGGCCAAACCTAGCAATCCTGACTCACCCTCGAAAGCCGTGTCTGCGGTCAGATCGAGAAAGGTTTCTTTGCTAGGCTCCTCAAGATTCGGAAGGACGCTGATGATACCATCCTGCTCTAGCACAAACAGGCGATTCTTTTCGCCTGGTGGCGTGACGATGGCCACTGGACGACGAAAGGAAAGCCCGTCAAAGGCAGTCTCCGTTCTGAATGAACCCTCAGGAAGCTCTTTCGGCAGGCGCAGAGTTTCATTCGGAACTCGTGTCACTGTCCCTCCGGAGAGCATAGTCAGCATGGAAAATGTGGCCACTATCAGAGAGGAAAGAAATCGAGTCATGAAGGGAGGGGCGGATGAAAGATGGGACTTTCGATACCGTAGTCATAGTGATTGCAAGACGCAACCACGTCGCTCCTCCCCGCGATGGGTTGATTTCCGACACTTGTTGGTGTGGAGGCCCGCAGGAGAACCGGACTTCTCTGGCGGGCCTCTTGCGGTGAATCGTTAGGCGCAAGTCCAGTAGCAGAGTCCGTGCACCTATGCTTCACTGGTGCTGTGAACGAAGAACCCGTCGAAGATACTCAAGTCGAAGTGCGCAGCTACTTTGTCAGGAATCGTAATGCGCTGGCCACTCGGGCGGACCTTGGCCCGATCTATGTAGATCATTACCTCCATCTCATGCAACACGGCATGCGGCTCGAGCCGGACATCGATCAGATACTCAAGGATGCACTCGGAGCTCTCACACTGCACTTGGCCGCTCGCCCTTGGGATGAAGACACCGCATGGACAATCAATTTCCAAGATCCGCTCTTCAATCTCTTCGTCACTGGCAACAGCCGGTTGGAGAACGTGACAGGTCGCGCGTTCACCAAAGATGTGAAAGCCGGTGGTAAGAATCGCATGATCGCGCAATTGCGGGATGATCGGGCTGGCACGCGACAGAGTTTCGTTGAATTTCATGGCACTGATTTCTTCAGTATCTTGGAGCAGTTCTTTGTCCAAAGTGAACAGCGTTTGGCCAGGCTCTTCCGGCACACTGACGAGAACTTCGTTATGCTCACCGCACAACCGGATTGCGATGAGGACTGGCTAAGAAGCCTAACCGATGAGGACATTCGTCAGCTGGATCAAACGGAGGATTTGAGTCTGCTAGAAAGCCGCTTCTATCGCTTTGGCTGCGGCTGTGATCTTGATCGTATCCTTCCGACAATGGCCTCGCTGACCGCTCCTTTGATCGAAGAGCTCTACGAAGACACGGAGGTCATCACCATCCAATGCCCCCGCTGTGGTGCGCGGTTTCCTTTGTCTCGCGTGACGTTGGAGGAGTATCTGAAGTCTTCTTAAATATTAAATAGTCCGGGCTTTTACTCAGGGCTTACGCATGAGAAACGAGAGGGATTATTGATAGTAGGGAAAATCGGAACGCGGGATCGAGGGCGGCTAGCTTGCGCTTGGCCCGCATGGATTTCTTCTCCGGGTGGTCGAGCAATACTTTGGCGCGCAGCTCGCGCAGGTTGTGCGCCGCGTTGCGCTCGCGGGGACCTGCCAGTCGTCTTCGCCGAAGGTCACGTCGAGCACGTAGCGGCAGGTGTTCTCCACTGACCAGTGGCTCCGGACTAGATCCGCGTGGTGCGCGGCGTCGTCCGCCAGGCTGCTGAGGTAGTAGTGCGTCTCCTTGCTCAGCTCCTCGCGCGTCCCGGTCTGGTGGGTCATGCGCACGATCCTGACCACCGTTTGCAGGCCGTGCCACTTCCAGCTCTTGTGGAACGATTCTAGATCGCTGGTGATCGTGCAGACACGTTTTTCGAAACGCCCGTGTGAGAGTTCGACCGTCTCGACGCCCTGGTGTGCTGCCAAGGCGTCGGCTTGTTCCTCGGTCTGTGCGAAGTGCCCGGCGACTGTCTCGACGGGTTTTACCCCCTGAAGGCAGCACTGATTCTTGCCGAATCTCCTTAAAAACAAGGCTCTGTCAGCTATTCGTGCATTTCAAGGTGGTGGCTACAAGGC
>JBLHHN010000157.1:0-12976 GCA_047616785.1 Verrucomicrobiales bacterium
CGGAATCATCTTGCGATCAAGTCTTCATACGAGGAAAGCCTGCCCGCCCTGCGCACCGCTATGGCTGCCTATATTTGATCTAACACGGACACCGTTCCGTGGAGGCCACAGGGGATCTCCGGGAATGGAAAGCAGTTGAACTGCTCCAAGGCAGTGGCGGCGAGATCCGGTTCACCGCAAAACCGACATCCAGCGGGGAAGCCCATTACTTCAGGGCTTTTGTGGAATAGCGGTCGCTTTGCCAAGGGGGTATTATTTTTAATAAACAACCCATAACTATTCTGAAAATAGTCACATTGAAGGGCACCTCCGGAAACCTGCTGTGGGAATGGGGAGCAAAGAAAATTCACGCTGGCGAGGCGATAAACGCTAAGCCATCTGGGGATAGTGGGCGCTTTAGCAACGAAGACAGCGGGGATTTCATCAAGCACTAGCCCGCATGAGGTTTCCGGACGGGCTCACACAGAAAAATCCCGCCTGGCAGCCGTAGTGTCATCTCGGAGCATGTAGAACACGTGAAGGAGGCGATTGGCAAACTCATCGATGCAGATCCGTCTTGGCGAATCAAGGTGTTGGAGGATTTGGCGTATGAGGCGGTGTGGGATTCGCTGGTCTGACACGGGAGTCCGTGCCGCAATCTCGCGAGCGTGGTAGGTTCAGAGGATGCCAGTCCACAAAACCAAGAGCGGGTTCCAATACAGCCAGCACGTCTTAGTGCCAATGGGCCGAGAGATGGTCTGTAAACGTGTCGAAATCGACCTCGTGGCCAAGGGGACAGGTGCCATGCATTCGGCCAGGTGCTTGGAGCGATTTCTCACGAAGGCATCGCTGATCCAGCCTGATCCCGGCAAGGGGGAGTGAGGAGGAGGGCAGCACCGCCAGGGGCCCCCCCTTTGTAGCCTGAACGTGTGCGGACGGAGGCGGAAACAATGCACGGTTTGATACACAATCGGTTTCCCTCCTAGCGTCATGTTTGCGTAACGCTTTTATTACGAGGCTCTTATGGAAATGGCGGTCAGGGTGGGATTCGAACCCACGGAACGGTTTCCCGTTCGCATCTTTAGCAAAGATGTGCTTTCGACCACTCAGCCACCTGACCGGAGAGCAAAGTCGAACTTGGTTGTTACTAATGCGGATTCTTCCAAGAGGTCAACGGTTTATATCTACCAAACATTCGATTGCCTCAGGGCCTTGGAGCCGCATAGTCTAGCCATTGATGCGGGCGAAGCGCTACTTTCTAAACGGTTTGCTCCTGCTGCTCTTGCCAGGCTGCGGGACGCTGAGCCGTGATCGTGCAGTCACGGCGACTCAGGAGGTGCCGCAGAACCTTCCCTCGACGGATGAATTGCATGTGGGACACATTGCCTTTGTCCGGGGAATGCAGAAGCCTCCGTTTGTCCTCATCAGTCTGGAACGGGGAGTGAACTTGCCGGATGGCGCTCGTTTGCAGGCGTCGACCAAGGACGGCTCGATCACGGTTTTGAAAACGACGACCCAGCGCAGCGACGGCTATCAGGTGGCCAACATCGTTTCCGGAAGCCCTCGCCTGGGGGACAAGGTTGTCCTTCGTTATCCGAAAGGAGATGGGACGGACGTGACGGAAGCGGACCTGGATGAGATCCCACCGCTCATCCGTCCGCAGGCTCAGGCCGAGACCGCCTCTTCTTCGTCGCCGCCAGAGGACTCCCCTCCCCCGGCTTCGTTGCGACGTCCAAGGCTGAAGCCACTCGATGAACTGGATGAAGAAGAAGCCTCGCTTCCGCCGGTCAACGTCTTTTCACCTCCAGCCACGCGAGACGATGTCAAGCCTCGGGCCCCCATCCGTGAAGCGACTCTACCAGAATTGCCCACGCTGGAGCCCGATGAAGGAGATGATTTCATTCTAGAATTGCCACAGCGATGATCGAGGAAAGCGAGGCTTATGCGCTTCTAAAGAAACACGTTCGCCCAGTGTCACGATTCGCGGACGTGCCCATTCATGAATGTCTAGGCCAGGTGGCTGCGGCTGACGTCGTGAGCCAATTTCCGATGCCTATGTTCGCCAATGCGATGGTCGATGGGTATGCGCTTACGAGTGGCGCCCATGAGGCAGGGGAATCGTTCCGCGTGATCGGCGAACAGGCGGCTGGGATTGATCAGGGCCTCTCATTGGCCCTCGGGGAGACGGCTAGGATCTTCACCGGAGCGCCGCTTCCTCAGGGGACGGATTCGGTGATCATGCAAGAAGTGGTGAAGGTGCTAGATAAAGGTACCATTCAGATTGAAGAAGCGATCGGTGCGGGCAAAGGCTTGCGTCAGCAGGGCGATGATTTGTTGGCGGGCCAGAAGATTCTATCGACGGGTGAGGCGCTGACGCCGCAACGCCTTGCTTTGTTAGCCTCGCAAGGGCACAGCACCGTCAACGTGAGACCGCATCCCCGCGTGCATGTCTTCTCCACGGGTGACGAGTTGCGTCCTCTGGGAGAGGAACTCGCTCCGGGCCAACTCTACGAGAGCAATGCGCTGATGATGTGTCTGTCAGGCACAGCGCAAGGGTGGCCTGGATGGACGCGTGCCCATGTGGCCGATGATCCAGAAGAATTGAAACAAGCGATCGCGGAGGCGGCGGCTTCCAATGACTTTCTCTTTCTTTCTGGAGGTGTCTCTGTGGGAGATCACGATCACGTTCGGTCCGTTCTCGATTCGTTAGGCATGCGTGAGCATTTCTGGCGAGTGCGGGTGCAGCCTGGGAAACCGGTGCTCTTTGGGACGTTAGGAGATTGCCACGTGCTTGGCTTGCCGGGCAATCCGATTTCGAGCTTCGTGAGCTTCCATCTGTTCGGCGTGCCTGCGATTCAGCATTGGTTAGGCGTGCCCGTCTCACCACGAGAGAAGGCGATTCTCAATCGCCCGGTAAGCAATGATGGGAATCGGCCTCACTATCTTCGTGGTCACTTTGATCCAGAGACGCGAACCTTTGGTTCTGTGGGACTGCAGAAATCGCATGGGATGTTAGGACTCTCCAAGGCCAACGCGATTGCGCGCATTCCGCCGATGACGCAATCGGATGAGGGCAGTGAAGTAGAAATCCTACGCGTCTGAGCCGCGCAAGGCCAACTGGCGTTGCACGTACTTCCCTAACAAGTCGAACTCGAGATTCACCTGATCTCCTGGCTGCTTCGAGCCCAGATTCGTCACCTCCAAGGTATGCGGGATGATCCAGAGTGTGAACTGGCCCTCTTCGAGTTCGGCAATGGTGAGGCTGATGCCATCGACAGCGATGGAGCCTCGGGAAATGACTAGGCCACGCGCTGACTCCGGCAGTTGTACGACGATCATCGTATCTTGGCCTTGAGGCTTGATCGCTAAAACTTCGGCCGTTTCATCGACGTGGCCTTGAACGAGGTGACCGCTCAATCGGCTCGTGGGGAGAACGGCGCGTTCGAGATTGACCACACTTCCCGTCTTCTGCTGACCGAGATTGGTCACATTGAGCGTTTGTTGGAGCAAATCAAAGGCCACGTTCTGTGCGTTGACTTCGGTGACGGTGAGGCAACAACCATTCACCGCGACGCTTTCGCCAAGCGTGAGTTCGCTGGCGAAGGGTATCTGGATCATCAAGCGCGCGCCTCCATCGGCAAGCGAGGTGATCTGAACGATCTCGCCTTTCGCTTCGATGATGCCGGTGAACATGAGTGCTTGTTAGAAAAGGAAGAGCAGTGCCAGTAACAGTACCGCGAGAAAAGCGGTGAGGCCAATGGGAAAGGCTCCCAATCGGGTTTGCTCATAGAAGTCGGCGCGCCTGTCTTTCAAGGCTTCGCCCTGGAGACCCTCTAATCTCCAGAATGGATACTGAATCATGACGAGCAAGCGCGCGGGACCGTGCTGGAGAAAGCGGCCGAGGCGATGGAGAAACGTGCCGACAAAGGCGGCCTTCATCACGCGATTCATGCCATTGAGCGACGTATCGGCTAACTTGTAGAAGACTTTGCCGCCTCTCCGATAAAACCAGTCGGTGTCGAGCACGATGGTATCTGTGCGTTTCAGCCATTTGATCCACACGAAAAATGTCAGGGCCGAAAGAAGGAGCAGTTGCATCTGGGTGATGACTTTCTCCAGCTTCCACGCCTTGAATTCATATGTCCCATAGTTTGGGAGAATATGATAGAGCGGTTGCGGGAACAAGCCAAGGCCAATGCAGAAGAATGCCATGATTCCCATGCCAATGAGCATGTGCTTGGGCGCCTCTTCCACACGATGGCCTCGGTCTTTGGCAAAGAAGACGAAGTAAGGGAATTTGATTCCCGCGTGAAGGAAGACGCCAGCGGAGGCAATTTCCAAGATGATCCAAGGCCAAAGAAGGTGTTCCTGCGCGGCTCCGGCCAGTATGATGGTCTTGCTAGTGAATCCGCTCGTGAGGGGCACGGCAGAAATCGCCAGAGCGCCAATACACCCTAACCAAAGACTCCAAGGCATTGATTTGTAGAGGCCGCCAAGGTCGGTGCACTTGCTCTTGCCCACACGGTAAAGGACAGCACCTGCGGACATCCAGAGAAGCGATTTGTAAATGATATGACAGAACGCGTGCGCGATGGCACCATCGAGGCACATCGCTGTGCCGATGCCGACGGCACACACCATGAAGCCAACCTGATTGATGATAGAGTAGGCGAGGATGCGCCGCATATCATTTTCCAGAAGAGCAAAGATGATACCGTAGACGGCCATGACGCAGCCTACTGTGATGAGGATGTCCCAACCGGGATAGCCTCGGATCAAGGTGTAGACGGCTGTCTTCGTCGTGTAAGCACTGAGGATGACCGAGCCTGTGACGGTTGCTTCCGGGTAGGCATCGGAGAGCCATGCGGAGAAAGGCGGTGCGGCGGCATTCACGAGAAAGCCTAACAAGATCAACCAGGTCCCTGCGTGCTTCTGGGTCTCGGGGTCGAAGTTATCAAAAGCGATCGAGCCGCTGTGTTGAAACGTGATGACAATGCCGGCGAGAAAGAACAAGCCGCCCAAGATGTGGACGAGGAGGTAACGGAAACCAGCCCCAATCGAACGCCGGTTGCGCCGAGCCAGAATGAGCATCGTCGAGGCGACGGCCATGATTTCCCAGAAGATGTAAAGCGTGATGAGATCTCCAGCAAAGACGGCACCGAGAGCACTTCCAATGTAGATCAGCGCCGAGACTTGCTGGGTGCTGTCCTTGACGTGGAAAGCATAGATGAAGGCTGCGATGGCATTGATCGTGAAGATGTAGCCAAAGGGCTTCGACCACTCATCCACTCGCAACAATGTCAGATCGCCAAACCCTGCGAGCCAAGGAAGCTTCCAATACTCGCCCGAGTCCATGGTCGCGATCAATGCGAACGCGACCGCAGGCAGGGCGATGACAAAGTAGTTGCGTGCCTTGCCCTTCAGAAGAGGGACGATCAGGGCACCTAGAATGAGGACAAACGCAGGGTGAAACGTCATGCGGCGCCCTCCTCTTCTTGGCCGTCATCACCATAGAAATTCGTCTTCATCTTGAGAAACAAGCCGAACAATTTCGCAACAAAGATCATGATCGTGCAACTGACGAATCCGAGGATGGCGTAGAATCCGAAGAAGCCATCCATTCCAAATTTGCCCTTTCGAGCGGGGACGAGCAATTCGGCAGCCACGGAAAGGGCACATCCGATGAGAAGTAACGCCATGAGTAACTTCTTGGTCGAGTCCCGGTAGACCCAGTCTTTCTCGCTATCGTCGTGATCGCTCATGATGGGGTGTTAGAAAGTCACGCCAGTGACGAGACCGGCGAGGGTAAGCAGCGGTTTGGGATAAAAGAACAGAGCGACCGAGAGGCAAGCGGTGATACAAAGTGGAATGAGGCATAGCCGGGGCGCTTCTTTCACTTCGGCCAGTTCGGTGGCGGGCTCCTTGAAGAAGGCTTGGAAGACAATGGGAAGAAAGTAGGCCGCATTGAGGAGGGAACTGACGAGAAAGACGACGAGGAGCGCTATCTGCCCAGATTCTGCCGTGCCCATGACAAGATACCATTTCGAGACCAAGCCGCCGGTGACTGGCAATCCAATCACGCTCAGAGATCCCACCGTGAAAGCTGCCATAGTCAGGGGCATGCGACGTCCAATACCGACGAGTTCACTCACGTATTTCTTGCCTGATGCGACGAAGATCGCTCCGGCACAGAAGAATAGGGTGATCTTGCCGCAGGCGTGCATGGCGATGTGGAGCATGCTTCCCGTGACACCGAGCGGAGAAAGGAGAGACACTCCTAACACAATGTAACTCAATTGCCCAATGGTGGAGAAGGCGAGCCGACGTTTGAGATTATCTTGGGTCAACGCGATCAGTGAAGATGTCAGGACGGTGAAAGCTGCGATCCAACTGATGACATAGGCAACATCGAGGCCTCGGAGAAAGTCCGTGCCTAGCACACCGGTGAAGACGCGGATGATGCAGAAGACACCGACTTTCACCACGGCCACGGCGTGCAACAAGGCCGATACCGGCGTGGGGGCGACCATGGCATTCGGCAGCCAAGAGTGGAACGGCATGACCCCTGCTTTGGCGAAGCCGAACACGAAGAGCAACAATAGGACCAAGACTTCGCCGCTCCCCAGAAGATTGCTCCAGTCTTCTACTTCGGTGAAACTCAAACTACTGCCGGATCTCACATAAAGGAAGATCATGGCAGGCAAGGCGAAGCCGACCGAGGTGCTGATGAGATAACTCAGGTAGGTGCGCCCTCCGGAGCGCGCTTCTTTATCCTGATTGTGGGTCACCAACGGGTAGGTGGCGAGCGACAGCATCTCATAGAAGACGTAAAGCGTGAGTAGATTGGCGGAAAAGGCCACGCCCAAGGTGGCGGAGAGGGAGACCGCAAAGAAGCTGTAGAACCGCGTTTGGGCGTGCTCCTTTAGGCTTCGCATGTAGCCCATCGCATAGAAGGATGTCAGGATCCAGAGAGACGATGCGACCAAGGCGAACAGCATGCCCAAGCCGTCCACCCTGAATTGAAGAGGGATGCCGTCAATGATCTCGAGAAAGGTGAACTCGTAGACTTTTCCGGCTAGAAC
Source organism: Verrucomicrobiales bacterium (assembly GCA_047616785.1). Lineage (GTDB taxonomy): Bacteria > Verrucomicrobiota > Verrucomicrobiia > Verrucomicrobiales > DEV007 > JAACDM01. The sequence goes on from JBLHHN010000157.1 coordinate 7,062, forward strand.
ACCTGGAAGCATGGTTAGGACAAGCGCCAATTTGAGGACGCCCGCGCCAATCGTGGCTGCTTCGCGTAAGTTCGGTGTCTTACGGAAGAGTAAGATAGGAATGACTGCTAGCAAGGATGCGAGACAGGCAAACAGAGGAAGATGGCTGGGAATGGTTTCCATGAGCTAGCCTCCGTTGACGAGATTGAGGTTGGCGACGACCTGGCCGATCCACTGGACGACCGTATGATTGAAGATACCAAGAACGATCAAACTCACCGCGACTAACAACATAGGGCCCAGCATCGACCAAGGCACGCGAGTGATCGTGACATCGGGCTCCGAATCGGGATCGACGCCGTGAGAGCGATGATGCTCGTGATCATCATCCTTAACAGGTTCACCATGCGCGTGTGCTCCGTGGAAGTAGGCCATCTCGATTAACCGGAAGAAGATGACGGCATTGACGAGACTCGAGAAAAGGAGGGCTCCCACATATTGATACTGGCCTGCTTCCAACCCGCCTCGGACCAAATACCATTTGCTAAAGAACCCACAAGTAGGCGGAAGGCCGATCATAGAGAGCGCGGCGATGGTGAAGCCGATCATGGTAATCGGCATCTTGCGGTAAAGTCCTTGAAAAGCTGTGAGCCGGTGATCACCCGTGCGCGCGATGACAATGCCCACCACCATGAAGAGGCAGAAGGTCATGAGCGCATCACTGAGAATGTGATAGATCGCGCCAGTCATCCCATGTGCATTCGCAAGCCACGCGCCCCCAACCATGTAGCCAACCTCCGCCACAATGAGGTAGGTGAGCATCTTGCGGAGATCGCTGCGAGATAGGGCAAAGAACGATCCGGCAACGATCGCGATGGAAGCCAAGGTCACGATGACTTCCGACCATCCAAGGGTCTCGAAGACGTAAGTGACTCCGAAGACCGTGAGCATCATGCGGATCATGATGTAGATCATGACCTTGGTGACTAACGGTGCCATTAAAGAACCCGTAGCGGTGGGAGAGTATGCGTAGGCATTCGGCAGCCAGCCATGGAGTGGGAAGAACGCCATCTTGATCCACACGCCGATCATGATGAGCAGAAAGGCCACGTGGACCGACTGCGAATCCAGAGGCAGCGTGGCCAGTGCCTCACGAATGTCTGTCATGTTCAGCGTGCCTGTTTTGATATAGAGATAGCCGACGCCGAGAAGATAGAACGATGCGCCGATCGTTCCCATGATGAGATAGTTGAACGCGGAAAGGACGGCACGTTTCGAGCCAATCGCGATCAAGGCATAGCTCGTGAGTGAAGAAATCTCCAAGAGCACATACAGATTGAACGCATCATTGGTAATCGTCATCCCAGCAAGGCCAGAAACGAGCAGCAAATAGAGAATGTAGTAATGTGGGATCTTATGCGGTGTCTCGACGGCCACTCGAATCTTCGAATAGATCGCATTGAGAAGGCCTACGAACGCGATGACGATCAAGACGAGCCCACTGATCACATCGATTCGGTATTCGATGCTGATCGATACCGAGCCGGTTGGTTTCATGGCACGTTGCCAGCCACTGAGATTGTAGATCTGACTGCCTGATTCCAAGACAGTCATGAACGCGCCCACGGCAGCGCCCAGTGATAGGGCCATGGCGATGGTGACCAAAGGAAAGCAGACTTTCTGGAAACGGAATCCAAAGAGCGCGATCAAGATAGCGCCAAAGAGAGGCGCAATGACGATGATGACAGGGAATTGCTCAGCCATCATTGCCACCTTGGACGTTCTTTAGAATTTCATCTTCCTCAAGGGACCCGTATAGTTTGTGGACGCGCTGTGACAACGCCAAGGCCACACCCAAGGTACTCACGCCGACGACAATCGCGGTGAGCATCAAGACATGGGGAATGGGATTGGCAAACTTGCTTGCATCAATGTGAGGCAGCTCGTTCACGTGCGTGTCTCCCTCATGATGAGGGTCGTCCCCATGCGAGGGTTCGGCATGGTGTTCGCCGTGCACTTCGTCATGGGAGAGGATGGGAATCGACGCCCCATGTTTCACGCCGATGGACACGTAGAACAGAATGATCGCTGTCTGGAAGATCGTCATGCCCACGAGCTTCTTGATCAGATTCTTCTTGGCGATCATCGCAAAGAGACCGATCATCATGAGAATGACGTAGATCCAGTAGTTGAAGTTGGCGATAACGGTTTCCATAGGACTTACAAACCTCCTCGCATCCGCCCTTTCGAAGAGAGCACCGCGTAGATGAGAAACATGATAGACATGACCGTGAAGGCCACGCCGATTTCGACAATGAGCATGCTATGATAGCGAGCCTGGATGCCGCTGGCCACGGGCAACACCTTGCTCAGGATGTGGTAATCGAGGAAATTCTCTCCCAGGAACATGCAGAGAAGACCGGTCCCAGCATAGATGGCCACCCCGAGCGCGGCCAAGAAGAGCGCGCGTTGCTCTGACAAACGCTCCAAGGCTTCTGGTAGTCCAGCCGTCAGAGCGATGAGAATGTAACTCGCGCCTAACATCACGCCGCCTTGGAAGCCTCCACCGGGACTGTAATGGCCGTGAGCAATGACATAGAGCGCGAATAGCTGAATCACAGGAACGATCATCTGGCAGGTGATGATCGTGATCATGTCACGCTCCTCATGACGCTCCGTGACGGGAATCAGCAGATGCGAATCGTCATCTTCAGGACGCTTGAGAATCGAAAGAATGGCCAAGCCCGCGACAAAGATCACCACCGTCTCGAACATCGTATCGAAACCCCGATAGTCAGCGAGAACCGCCGTGACTAGGTTAGGAACTTCTGTCTCCACACGCGTTTCCGTGATATAGTGCTGCGATAGGTCACTCGCATTGGCAGGAGATAGCGGATTTCCCCACGCTGGAAAGTCACTCGTCGCATACAATAGCAGACCACCCGTGATAATCACGGTGATCAGTGCGACAAGTTTCATCGGAGCCATGGTCAGCTTGCTAGTCTCTCGATTTCCGTGAAGTTTGATAGACCGTCGCGATCATGATGACCGTGCTGACGCCAGCCCCGACTGCGGCTTCCGTGAAAGCCACGTCCACCGCACCCATCTCCGCCCAGAGTAGGCACATGAGAAAGCTATAGATTCCCAGCACCATGGCAGAGGCCAACAAATCTTTCACCGACAACGCAATGATCGCGGTGACGACGAGTAAGAGGAGGATAATGATATCGAAACTCCAGATCATGTGTCTTTCGCTTCCTCCTCATCATCTTTCTTAGGTTTCTGAAAGGGCTTGATCCCGTCATCATAGCCCGCCTGCATCAAGGCATGCGTGCTCGTGGGACTTGTCAGCATGATTAAGACAGCGATGGCCATGACCTTGACCGCGACCAAGAGATTGGCCACTGAGAAGTCCGTGACCACATACAACGCAATCCCTAACAGAATCAGGATTGTCGACAGAGTATCCCCTTTCCCTGCCGCATGCATGCGGGTGTAGAAATCAGGAAACCGGACCACACCAATCGCCGCAGCAAGAAAGAAGAGCAAACCCGTCATGACCAGCAAGGCACTGAGAATATACAAGATGGTGATCATGTGTTGCGCATCTCCTCGGTTTGAGATCCGTTTCTAATCCGCACCTGATGGAAGTAGCGGGCCGCCGCCAGCGAACCGATGAAATTCAAGAGCGCGTACGCGAGCGCGAAATCCACGAACATGCCGACCTTCCCAAAGAGCACCCCGATGATGACCAAGAGCACGGCGGTCTTCGTCCCGATCACATTGGCCGCGACAATCCGGTCAATTGCCGTCGGTCCAGCGATCAACCGATAGAGAATCGGCAACATGAATGCGAACAGGGCAAGCCCAGCCATTTTAAAGAATGTCTCGAAGAAAGGGTCCATCATTACACCTTCTCCAATTCAGGTTCGTAGATATGCGCGATCCACTCCTCCATCGCCCCGTCGAGCCCATCCGCAGCTTCTTTGCTGATCGCATGCACGAAGAATTCATCGCCGACGATCTTGATCGTCACGGTGCCGGGAGTGAGGGTGATAGACTGCGCTAACACATACTTGGCGAAGTCAGACTTGAGCCGGGTCTTGAAGCGAACCACACGAGGCGAGACATCTTCCATGCCTCCTGGGGTCAGTGCTAGCTTGAGGATGTAGACATTCGCTAGAACGATCTGCCAAAGCAACCACACGAAATAGCTCGGGACCCTTCCCATTTCAAGAAAGCGGTCTCGCATGGACGTGGAACGTTCTTGGAAAAGAAGATCCGATGACATCCACGTGACGATTCCGGCACATAAGACTCCAAGAGTGATGTGAAAAACATCGAACAGCCCCGAAAGCACCAGCCAAGTGAGGAGCAGGAGAGAGAATATCAGGAGTCGATGCATTGGCCGGGGGCTTTATCCATTACGGATACAATTGTGGGTAGCAAGCGTTGAATCTCCGAAATTCCGATGATTGATTAGCCTCATGCAATCGCGGAATCGCCTGATCATTCTTGTAAGCCTATTTGCCACGACTGCTCTAGGCGAATCGCCGAAGATTGACGAGAAGATGGATTGGCCGTGGTGGCGCGGGCCAAGCCATTTGAACAAGGCGGCCATCGGTGCCCAGCCGGTGACCGAATTCTCAGACTCGAAGCATGTGCTGTGGAAAGCCCCTGTCTCAGGTCGCGGCCACGCCTCACCCACGGTCATGGGAAACAGGATCTTCCTTGCGACCAGCAACCAAGACAAAGGAACGCAGTCCGTGGTCGCCTTTGATCGAGACTCTGGAAAGCAACTTTGGATCCATGATGTGAACACGGGTGGGTTGCCAGGCAAGATTCATGCCAAGAACACCCACGCTTCAAGCACGATTGCCTGTGATGGCGAACGCCTCTTTTGTGTCTTCTACAACAACAACTCACTCCAAGTCACGGCTCTGGGAGTGAGCGATGGCGAGCCCCTGTGGGACGAACGCTTGGGTCCCTACGCACCAAAGCGCTATGAGTTTGGGTTTGCCGCCTCACCGTTGATCCATGGTGATCATGTGATTGTCTTAGGCGATTCCGAAGAAGGTGGTTTCCTCACGGCGCTCGGTCGAGAGAAGGGCAATCGTGTGTGGACCACGGACAGGCCCAAGGAAATGAACTTCTCGTCCCCCATCGTTGCAAAGCTAGCCGATTCAGAGCAGCTGATCATCAGCGGATGCTCGCGCATCGCGGCCTATGACCCCATCACGGGAAAAGCTCTCTGGGAATCGAAAGAAGCCTTCACGGACGTGACCTGTGGAACAGTCGTTTGGGAAGGAGATCTCATCTTCGCCAGTGGAGGCTTTCCCAAGCCGCTCACCATCGCGGTGCGAGCAGGAACGGGTGAGACTGTCTGGCAGAACAAGAAGAAATCCTATGAACAGTCGATGCTCATTCACAAGGGCTATCTCTACACGATCAACGACACCGGTATCGCCTACTGCTGGCGCGCCAGTGACGGTGAAGAAATGTGGTCCGAGCGATTGAAAGGCCCCATCAGTGCGTCGCCTGTGCTGGTCGAGGATCTAATCTATGCGGCGAACGAAGTCGGAGCGTTCTTTGTCTACAAAGCAGACCCCAAGAAATTCGAACTCATGGCCACGAATCAGTTAGGCGATGAATCCTTCGCCACCCCCACCATCATCGGGAATCGCATCTTTGCCAGAGTCACCCACCTGGACGATGACGGCGAACGCAGTGAGATGCTCTACTGCCTCGGGAAGTGAACTCCGACGGGCGTACCCCGCTCCAGGCCAGGAAAGCGTTCGAAAAGGTGGAGGCAAATTCCTGACTATGACGTTTTCGGGGTGATCAATGGCTGGCAACCAGCAGAGGAGGAGGCCACTCTGAAATTTTCTAGCCAATTGTCACGGTAGCGTTTCTTTGTTAGATACTCGGCTGGACAA
>JBLHHN010000158.1:0-12886 GCA_047616785.1 Verrucomicrobiales bacterium
GATTTCAAAGCATTCTGCAGTGGGATCGACAAATGCCTCGATGATCTATCCGGGCCTCTCAAGGAAGAGCTCACCAGCTTAATGAGCCTCAACTTCCAGCTCTTTCCGAATCACAAATCTTAGTGCGTGCCAGTATAGAAGAACAGCGTAGCCTCCACCCTTGAGATGTTTCTTCGAAACTATAATTAATGGTAATTATAACTCCTGTGAAATCAATGGATTTACTCACCGCCGAGACTCCGATCATTCGGCGGTGACGCGATAGTAGCCCTTGGGCTGGGCCGTGCGGAGAGGGGCCTGATCCAGAAAGGAGCCCTTAGTGAGCGGAGAAACCGTGAGCCTTTGCCAGGGTGCGCCGGTGACGGCGGGAGCGTACTCGACATGATAGAGACGATCCGGCTTCGCGAGCCATTCTAGCACAACGCCGTTGACCTGATCTCGGCCGATCGTGACCTGAAGGACATCACTTGCTTTGAAGGCGTCGGTGCCAGCGAAGCCCTCGCGATAGTCCGGAATACTATTGCCATCGCTGTCTTTGTTCAACTGAGCCAGTTCCGCGACGCTCTAGCCATTCTCATACAGAATATCGATCTCGCGTTCTGCTAGGGGCCGTTTCCAGATGGCCACTTAGTCTATCGGACCGTCGAAATTGGAATTCCCCCAGGGCCTGATGCTATGGCTTAGCAGAAGCGGCTCTCCAGACGTTTCGATGAACGGCTGGAGCGCCTCGGGACGCTCCACATTGGCGGTGGAAAGCCTCCTGCCATTCACATAAACAAGCGTCTTCCCTAATTTTGGAGCAACGACCATCACAAGGTGATTGAATTCATCTCGGTCGAGAGACCTTCTGGTCCGCTGGACGTAACCACTGTTCGTGTCCACTCGAATCTCATCGTAGGATTGGATTCGAATTTCCCAACCATTGGCGGCCACCGCCCTAGCAAGACACCGGAGGAAAGATTCGGAGAGAGTTCCTGGAACCACACGGAGACAGTGAAGGTCTCGTTAGCAAAGTCGAATGCCCCGTGCGGCCGCCCGTCAATTCGACAAATTGCTCGGGATCTCCAAGTCGCGCTGCTCGACCAAACTTTCCGAAACCAAACTGACTCTCCTCCGGATCACTCCGGATCACTCCACCTTCCCTCCGTGCGGCCATAGACATCACTGAGGGTTTCGTCCATCGGCGGATAAGCCAGGAGTCCTTGAGAAAGTGTGGGGATCGACTCCTTCACTCTAGTATTGGACCCATACCCACGCTCCGCCCCATCGGCGATCCGATCATTGTCAGCGTCGGGCAGATTCGGGTCACTTTCATCGACGTTTGTTAGAATTTCCTCGCCATCCGCCAAGCCATCGCGTTCGGAGTCTGGATCATTCGGATTGGTGCCACGATCATCCAAAGATGCCCACAACCCGTGTCCTGTCTCTACACTGTCCATGGCACCATCAGCATCCGTGTCGGGCTTGCCTGGGTGAGTGAAGGCAGCATGCCCTTCGGCGTTTGTCAGTCCATCGCCATCCAGATCCTCTTGGCCATCATCCAGCCCCACGGCTTGTTCCCAAGCATCGGGCAGCCCGTCTTGATCGAGGTCGATTGGCTTCAAAGAAGCGCGTTGAGCTTCGATCCAATCCTCGAACGGACGCCCGCTCTTTCCCTGCTCATGAAGTGCCTGCACCTCTACCGGATCCGGAAGGCGGTTCCAAATGGCGAGGTCATCCAGCTCGCCAATCAATCCCTCCGAAACCACACCGTCCTCAGAAGGAAGCCCGCCCAACGTGAAACCATCCACCACATCGACCAAGCCTCGGGAGAAGGCACCTTCCGTACCCACCGGTTGTGGTACCCCGTCAATGTAGACGGCGATCCGGTCCGCCTGCGGATCGTAAGAAGTCGTGAGGTGATGCCAGTGTCGATCGCCTTCCGTCGTGGACACTCGCATGGCCATGGGGTCCCTGCTCTCCGGCATGAAGACGATGCCTCGCCCTAACAAATGCCCGCCAGCGCTTGCCTGATACTCCAATCGCCACGGTCCTTCCTCACCATAAGCCGCAAGAACGTGACGTCCGAAAGTCACGTTGGGAACGCGCTTGATAAGATACCACATAGAAACGGTGAAAGGTTCATCGGCAAATTCCGGTATCAATGGCAGGCGAACCGCCGACTTGCCATCGAATGAAAGCCCATGACCGAAAGCCGGATCAAAGAACAACCGACTACTAAAGCCGGCCTTACCGACCCAAGCTCCCGAATCGCCTCCATGTTGGTCCTCGAGATCCTCATTGAAAGGATGATAGGCCACGAGATCTCTTTCGATGGATGGCTCGGCAAGGGGTTCCGTGGGGTCGCTGCCCAAGGAGATTTCACCACCATCCTTGAACCCATCGGCGTCCGAATCAGCCTTCAAAGGATGCGTGCCCGGCTCCCATTGACTGACGAAAGTACCTGAAGCATTCCCGCGACTGTCATCCAAACCATCGCCATCAGTATCCGCAATCAAAGGCGAGGTGCCCGTATCCTCGAGTCCCACCCAGAGCCCAGTGTCTGTCTCCACGCTATCACTCCAACCATCCCTATCCGTATCGCCCCGAAGCGGGTGGGTGCCTCGCTGGTGCTCCACCAAATTGCTGAGCCCATCATTGTCAGGGTCGGCTCCCGCATCTGCCAGACCAGATGGCAGCCCTTGGCGGCGTTCCCAAGGATCAGGCATGCCATCAGTATCTTTGTCAGGTAGTAAATCAGCAAGCGTCACGCTTTGACGATGATTCCAAAGGGCCTTGACCTCCTCCAAGATTAGCGGGCGTTCCCAGACCATGAGTTCGTCAATCGCACCAGTGAATGGGCCATGTTTTCGACTCCAATTGGGATGCCCACCGATGGCAAGGGGAAACCCGCTGCCTTGAACTGCGACCACGCCATGACTGTGGATCTTAACAGCTTCACCATCGACATGAATGGGATCAATGCCATACCCGACGCAGACAACGTGATGCCATTCCCCATCATCAAGCCCAAGCCTAGCGTGCGTCTTGTAACCATCAAAAAATCCACACCCCAATAGGCGCCGAACTCAAGCGTGCCACTCGACGCCTCATAGGACAATGACCAACTGCATGATCCCTTGTCTAATAGAGTGCCTCCTTCCTCGATCTTGACCCAAAGGGAGAGCGACACGTGGTAAGTATCGAGAGCCCGATCATTCCGCGCGCCGACTTCCACCACCGAGCGATCACCATCACAGAAGAGCGCTTCACCAAACCGACCCGGCAAGAAGCTCGCTGAAACGCCACCTCGATTTGCAGCATGATAGTCTCCAAGCTTCTCGCTGAGATTCCCGTCAAATGGCCAATAAACACGCAGACCATCGGTTAGGTCCTGTGCCTGCAGCACCAAGACATTCCAACTCATCAAGATCCCGACCCAAGCCCCCCACCTGTCGTTTCATGGCCGTATAGTCGCGAATCCACTGTCAAAAGTCAATGTCATGGATCCTCCGATTACTTCAGTAAAGTTGATCATTGTAGGCCTCCTATCCGGAAAGGTCATCCAGAGTGGTTCCTGACACATCGGTTGGAATCTTCGTTAGCGTGCGACAGCGATTCTAAAGAACCCGACCGGCTCCTCGTCGGTGAGCGGTTTCTTCGAGCAAACTCGTAGTTGGATGACGCCAGGCTTCGTCTCTTCACGGGCCACCATTTCGAAATCCTCATCGGCCGATTTCCAAACAACATTATCGACGGAGTGCTGGATCTCGGTCTTTAGTGCAATGCTATTGATCCTCACAGGAAACTCCAACTGGAGATGACATTTGCCTTCCTTCAAGACGACCTTGGGTTTGATCCGATCCGTGTCTTTATTATCTGTTAGATCAGAGCCCAGTGTATATTCAAGCACGCTATCGACGCCATCACCCTCCGCATCACCCTCCAAACTCCCACGGGGCAATTCTGCCTGTTCTTCCATGCGCCGCACCCATTCCTCAAAGCTGAAGAGCAATGGCAGCGGATTCCCTAGAGAATGCACCGTGACATGTCCTGAAACGAGGAACCCATCATCAGCTGGGTTCCCCTCGCCGAGATGAAGAGAGTAGGGAAGCCGATTCACTCCCCAGTCACCCCAGCCTTGCGCTGGTCGATTCAATTCAAACGTGGCGATTCCGTCCACGACGCCCATGAGCCGACCGACCAACGAGGGAAAGGGATCCTCCGATTCTTCGAACGCCGCAAACATGCTAGAACGACCACAGAAAAGCAAGATCGCCTGATCGAATTGTAGGACATCTGAGTTGGTGAGAAATGAAAGACGATGCGTCTCCGGATCTCCTTCAATGAGCTGGCCTCCCACGAGCTGCACAAGGGAGGGATCCAACTCTCCTTCTGGGATACTGGTAGTGCCTATCGGGACTAATGACGTTGAACCGTGGCTTGCGTCTTCGATATCGAGGATAGCACTGTTCACGAGACTGATCCGAAAGGAATCCGGCCATTCATTCTCCGTTGGGGACACCACGGAGCTCACATGAACGGTTCGGTCGTCATCACTAATAGCCGTGGTTTCGATTCTCACAGAAACGCCTTCAGTTCGCCTAAAATGATCCACCTCGAGATCGTCTGTTCGGATCGCATCTTCCTCACTTTGATGCCGGGCGCCCAAGTGATAGGATCGCAAGCCAACGTGAAACTGAGATCTCGGCAGAAATGTCACAGTCACTCGCTTACTTTCTGGCGTAAGTTTAAATTTGAGATGGCGCTTTGGCGCCCTTGAGAACTGGCCAAGGTAGGTAGAGCCCGCTTGATCACGCACTCCCCAAGCTTGAAAGCAAACGCACTGGTCATTCGACCTCCAAAGAGCCTGCCCCCAGTCGTTCTCTCTTCCCTTATCCCCTCAATGTCTCGATCGAAAACAAACTTTGCGGACACCTCTCGTCCATCCTCGGACGCCGTGGCGGTCACAAGTCGGCCAGGCTGACCTGAATCGAAAAGGTAAACATCACCATCGCCAATCGAATCGAGCAGAATTGGTGATTCACAGACATAAATAAATTCGGCTTCATATTGCGGGGCCGCGGGCGACAACACCTGCCAAGTTGGAGGCAATGTGATGCTGATTTGTGGCGGTTTCTCGAACGATAAGAATGCTCTATTTCCATCCCCTTCAGCGACGGTAGAGAAGCTCGGGTTCGTCTTGTCTGTGACGCGGAGCCCCAAGCTATCTGGCCATCCATGAGGAGGTCGTTCTAGGCGAAAGACGGCATCGACTTTCATTCCTACTTCTTCCTCTGCTTGAATCCCTATCAATCTCGCGAAATGCTTATCTCTTCTAAAAGGAGAAAGATACACATAGACATCATCATCACCGAAGGTTGCCACATCGATCGGCTCCTGAGCCGAGAATCGAATAGGAAGATCGATGAATGGTTCGGACAAGCAAAAGGTTGTTCGGAGATTGGGAGATAGGTCGCCACATTTGGAGGTAGCAACTCGAGGCGATAAATGCTTCGACCCGTGAACGGCACGCCATCCTCCGCAACCAACCTTCCCTCGCGAACGCCAACGAACAAGAGATCAGGCAACGATTCCCAGCCAGCGGCAGGACGGTGGATCCGATAGTGATCGACGACTTCAGTGATAGAACTAATCTCGAAACGTAGGAACGGAATCGAAAGCTCCGGCGCTCCACGCCCGTAAAGGTCGTCATCACCGAAAGACGTCACGTCGATCTTTGGAGTCTCGGATTGGATGGTTGTTTCGACTCCTTTGAAGCGGAACGACAGGTCTAAGAAGGGTTGTGTGAGTTTCTCTTCGCTAGCACTGGGAAAGTCTATAGAAGCGGCATTGAGACTGTAACTTCCAAAGGCAGCGAGTTCCCCCTTCAAGAGGTTCTTCGATCAACTGAAGATCGTCCACTCCGAAAGTGGCACCCGCGCCCATAGAGAAACGAGCAATGATGCGTATCTCAGTAGGGCCATTGCGTAATGGTAGGTTGCGAGCACTGACCATCCTTAACAAGGACTCAAGAGGATAAATTCGCGGTCCAGGCCGCAACTCCCCGTAATCGGGACCCTTCGACTGCAAAGGCGAATGCATTGTGGAGATATCGAACACCCGGCCTAGGGCGGCCTAGGGCGGCCTAGGGCGGATCGCCGAGCGAGTGGTGATCGAGCGTCCAGGACGAAACGAGCCACGCAAGAAGAAGCGAAGACCGAAAAGTTACGGATGGTTGCAAAAACCCAGGCACAGCTATTTCGAGCATTTCCGAGATGAAAACCCGCCTAGAAAAATCCTCGATGAAGCCGTCTAAACTGATGCCATTCATGCTAGCCGATGCTAGCCAGGCATTTCAATACCCGGTTTCTGGGCGTTAGAATCCACGTCGCGGAGCGACCGTTCATCGGCACCATGCTCCGCGCTCTTCATAGGCACCCGCGATAGTAGCACGACGCTCCGCTTTCAAGCCTAACAAAGCGTAGATCGGCATTACCAAGACAGACAACCCTGCCAAAGCGATTAAACCAAACCATGAACGCGGTTTCCGCATGTCACTTCTGAGAGATCACGCGATCCGCATCATGAAGCCAGACATACCCAAAATTTTTCAACGCTACCTCGTTTCTCGGATCACAGACTCTACCCCACCAAGTTCTGCCACAGATTCATGGAAATCGCCCGCGCTTCGGTGAATCCGCCGAAGCGGGTGAAAACTAGCAAATCCCCAACAAGTAGAAAAACGCGGAAAAGTGAAAACTGAATGACATGCGACAGTCTGTAAAGTTAGTGGGGCGCTGCGCGAACACGTCCTTGCCGGGGGCTGAACTCTACTTTATCCAACCGAACGAGATAGAGCATCTCTTGCATCCGATCTTGGTAGTCCTTGACGCCATGCCATTTGGCTTTGGCCCGAACCTCCGTCAAGAGAACCTCAAGCTTCTGTTCAAGGCCATGCTCTCTGGGAACGCGTTCCTTTAAGTAACGGATCCCTTTCAAGAGCTGCAAGGGCGCGGCGAGGAAGATCTGCCCGAGGAGAAAGGCAGGCGCGGTGATGCGCTGGGCGTAAAAGTTCGTGACAAAGGCGCCGGAACTAACTGTCTCAAAATTCACATGCATGCCAGATTCGTGGAATCCATAGTGCCCCTGCCCTTTTCGATGTCTTAGATACCCAACCATGCAGACAATGGCCACTCCAACCACGGAACAAACCTTGGCGTAGCTCCTGCGATCCTCAATCCCGAGATTGCGCATCACGAACAGGGGCATCCAATAGAAGAAAGCGAAAGTCAGCAGTAGCGCTATGGCGCTTGTGATCCAAGCGAACACGCACTTCAGAATCTGCAGTTTGTTGAATCGCTCTACCATCCCTTGAAGAAGGGAAACTAGCCCTGTTGGATCTGCTTTGTCTACCTCGAAAGATCCAGCTGGATCACCCCAAGAATCCTAACTTCTCGAAGGGCTTACCGATGATCTTTTGTACAGGCGATTTGAGCCAGTTGTCTAGCACAGTTGCGTAGGCGCTGCGGAAATCGACGGTGAACTTGAGGTCGCCGCGATGCAGCTCTGTCAGGCTTGGGTGAGTTCCGTAGAGCCCGCCTTTCACGCCGCCACCGATGACGAAGAGAGGTGCGGCGGCTCCATGGTCGGTGCCGTTGTTGTCATTCTCGCCGACGCGGCGTCCGAACTCGCTGAAGGTCATGAGTAGAACTCTATCAAAGTTGCCCTGGCGCTTGAGATCCTTGGTGAAGGCCTGGACGGCATCGTTGAGTTCTTTCAAAAGGCGACCGTGTGAGTTCGCTTGATTGTTATGGGTATCGAAACCTCCATGGCTGACATAGAAGACGCGGGTATCGAGACCGCCCGCGATCATCTGACTGACCAGCTTCAAGCTCTTCCCTAACTTACTTCCAGGGTAGGCTGGGCCACCGCCTTTGTGTTTCTGGGCGAGCTTGAGGATGTGATCCGAGCTGACCTGCGCATCAAGCGCGACGCGTTCCAAGAAATCGAGATTGCCCTCCTCGCTTCGCCTGGAGCCGCCGCTCACTTCACTGATAGAGTCGCCGGAGCCCTCCATCATGGCGTCTTCATCAGGCTGATTGAACTCGCGAAAGAACGATTCTGCCATTTCGTCGGGGTTCCGGCCTTGGATCCAGCGGTAAAGGTCTGGCTGGGACACGCTGATGCCGGGATTCATCGCCGCCATGAAGGACTGCGGTTGCTGCTGCGTGATGGCTACACCGGTGGTGGGATTCGGGGCGGTCCCGCTACAGGCGTGATCGAAGTAACGGCCTAACCAACCGGTCTTGGCGAAGGCATTGGCATCGGTGGCTGTCTGCCAGATTTCCGTGGAACGGAAATGAGATCGGTTGGGGTTGGGATAACCGACGCCTTGAACAATTCCCAATTGGCCGTCTTGATAGAGTTCGTTGAAAAAACTCAGATTGTCGTTCAGACCAAGGTGATCGTTGATCTTGAGCAACTGATCGGCCTTGATCCCAAGATTGGGCCGCGACTGGTAATAGACGTCATCGCCGTGAGGGACCACGGTGTTGAGGCCATCATTGCCTCCAGCTAACTGAAGCACGACGAGGATGGTGTTCTCCTTCCCAGTGGCGGTCTGTGGTTTGGAATCCGATTCCGCGTGGAGCGTATTCATCGTGCTCTCGAGGAAAGCAGGGATGGTGAGGCTGGTCGCGGCCCCTAACATCGATTGATGCAAGAATCGGCGGCGGGTATGCAAGGCGTTGTCGTCCATGTTGGCAGGGTTAGGTCAATTGATAGTAGGGCGTGCTCATCATAAGATGGAGGAGTTCGGCCACCTCTGCATCAGTGAAACGCTCGTCTTTCTTGCTCTCGGCGTAGCTATCGAAATTCTCACGATGCTTTGGCGTAAGATCGTCTTGGAAGAGGCGGTAGGTCAATGCCTTGACCAATTCCGGAGGAGTTTCACGCAGCGCTTGAGGAGCGAGCTTGTCCATGTTAGGGCCATCGTAGTGTCTCAACTCGCCCTGTTTCTTCCGAGAGAACATCTGTTTGTTGCCGCCTTTCATCACCGTCTGCATGTGCTTGGGATCGCTTGCGCCTTTCACTAAAAGACCGGCGATGTTGTAGCGAGTGAGCAAGGTGTTGGTGTTGATCCACGACTTGCCACCTTCCCAGCCAGCAACATTCGGCGGAAAGAAGAGGGCTTGGCCCAATGAGGATAGGGCCGTGGTCACGACGTTGAGCGGAATGCTAGGAATCTCCAACTGACGGGCGAGTTGAACGAGGAATTGCACCGGACTCTTGATGTGCGTGCGAATCAAGCGCTCATCATAGAAAGCCTTACTCGTAAAAATGGCGTGGAGAACGGGCCTCACGGCATATTCGTTTTCGCGAAAGAGGGCGGCAAGATGATCGATAATCTCTTTGTCAGGATTCTCAGCGACGAAAAACTCCCACAACTTGGTGGTGAGGAAACGCGCGCAAGTGTCTTGCTCAAGCGCAATCCTGACAATGTCGTCTCCCATAAAATTGCCAGTCGCGCCTAACACCGTCTTTTCGTCGCGGTCATGTTTGCGTCTATCAAAAGAAGACTTCGAGCGACGCCGATCAATGGTGTAGCCGGTGAAGGCCCGGGCCGCTTCTTTGATGTCGGTCTCGGTGTAGTTGCCTTCTCCGAGAGTGAACAGTTCGAGTAGTTCCCTAGCAAAGTTCTCGTTCGGCTTGCCTTTCTTGTTCTGGTTGGTATCCAGATAGAGCATCATTGCGGGATCTTCGCAGATCGCATCGGTGAGCTTGTGGAAACTGCCGGTGGCGTGTTCGCGGAAAAGTTCATTCTGACGATAGAGCAGCTCGGGTTGCTTCACTTTCTGCAAACTGGTGGCGAAATGGCCGTGCCAGAAGAGCGTCATCTTCTCGCGTAACGGATGGTTCGTCTCGATCATCCGCTTCATCCACCAGGCGATCATGTCGGCAGTCTGCTCACGTTGGTTCGAACGGATTTCACGTTGCAACTGTTTGCGCTTCTGAGCCCGTTCTTTCAGATCCTCGATCGCATTCAGTTTACGACGTTCAGAAAAGTAAGAGCGTTGACGTTCAATCGCTTTCTCATCCGTTAGCCACGTTGGCGGGACGAGCTCAGCACTTTCATCTTGAAAGGTGAGGAGGCTCTCCACAGCTTTCGTCATGCCAAGTGCGTGGAGCTGCGCGATGGATTCGGGTGGTCCGCCGAATCCTGCGCGATTGAGCAAGTGGGCCGCTTCGCGCAGCGACCAGGGGTGTTTCGTGCCGAGGATCTGAAACATGATAATAGTCAGGCCGAGCGTGAACTGAAGCGTAGAAACCCATGTTGATTTCCCCAGTTGCGTCTCAGATATAGCGTCACAGGCGTTTACGCTTGTTTCTTTACGTTCAACGCTTAGTCTGGAGCCTTTTCTTCGATGTATTTTCAGAGTCTCAATCGCCGGCGTGGTATCGGTGCCAATTCCTACCTCATTGATTTGGACGACGTTCGGCTGGTGTTTGACGCTGGGATGGATCCGAAAACAGAAGGTTTGGAGAGCATGCCTAACTATGAGCTGGCAGAGTACGATTCGGTGGATGGGATTATTGTTTCACACTGTCACTTAGACCATATTGGGAGCCTACCAGTGCTCATGCGTAGACAGCCTCGTGCCCGAGTCTACATGACCGAAGGGTGTGGTGAATTGTCAGATGCTCTGCTCCACAATTCTGTCAATGTGATGACGATGAAGCGCGAGGAGCTTCAGATCACCGATTACCCGTTCTTTACCCATCGCGAAGTCGATCAAGTGGAGCATGTGTGGGATTACGTGCCGGTAGAGAAGACCTTTCGTATTGGCAAAGCTTCCGAACCGGAGTGCCGCTTCTCGGATGCGGGCCATATCATGGGCTCCGTGGGAACGACCATCGAGCACAAGGGCAAACGCATTTTCTACACGGGCGATGTGAATTTCGAAGACCAAACACTTTCGATCGCGGCTTCGTTTCCTCGGGACCCTGTCGATGTCCTCATCATGGAGACCACGCGCGGTGGCGTCCAACGTGATCCTGAATACACCCGAGCACGTGAGATCGAAAGGGTCGCTGAAGCGATCTGCAGCACGCTCGATCGGGACGGATCGGTCATGATACCGATCTTCGCCATGGGGAAAACGCAAGAGATGCTCATGATGTTGCACTTGTTGAGGGAGGCGAGCGTCATCCCATCAACGCCAATCTTCATCGGCGGTCTGAGCACCAAGATGACCCTGATCTACGATCGATTCGCCAACCAAGGCGTGCGCAATCACAAAGCGTTCGAGATCTTGAAGGAAATGAAGCTGAGCGTGGCTTCGCGGCGGCGTAAACGTGACATCACCTACAATCCTCACTGCATCTACGCGCTCTCCAGCGGCATGATGACGGAGAAGACGGTGTCTAACAAGTTTGCTTTCGAGTTCATTGATAATCCGAAGAACAGCCTCCTCTTCGTCGGCTACGCAGATCCGGATTCGCCAGCGGGGAAGATTCGTGCGGCGAAGAAAGGGGACCCGATTCTGTTAGACCAGAATCTCGCGCCGGTGGAATTGCATTGTGAGGTGCACGAGTTCGATTTCAGTGGGCACGCCATCCGCGAAGACCTTCGGAAGTTCGCCAATGACGTCACGCCGAAGAAGATCATTCTCGTCCACGGTGACGACAATGCCTTCGAGTGGTTTCAGCAGAAGCTTGCCGAAGACATGCCGGACACCGAGATCGTCATCGCGGAGCCCGCAGAGAAGATTTCGTTAGACTAATTTCCTACTATTACGAAGGGCGATGGCGACAACGCCTCCATCGTGACTTCGGTCGCGATCAGTTCGTGGAACCACGCATTCTTTGTGCACCCGTAGCGTAGAGGGTCACCATCACGGGTAATATGGGGCTCCGGGTGATTTCTCCGAAGACGTGCAGCGGTCGGCACGGTTTAGCGGCATAGCGCTCTCAGGTCTGAAGCAGAGGCGATCGATATTCTGTGCCACGGAAAAGGAAGGATCGATCTCTTTCAGAAAGGCAGGAACGCCGCCAGGAGCTATGTATTCGTGAACCAGTGCCATTGTCTAATGGCTTTGACTCCGCCAAATCGGTCAACGCTCAGCTTCACGAGTTCACAGACAGAAGAATCCGATTCTCTCAAAATTCGGGAGTCTATTCCGGCCTCCTTTGGAAAAGCGGCTCTTTCTTTGGACTCGCCAATATATCTTACTGGTCCCAAATACCCTCGGTAAAGAGTAGGCGAGTGTGCAATTCGATTATTTAGAATAAGTTGTCTCACGGGGTAATCTGGCGGCAGCTAGACCTTGTGATCATGAATAGAATTCAGCCGCTCTTCCATTTGGTAGGCCATTGGGTATGCCTCTTGGGTATCGCAACAAGCTGGGCACAAGAGCCCGAAATCGAAGAGCTGCGGCCGCAGATCCGCTTTTCGGAGGATTTCGAGCAGTTTCCCGAAGGATCGGAAATGGCTCCCTGGGAGGAGGGCTCTTGGGCGGATTCGCTTTCTTCAGGGGTAGGGTTCATTCAGTCCACCATTGAGGGTGAGGCTGCGAGCAAACAGTTGGTCGTCACTGGAGGAACCTTTGATTGGGCGAGTCCCTGGGTCCCAGTCGACCGGGTGCGATTGGCCAAGGTCAAGATGACCGTCACGGCCGTTCTGAATGCAGACGACGAGTTCTTCGGAAATGGTGTCACGTTGTATGCGGAAACGCGTCATAACAAACAGGCCCTAGGCCGAACGGCACCAGTTTAGACGGCTTCATCGAGGATTTTTCTAGGCGGGTTTTCATCTCGGAAATGCTCGAAATAGCTGTGCCTGGGTTTTTGCAACCATCCGTAACTTTTCGGTCTTCGCTTCTTCTTGCGTGGTTCGTTTCGTCCT
>JBLHHN010000159.1:0-12875 GCA_047616785.1 Verrucomicrobiales bacterium
TTAGCACCGATGATCTCCTGGAGGTTGTTCTCCGCGTTCTTGATCGCCAGAGGAAGATGAAGGCGGGGCACGAGAGAATCGAAGAGCAACTCAGGGTGCTCGGAAGATTCTCCTCGGAGAACCCGAATCCTGTTCTGCGCATAAGCGTGGATGGAACGTTACTCTACGCGAATGCCGCAAGTGCCGGGATTCTCTCCGAGCTAGAGATCGAGGTTGGTGACAGCTTGCCGACGCTCATTCGCGACCTGACAACCCAAGCGCGAATTCAGGAGCGCACCAAAGATATTGAGCTGGAAATCTCGGACCGCCAGTACTCGCTGACGGTGACGCCTATTCGCGATGCGGACTACGTCTATTTATACGGTCATGATATCTCCAATCTGAAACGGGCCGAACGCGAGCTTACTCGCCTCAAAGACCAAGCGCAGAAGCTGGCCCTGTATGATCGGCTGACAGAACTCCCAAACCGAGCGCTCTTAGATGAACGTTTCATTCAGGAACTGGCCTACTGCAAGCGCCACGACACCAAATTATGCGTTGCGTTCATTGATTTAGATCGTTTCAAGCAGGTCAACGACACGCTCGGACACAAGGCGGGTGATGAGTTGCTGGTGTTGGTTGCCAAGCGGTTGACAGAAAGCGTACGCCGAACCGATACGGTGGCTCGATGGGGGGGGGATGAGTTCATTCTTCTTCTCCCGGGCATTGAAAGCCTAGAAGGCGCGCGCACAATTTGCGAAGTTATCAAAGAACGGGTTCAAAAGAAGATTGCCTCTGAAGATGGTGTCTTCGTGACCATGAGCATGGGAGCGGCGATCTGTCCGGACGATGGCACGGCCCAAGAACAACTCCTGCAGGCAGCGGATGCCGCCCTCTTGATGGTTAAGAGTAGGGCCCGAAATGAGGTTATCGTCTTTGGTGAGTCTCCAGAATTAAAATCGTTCCAGGAAAAAAACGCAATACGCGCGCTGCTCTGCGACGCCGTGTCGGATGGACGGATCCAGGTGCACTATCAGCCAATCGTCGACGCCGGCACAGGATCAATCATTGGTGCAGAAGCGCTCGCGCGGTGGGAGGAAGAAGGGCATGGATGGATCTCTCCGGGAATGTTTATACCACTGGCTGAGAGCATGGGGCTTATCGAAGAAATGGGCCGACAGGTGCAGCAACAGGCCTTACGTTTCCTGAGAAACTGCCAAGCACAGGGCTATTTCATTTCCCTGTCGATTAATATTTCCATTCGACAGCTTCTGCGATCGGAATTCACATCGGAACTCCTGGCAAAGACAGAACATTACGGACTGCTTCCAGATCAAGTGACGCTGGAGCTGACCGAGAGTCAGGCCTTGCTCGGTATTCATTCCGAGTCCGCGCGCCTAGAAGAACTGTCGGCCGCCGGATTCCATCTTTCCATCGATGATTTCGGTAAAGGGCATTCGTCACTTGCGAGCTTGCATGAGATGCCCGTGGAAGAACTAAAGATCGATATGCAATTCGTCCGCCACCTACACATAGATAAAGGCCGTCGTATCGTTCAGACGATTGAGGAGCTCTCCCGAATCCTTGGGATGGAAACCGTAGCAGAAGGGGTGGAAACCATTGAACAACAGCGCATCCTCCAAGAACTTGGCATTTGCCGCCTCCAGGGCTACCTCTTTGCTAAGCCCATGCCGGAAGATGAGTTTCTAACATTTCTCGGTCATTCCAAAGTAAGCACGACTTCGTGTAAAAGGACTTCGGATTGTAAAGCATTGACCCTTCCCAGTTAGCCCCCGAGGAGTCTTCGGACTTTGCAAATGTCGGGATTGGGCTAGAAAATGCCGTGATTACTAGATTTGCGATTGTTGATCGAGATTCGCCAATACTTCTCCCTCCCGATCTTTGGGAATGGGTAAAAAAAGAATTTCAGTGTCCTTCCTGCCGGGGAAGAATTAGTCTGCCGGTATGAAATCGACCAATGATCTGAGCTGTGTCCGGTGGTTGGTGGCGATGGTCATATTCGGTCTGGTGATGAGTGGTGCCTCGTCCTTCCCTTTGCTGGCGGAGTTGAAAGTGCTCGCAAATATCCTGGTGGGGTCGGGTGGTTCGCTGGACCCCGCCGATCACACGGGATTTACACATTGGGTCCGGCGTTCCGAGGGATTGGAAGGAAGTGACCTATGAGGCCTATCCTTTCATGGGATACGGCACTGATTGGCTGGCCTTTGGGCATCTTGTGATTGCGCTCTTTTTCATCCCGGTCTGGAAGAATCCCGTCAGGAACATCGCGAATCTGCGAGCAGGGATCGCCGCCTGTATCCTCGTGTGGCCGACTGCAATGATTGCGACTGCTAGGAAATTGCTTTTTCGCCCATGCTCTGGTGTTGCTAAGTGAAGTGAAGTGCCAAACGGAAAACTGCTAGGAAATTGCTTTTTCGCCCATGCTCTGGTGTTGCTAAGTGAAGTGAAGTGCCAAACGGAAAGAAGATGAAGACAGCGGCCTAACCTAAGCAGCGATCAAGTGGAGAGCTGCGCCCCGGGCTCTGCCTAGATTGGCCGATTGCGGCGCCAGATAATATAATTGGGCAACCAATCGCCCTCCTCTCCTCCGCCATTCCGTGCGACCAAATCCTGGCATTGATATGCTTCCAATATCGGCTCATTTGGCGTTTCATCTAGGGTCTAGTTAGTCAAGCTGGCCATCGGCATTGGCACGATGTTTCTCTCCTTTGGGATGCAAGATATTAGTAAGTTCCTATTAGTAAGAATAGAGAAGAGGTAATTAAACGAGAATTATCCGATCTTCGATCGAATCTTTAGCCGATTAAGCGGACATTCAAAGGCGCTGAGACTTGTATTACAGCGCCTGTCTACAGGTGGAGACAAATGGACCTACACAGGACCCTGTCTCCAATTGTCTCCAATTGCCTCCAATTGTCTCCAATTGTCCATCAAATCAACTCATTGCTCTAAATGATAAGCATTTTCTGAAAAAACTTATCTCAAGACGTTTGACAAGAAGCGTAACTATTATAATCATCATAGATACCAAGTTTAAATATCTAACCAAAGGTAACAAAGAGCAGTCAAGGAATAAAAACAACCATTAGAATGACAACAATCAGAAGAATCAAAAAACGACGGAACCAGGGATTCACTTTGGTTGAAATGATCGGCGTCCTTGCCGTGGTAGCGATCCTAACAGCGATGCTCATCCCAAAGGTGTTTGATACCATCAATAGTGCCCGGGTCAGCGCAGCGGCATCCGCCGTGAACACGGTTAAGACTGCTGTTTCCAATCACTACAGCAAGTATGGAGGCTTTGCAGATTCTACAGGAGCGCTGCTTATTCCGAGCGCGGATCTTGAGACGGGAGCGGATCCAGACGATCTGGACGCGCAGAACTTCGACGTCAATGTGCTCCTTCCGGAAGGATTGCTTGAGCAGCGCTTCTCCGTGAAAATGGGTGATCAGCTCACGACTAATCTGACTCGAGTTCGCCAAATCGTAACTGCTGCCACCGCCGCTGCGATCACGGCGACAAGTGCAAATTATGATATGGATGGCGTTGATGCTGACGTTGACACAGAGGACGGAGCACTCGTTTGTGAGTGCGTCATCACCGGTGTCAGTGCCGCAGATGCCCGTGCGCTCAAACAGCAGATTGATGGCTCTGACATCACGGCAATCGCCAACCTGCCTGCAATCGGAGGCGTTGCCACCAAAGGGCGCGTCAAATACGACGCCATCGTACCAGGCACCACTGGTACGGTGCTTGTCTACGTCAACCACCGCTAAACGTCCCAAATCTCACGAAACTAACAATTCCACACCTGCAACAAACAAGCAAGCAACATGAAATACTCGACCAAACCAAACTCGAAAAACCAGGGCTTCACTCTGGTTGAAATGATCGGTGTCCTCGCTGTCGTCGCTATCCTAACGGCAATGCTGATTCCCAAAGTGTTTGAGACCATCAATAGTGCTCGGATCAGTTCTGCCGCGGCTGCGGTGAATACGGTCAAGACCGCCGTCGCAAACCACTACAGTACGTATGGAGGCTTCGCGGATGCCACGGGAACGATCCTTACTCCAGCCACCGTCGCAGCGAGCGGTGACGCAGCAGCATTCGACACGCTAGTTCTGCTTGCAGGCGGCGTGCTGGAGAATCGCTTTTCTGTGAAAGTCGGCGATCAGTTGGTCACGAATCTCATA
This sequence comes from Verrucomicrobiales bacterium, assembly GCA_047616785.1. GTDB lineage: Bacteria > Verrucomicrobiota > Verrucomicrobiia > Verrucomicrobiales > DEV007 > JAACDM01. Next base: position 4,195 of record JBLHHN010000159.1, read on the forward strand.
CGGGTGCGCCTGGTCGAAGCCGCACTCGATGCGGACGCAATCACAGACATAAGTGCTAGCTATGACATGGATGGGGTTGTCGCTGACGTTGATACCAATGACGGTTCGCTCGTCTGTGAGTGCGTGATAACTGGGGTCAGTGCTGCCGATGCCCGTGCGCTCAAACAGCAAATTGATGGCTCTGATATCACGGCAATCGCCAACCTACCAGCCATGGGAGTCGCAGCGATCAAGGGCCGAGTGAAATACAGCGCTATTGCAGCAGGTGCCACCGGCACGGTCTTAGTCTACATCAATCATAATTAAATCACTCTCAGACCAATCGATGAACCCAAGAAGGAACATACGCATGAAAATCAATTCAAAATCGCATTCGCGAGCGAAGGGCTTCACGTTGGTCGAGATGATCGGTGTCCTTGCAGTCATCGCTATCCTGACAGCGATGCTGATCCCCAAGGTCTTTGAGACAATCAACTCAGCGCGCGTCGGTTCAGCTGCGGCTGCCGTGAACACCGTCAAAACCGCAGTGGCCAGCCACTATAGCGAATACGGGGGATTCGCAGATTCCACGGACACGGTCCTCACTCCGGCCACCATCGGAGCGAGCGCTGATGCCGAGGCATTCGACACGCTGGTGCTGCTTGCGGGTGGTGTGCTGGAGAAGCGCTTTTCTGTCAAGATGGGAGATCAGTTGGCCACGAACCTCGTCCGCGTCCGTTTGATCGAAGATGCAGCGGACGCAGACGCGATCACAGAGACAAGTGCTAATTACGATATGGACGGTGTCGTTGCAGACGTGGACACCAATGACGGCGCCCTCGTTTGTGAATGTGTGATCACCGGAGTTAGTGCTGCCGATGCCCGTTCGCTCAAGCAGGAAATCGACGGCACTGACATCACGGCGCTCGCTAACCTACCAGCTATTGGGGCTGCGGCTACCAAAGGCCGTGTGAAATATCCCGCGATTGCGGCAGGCGCCACCGGCACCATCCAGGTCTATGTTTCGCACCGCTAGGTGTCGTTTCGATCAATGTAATTTGTTGTTGGCGTTTACTTGGAGAAATGCCCCCGCTGGACAGGTGATGGGTAGTAGCATGACCTGACGATCCAGCGGGATGAAGTTCCCCCGGTTTTGCTGGACATGATCGGACATGTCTGACACAACCAGACAATAACCCTAACAAAGAGAAGAAAGACCTATACGAAGGAGTTCCGAGAAGGAGCTGTGGAACTTTTGAGAAGCCGCGACCAGCCGCTAACTCAAGTCGCCCGAGAGCTCGGAGTGAGTGTTACTAGTGCACGAGTAAAGAGTTTCGAAAGCTCGTTGCTCTCTGCGGACTAACTCAAAGCATGAGTGCCAAAGGATACTGCTACGACAACGCAGTAAACGAAAGCTTCTTTGCTAATCTAAAGCGGGAGAGCTTTCCTGAAGATTGCTGTTTCGAAACGAAAGCCGAAGCGCGCCTTTGGATCTTCGATTACCCAGAGGACTTCTATAATCACAAACGCCTTCACAGCTCACTCAGAAACGTTTCACCCGAAACTTTTCTCAATCATTACCTTCACAAACAGAAACTCGATCTAAACTAACATAGGGACATGCCTGATTCGTGTCCATTAATTTGGGGAAGACCAGGACCAACACTAAGCGGATGGCCACTGCCATCCGCTTGGTCTTTTTACTAATCTATGAGTGCAGAAACTACTAAGACATCCAGGCCGCTGGGCGAACGGCTAGCGGAAGCGGGTCTCGTGACGAAGATCCAGCTTGACCTTGCCCTTCGGCAACAAAAGCGTGAGGGCGGCCGGCTCGGGGAGATCCTCTCCGAACTTGGCATCGTCAAGCCTAACATCATCAGTTCCTTCCTTGCCGAAGAAACCTCTACCGAATTTGTCAACGTTCGCGAGACCAAGCCCGATCCAACCCTCAGGGAAGTGATCCCGGAAGCGATCGCCAGAAGGTATAAGGCGCTGCCGCTGTCGCAGGAGGGAGGCACACTAACAGTCGCACTTGGCGATCCATTCAATGTGGTCGCCACGGACATGCTCGAACAGATTTCCGGGCTCCGTATTAAGATCGTCACCGCGTCAGAAGCGGACATTGTACTCTGTCTGGATCGCCTCTTCGCTGATGGCGACCAAGTCGAAGATACCATTGACACCGTCATGGAAGAAAGCGCTGAAAAGGCGCGACAATCGGCAGAGGCCGGCAAGGAGAAATCCATGGGTGGCGATGAGGGACTCGTCGATCTCGTGCACCAAATCATGACCCGTGCCATCGAAGAAGGGGCCAGCGACATTCACTTCAACCCCGAGGCGAACACGCTGGCACTCCGAGTGCGAATAGACGGCGTGCTGCAGCAAGACGTGATGTTGCCCAAGAAACTGCAAGCCCCGGTGATCGCCCGCATCAAGATCATGGCTGAACTCAACGTCGCCGAAACTCGGATACCCCAAGACGGACGGGCCGGAATCGTCATCGGACAGCGTGAGATCAGCTTGCGTGTGTCGACCTTGCCCACAGTCTATGGGGAGAACATCGTGCTCCGGGTTCTCGATCCATCGGCTCTCGATTTGACGCTGGAGGACATGGGATTCCGCAAGCCCCTGTTGGACGCAGTTAACGAAACGATTCATAAACCCAACGGCGTCGTCATGGTGACCGGGCCAACCGGCAGCGGAAAATCGACCACGCTCTACGCGGTTCTCGGCGCGATCAACACGCCGGAAGTCAGCATTTTCACTCTGGAGGATCCGGTCGAGTACCGGCTCAACCTTATCCGCCAGACTCAGATCAACGACAAAGTCGGAATGACCTTTAACGTCGGCCTGCGCGCCCTCTTGCGTCAGGATCCCGAGATCATCCTCGTTGGTGAGACCCGTGACCAAGAGACCGCACAATTGATGGTGCGCGCAGCCCTGACTGGGCACATGGTCTTCACGACGCTGCATACCAATGACGCCGCCGGGTGTATCCCTCGTCTCATCGACATGGGTGTCGAACCCTATCTCCTTCCCTCCTGTCTTCAGGGAGCCCTCGCCCAACGCTTGGGTCGGGTGATCTGTAAGCACTGCAAGGTGGAAGAAAAGGACCCGGAACAGGTATTCGCCGCTCTCAAACTGACACCGCCCGACGGCCAGCCCCTCCAACTCTGGACAGGTGAGGGCTGCGAGAAGTGCCGCCACACGGGCTACAAAGGTCGTGTAGGCATCCACGAGTTCATGCAGTTCGATCAGCGTTTCTACGAACCGATCTGCAATCAGGCCGAGTCATCCGTCTACGTCGAACTCGCCCGCGAAACAGGCTTTCTTTCGATGTATGAGGATGGAGTGATCAAAGCACTGGAAGGGCGCACCGATCTCAAAGAGGTGCTGCGTTGTTGCCAGGGCCACTAACAACTATCCTTCTTTCACTATGGCCATTTACAATTACATCGCTCTCAACACCAAGGACGGCAAGAATGTCAGCGGTGCCATGGAGATTCACGACGAGGCTACGCTGGAAACCAAGCTGACCGAAATGGGCTTCGCGCTACAGAAGGCGGTGAAGCAGAAAGAAAAGAAGAAGGGTCCTTCCAAGATCTCTCGGCGGGACATGATCGATTTCTACAACTTGATGATCTATCAGGTGAACGCCGGACTCAGCATCGTCGAATCGCTCACGACCGCAGCCGGCGAAAGCAAGAACCACAAGCTGAAGCAGGCGCTGTCCACCGTGGAGCGCAAGGTCAAGTCCGGCATGATGTTCTTCGAGGCATTGGACGGACATCCCGCAGCCTTTCCACCCAATGTGGTCAACATGGTACGCGCAGGCGAGATGAGCTGTAAACTACCAGAGACGTTCAAGGACTTGCGCGAATACGAAGAATGGCAGGAGAAGATGCAGGCCGATATCCGCCAGGCGACCATCTATCCCATTATCATTCTGGTGATCATGGGGGCCTTCATCCTGCTTCTCTTCACCCTCGTGATCCCGAAGTTCGTCATCCTCCTGGAAACGCTCAAGCTGGAACTTCCTCTTGTCACGAAGATCGTTTTCCAATCGAGTGACTTCGCCAAGGCGACGTGGTGGATCTGGGTGATGGGGTTCTTCCTGACAAAGTACGGTACCAGGTTTGCACGCAAGCGCTACGAATGGTTCGCGCTGCAGTATGACCGGTTGATGCTCATGCTTCCGGCTTTCGGCAAGCTCAACATCATGATTGCGATGTCCCGTCTAACACATAATCTATCGAGCTTGGTCGGTGCCGGACTGACCGTCCTTGACGCCCTGCACCATTGCCGAGAGCTCGTGGGCAACAAAGTAGTAGAGGTCGCTCTCCGGAAGGTGAAAGCAGACGTCACCGCTGGTGTAGATTTCAGTGAGGCACTGGCAAAGCACAAAGTCTTCCCCGAGATGGTCATTAAAATGGTTGCGCTCGGCGAGGGCACGGGCTTTCTGGAGGACGCCTTGGAGAATGCCTCCGAGTTTTACAGCCAGGCGATCCCTCGGCAGACCAAGAAGATCTTCAGCTTGCTGGAGCCAGTGCTCATGCTCTTCATCATTGGACTCATCGGAACCGTAGCCTTGTCTATCTTCATGCCGATCATGGAGATGATGACCGGTGCCAAGGGATAGAACTTTCGAGTCAATGAACACCATATCATCATCACCACATCGGAGGTCGGGATTCAGCCTCGTCGAGTTAATCGGCGTCCTGGCCATCACTGCCATCATGGCATCGATGGCGGTGCCTTCCCTCATCACCCGGATCAATAGGGCCAACTCGGCCAAGGAATCAAAAGCTCTCGCAACCTTTGGGGAATCTCTTGAGAACCATATCTTACGGACCAAGTCGATTCCTGATGAAACGACGTGGGCCCAAGTCACAGCAGATGAGTTAGGGATCGGACTGGACAACGTTACAGCATCCATCGGCCAGCAACCACGAGTCTACTTCGTAGATCCTGCGATCACGATCGCAGGCCAGACAGGGGTGCTGCCATACACGCAATCTGCTAGTGGATCCGCGATCGTGCCGATCAACGTCCGGCTCATGATTGTCTCGAGCCAGTTTACGGCGCTACCGACATTTCTGATCAGCGGGGTCGCCCAAAGCGCTGAGGATTTTGAGAACGTCTGGGACGCGCCCCGTGGCGAAGTTCCATCCGGTTGGCCTGCGGAGTGGACGGGCCACGGGGAAGATCTCCACGTCGAAAGGCTGAATCTCACGCCGCAATTTCAACGAGTCGTGATGAGCGACATCACCGATGGCGTTTCGGCAGAGATAGCCGTTGAGGGAGCGCCGCTGACCATCCCTGTAGAAGGCTTGAGCGGATTCTATTTCATCGGGACAGAGATTTCCCTGATGAACGACGGAGTCATTGATTCTAGAGAACAGATCGACGGGGATCTCAGCTTCACCTACGAGCGCGGGATCTGGCGCGGTCAGCTATGGGAAGGGAAGGTAAAGGATGCCACGGATTTAGCCACTGCTCTGGACAGCTTTCGCCTCTCGCGGATTACTCAGGAAGCGAGCGAAAACTCAAGTCAGCAAGCGGTGATCGATGCCTACTACAATTACATATTAACCTATTCCGTTTGGGCCAAGGCAGGGTTTCCAGCAGCTTACGCCGCCAACAGTCCCGTCGATCCCGACATTCTCGCCATCCTTGACGACCATATTAATGGACAGGGTATAATTAACCAAATCGTGGCTGACCTGGAAGAGCTACAGTATCCGCTTCCGTTGTATCAGGCGCTACTCGACGCCCAAAGTCAGTTAGCGGCGCTAACGGATGGTCTCATGCTGTATTAGTCCCATGGGCAGAAGTGACTATCACGAGCAGGCGCTGTCAGATGGACACTGTCAGCGGCGGTGTAACGATGGCGGCTTCACTCTCATCGAGTTGATCGGAGTGATGACGGTGGCCGCGATCCTTGCTTCCGTCATCTTGCCTTCCATCGTCAAACAGATACAAATTCAGGCGGCGAAGGACGAGAGCGTCTTTCTAGAGCGAATTGATCATGCGTTAACGGCTCACTTGCAGAGAAACAAAGCATTTCCAGACGAAAGCGGGTGGGCGCAATCGGTGGCTACCAAACTCGGTGTCCCCGTGAGTGAGGTCGTCAAGACGCCACAGCAAAGTCAACGCCTTTATGTGATTGATCCGGCGTTGCGCTTGGGCACGGAGATAGGGACATTGCCGTTCGCTCAAACCGCGACCGGTTCGATTGAACCAGTAAGTCCGAGAGTAATGATCCTATCCAGCCTGGACGGCACCAAACCCATCCCTTTGAACAACGGTGTCATCGCCGCTGTCGATTTCAACACTGTGTGGGACCTACCCGCCGGCAGCGTGCCTCCCGACTGGAGCAGCCTATGGCAACTTACCCAAGATGACCTCAAAGTGCAGCGGATCAATCTCACCCCGCTGTTTCACAAGGCGATCGTGAACAATTATGACTCCATTAATCCCGGAGGTTACTCGGTAGATGATGACACCGTGCAAACCGTCCCTTCCGAGGGCATCAATACCTTTCTCGTGGAGGGAACCGTTCTTGGCCTTCATGATAGTGCCGGCGAACTGGAAACACGCCAAATTGTTCGGCGATCATGCGCCTTCACCTTCGAACGCGAAACGTGGCGCGGTCAGGTTTTTCAAGGTCTAAAACTCTCAGGAGACGACGTCTACAACGCCACCACGCTCTTTGCCGTTTCTCCCTTGAACCCGCAGGCGCAGGCGGGTGCAATCTCTAGCTTGATGATCGATCGATATACTGATTTCATGGATCGGTATGTGGAATGGGATGAAGCGAACTTCCCTGGGCAGGGTTCTGAGAGCTACGAAGCTGTGGCTGTGGCTCAGGCGGCATTGAGGAGCATTGCCAACCAGCTCATTTACTTGCCACTGCCATAATCTCATTATTGAGTTCATCCGCCGAACGTTTCGATCGAAGATTGTCTTGAGCGTGACATCGGGTAAACAGGGCCGAAGAGAAGCAAAGAGTTCTCAGATCGACTCTGCTCCAGCGCATCCTGCGGCGTGAACTTGAAAATGCTAATATAAATTATTCAATGTTAGCATTAAGCTGCTGTAGCTGTCGAGGACGGCGAATTGATTGATCGGCGGGATAGCGTCCGGACCCCTTGATTGGCTAGTCCTAGGTGGGTTTGCTAGGGCGTCTGCTCTCCATTCGCCGTGTGTGGTCTCCACGTGTCGTAGCGCTCGATCCACTCGCTCAGCAATGCCTCTAACTCGGGTATTGTGTTGTATTCGTGTAGCAACACCCATTCGTGCTTCACGCTCCGTCAGAGGCGTTCTATCAATACGTTGTCCATCCAGCATCCGCGACCGTCCATGCATACTTGTGCCCCACTGCTTCACAGAGAACGTCTGGGCAGAAGTCTGCGTCCATCGTGTTAGACACCCTCCAGGCTATAGCACCGTTCGCGTCTTCCAACTGATGATCGCCACCTGGTGCTTCGGATGTTCTGGCGCCGCTTTGCTTGTGCAAGGCTTGCCGTGGATCGCCTTGATTCCGAGGTCTTCCATCATCTTTCTCTTTCCTATCGTCCAACGAGTTACATGATAGTCAATGTCATTGACTTAAGGAGCGATGAAATGTGTTGCGAATATAGGCGGCTATGTTAGGATACGCATATAACTTACGTCAACTAACTAACTGGTGGGAGCGTAGTTCTATCTCGGGGATTCAAGCGGCGAAGCGCTTTCCATCGGCCCGCGTGAAGTCTATTCTGTCGAGAATGAATTTTCTGAATGGAGCCGCGATAACGCTACGATGCAGAAATTCAGAGAGCGTATTCTTCAGTGCTTCCGACACCACCATTTCGGAGGGCAGGACATCGGGGCGGATCGTCCGTATCCAAGAGCCAAAGTGTTGCCATACAAGTTCGTCGCGCGTCATGGAGAGGTATTGAAGCATTCCCTGAGCGATCATTCCCGTTTGCACGAACACATGATAGGCGCGCATCTTTCGCTCGACCTGATTGCGATACATCTCCGAGGTTCGATGAAGATACTGATTCCCGTTTCTCCGTTTGATAGGCTTCATCTCCGCCATCCAGAAATGGTAACCAAAGGATCCGACGGAATGAATCGCCTGTTTGAATGTCAGTTCGATCTTGAAACGCAGACTGTAGAGCAGGATGATTGCTTCAGCGCTCAATGTGAGATCGGTTGTGAGAAGAATGATTCGCCCCCTCACAGGATGGTCTACCAGGACGAACCTCACCACCGCCTTGGCTGGTTTCCATAATAAATACTTTGTTAGGAATTGGATTTCGACATTTCGTTCCCCGTAGACAGGGCTATGAACGAATGGCACCAGTTTAGATGGCTTCATCGAGGATTTTTCTGGGCGGGTTTTCATCTCGGAAATGCTCGAAATAGCTGTGCCTGGTTTTTTGCAACCATCCGTAACTTTTCGGTCTTCGCTTCTTCTTGCGTGGTTCGTTTCGTCCTGGCCGCTCGATCACCACTCGCTCGGCTATTCGCCTTAGCCGGTTATCTTTCTCTTTCGCTTCTTGACGGGTCTTTCCTGACGCTTTCACAAACCCTATCCGGCTTTCTTCCATTACTTGGATCACTCCTTTGAAGCTGATTCGACGGTGGCTCACCCCGCAGGCTTTTCCTGCCTTTAGCATCAGTAGCCTGATCGCGTTGTAGGCTATCATGTG
>JBLHHN010000160.1:0-12848 GCA_047616785.1 Verrucomicrobiales bacterium
GACCACCAGCTACAACCTCAAGCACCTCTTCAACCTCGGGATGCGGATAAAAGGGGGACGAAGGGCCTAAAAGGCCTTCCCGGCAAACCCGGCGGGTCGGCTGATCAGCACTCTATCGGCAACAGCGCCCAACAGCCGGTCCCGAAGAACTTCGGCGATGCCCCGGCCGGAAAAAGTAAGCCTCCGTCGCCAAGCGGGAACCTGATCTCGCCGCGCTCAAGTCCGACAGACTGCTAGCATCGAACCCGAAATGGGAACAGGTGGACTACGAACCCGAAGTCGCACCAGCACTCTGGAAATGGGCTGCCAGAAGCACCTCCAGCTTCCGCAATATCATCGACGCCCGTCTCGCACTCACACTCCAGCACCATGGCGTCACCCACTTTGCCACGGCAAACGAGAAACACTTTGGAGACTTTGAGTTTCAAAGTGTTTGGAATCCGTTGCTAAACTGATTCCCTATGCGAACGCACTGCGCCAAGCACGACTGGAGCCAACTATCCGATCTCTACCATTGCTTTCAGCAATCCAGGATTCCCCTCTAGCGAAGGCAATTGCTCTGGCACTTCTGCCAGAGCAATGCGGTGCGTGATCCATGGCCGGGTATCGATCCGACAAGCCTCCAGCTGAGCGATGACATGGTGAAAGGTCGTGGCAGGCGCGTTGCGGCTGGCCAAGATGGTGAGTTCCTTTCGATGGAAATTGGGATCACTGAAAGCCAGGGTATCCTGCACAATGCCAAGAAACACGATACGGCCACCGTGACCGATGTGATCGAACGCTTGCTCCATCGAGCCAGGATGTCCGGTGGCATCCATGATCACACTTGGCTTCCCTTGGAAATAGGTGTCGATCTGCTCCTGAAGATTGGCAGGATCGATCTCCAACGTTTGACCAATGCCAAGCTGATTGCGCGCAAACGTGAGTCTGGCGTTGGAGATATCCGCAAGCACGACGTTCTCACAATCCAGTTGAGCAAATTGGTAGGCACTGAGACCGATCGGGCCCGCACCAACCACGAGCACCCGGTCATCCTTCTTCAACTGCGCGCGTTCGCAAGCGTGGGCGCCGATGCAGAGAGTCTCCACCAAGGCCAACGCATCGACATCCAATGCGGATGAACCATGCAGCTTGTGCGCTGGGAGGACAAGATGGGGACACATGCCGCCATCCATGTGCACGCCAAGCACACGAAGAGATTCGCAACAGTTTGTCTTCCCTAGAACAGACGCCGGACTGCTGGGATCATTCAGATAAGGCTCCACAGAACAAAGATCCCCAACCTTCAGATCCGTGTCGGTATGGGGCCCAATGGCAGCGATCTCGACGCCCAGTTCGTGTCCCAAGATACGTGGGTATTCAAAGAACGGCTGATTCCCAGCAAAGGAATGCCAATCGGTGCCGCAGACGCCCACACGTCGCACATTTGCGCGAATCTGCCCTGGACCCGGCTCTCCAGGGTCTGCGATGTCGATGGTCTTGAGCTGTCGGGGGGCATGAAGTTGGATCGCAATCATTCTTACTTGAACAAACGCACAGGAGGATGGATGGACAATATGAAAAAGGCCGATCCCGTGGCCTTCTCTCCTGATGACACCTGACCCCTCTCTCAGCAAAGGTTCCCCAGTTCTCCGTGATGCTTGAGAACCGCGTCGGTTCATTAAGCAGCGTCGTCTCGATGCTCCACGAAGGCATGGTGGAAGTGATAGGCTTGAGCCTAACGGATTCCGCTGATGTCACCATGGCACGGATCGTAGTGACAGATCCAGACATGGTCATGCAGCTATTTCTTGAAAAAGGAATCCCCCATGTGATGACGGATGTCGCCGTGGTGGAATTGAAAGATGGCGCCGCAGGTCTTAGCAAATGCCTCGCGATACTCACAAAAGCAGAGACCAACATTCATTTCAGTTACCCCCTGCTCGTCCGTTCTGAGAACGATCGTCCGTTGCTGGCGATGCATTTGGAAGACATCAATTTCGCCACGGGACTCCTCGAGCAACAGGGCTCCAATGTCCTTTGCCAGGAAGATCTAAGCCGCTAATCACTCATGCCAGCATCGTTCATCCACGACGACTTCGCTCTTCAATCCGAAACGGCCAAGATCCTCTATCACAGCCACGCCAAAGATCAACCCATCATTGACTACCACTGCCATCTTCCTCCTCAGGAATTGGCAGAGAACCGGCAGTTTGGCAATCTCACTGAGATTTGGTTAGAGGGAGATCACTACAAATGGCGAGCCATGCGTGCCAATGGCACTCCTGAAATCTATTGCACGGGTGACGCTGAGCCGTATGACAAATTCCTCGCATGGGCACGCACGGTGCCGCAGACGATTCGCAACCCGCTCTATCACTGGACTCATTTGGAGTTGAAACGGTACTTCGATGTGGATGAGATCCTCAATGAAGATTCCGCACCTGCCATCTGGGAAGCTTGCAACGCCAAACTGAAAGACGACGAGCTTCGCCCTCACGGAATCGCCAAGAAATTCAAGGTCGAGGCCATTGGCACGACGGACGATCCAGCCGATAGCTTGGAGCACCATCGGAAGCTCAAAGAGATGAAGCTCTCCACCGGCGTCTTTCCGGCTTTCCGTCCTGATGCGGCCCTCAACGTCCAAGATCCAGCTGCCTTCAATGTCTATGCGGACAGACTTGGCCAAGCGGCGAATCAAGAAACCGGGACCTATCAAGGGTTCCTCGATGCCTTGCACAAACGCCACGATTACTTTCATGCCATCGGCTCACGTCTTTCCGATCACGGCTTGAGTGCCTGTCATGCGTCGTTCACGAGCGAGGCTTCCGTGAGTGGCATCTTTGATAAGGTGCGCGCGGGAAAGGCTGTTTCCGCTGAAGAAGCAGACCAATTCGCCACAGCGATCATGGTCCTCAGCGGTCAACTTGATGCGGCCAAAGGCTGGGTGAAGCAGCTCCATGTCGGAGCCTTGCGAAACGCGAACACACGTATGTTTCAGACTCTCGGTCGGGACACAGGCTTCGATTCCATTGCGGACACGCCTCAGGCAGAAAAGATGCGCGCCTACCTGGACCATCTCGATACGGAGAATTCCCTGCCGAAGACCATCATCTACAATCTCAATCCACGAGACAACTACCTGTTCGCATCGATGATAGGGAATTTCCAAGATGGCAGTGTCGCCGGGAAGATGCAGTTTGGCTCGGGCTGGTGGTACTTGGATCAGAAGGATGCCATGGAGTGGCAGATCAATGCCTTGTCTAACATCGGCCTACTCGGGCGCTTCGTCGGCATGCTCACAGATTCACGATCCTTCCTTTCCTACCCACGGCACGAGTACTTCCGCCGCATCCTCTGCAACCTCCTAGGCAAGGATGTCGAAGAAGGTCTGATCCCGAAAGACATGACTTTGCTAGGGCAGATGGTTGAGAATATTTGCTATCATAACGCCAAAGACTACTTCAGGTTCCCCACGGATTCATGCGCCTAAAGTTAGAAGGTTTGGAGAAACGTTATGGCGCACAACGGGCGTTGCGCGAAATCGACTTAGAGTTAGGGCCTGATCTCTCTTCACTGGTGCTGATCGGTCCCAGTGGTGGTGGCAAATCAACTCTCTTGCGCATCCTCGGGGCTTTGGAGTCGCCTACATCAGGAGCTGCCGTCCTCGATGCTCATCGAAATGACGCAGAGACCCAAGAGTCGACCTTACGAGAGACGAGGCGACGTCATGGCTATCTCTTTCAGTCCTTCAATCTCTTCCCTCATCTCACAGCATTGAGGAACATCACCCTACCCTTGGTGAAGGTGCACGGCCGTTCAGAAGCTGACGCCGAAGCGCGTGCTCGCGCATGCCTGGAACGGTTCAATCTCGGCGATCACGCACACAAGCGCCCCGCCGAACTCTCTGGAGGGCAACAGCAACGCGTGGGGATTGCACGCGCCATCGCGCATAAGCCTCAGCTGCTCATTCTAGATGAACCAACGTCTGCTCTGGACCCAGAGATGACTGCTGAAGTTCTCGAAGTCATCCAGCATCTGCGTGAAGCCGGGCAAGAGATCATCCTTTCCACTCATGAAATGGGCTTCGCACGCGCTGTGGCAGATCATGTGCTCTTTCTGGCTGAGGGCGAGATTCGAGAGCATGGGGATGCTCAGGATCTATTCGGCAGCCCCAAGACCGTCGAGTCCAAGCGCTTTCTCTCCAAGGTCATGCACTACCGCTAGGTCAGTTGCAATTAGCCCAAGTAGGGTATTCATTCATGAGCTGCCCTCATGAAATTTCTCCGCCGCCATAAGACTACCTGGATCATGCTCGCCGCGTTCGGTACGTTGGTTTGGCTAGGGAGCTACGCCTATCAAGAGGGCTTTACGAAGAAGTGGCGGAAACTCATCGTCAAAGAATTCGCCAAGCATAGCCTAACGGTTAGCTTCGACACTCTAACGCTCAGCCCATTTTCAGGGCTGGTTGCTAACAATGTCATTCTCTTGGATCGCGATACCAAGAAAGAGATCGCCACCGTTTCGCATGTAAAGCTGGATATCGATCTACCCAAACTCGTTCGCAAAGAACGTTTCCTCGAACGGATCGAGCTGGAATCCGCGAATCTATCATTACCATACGACCGCAAGGATCCGAACAGCCAGCGGTTAGAACTCAAAGACATTGCTGCCACGATCATCTTGCCTCCTGACCGGATTGAGATCGTGCAAGCGAAAGCATATTTCCATGGCTTGCAGATCGGACTCACCGGTTCGCTTCTTCGACCAGATCAAGACAGTGAGACACCGCCCAAACTCTGGCAGTCCGAAAAGATTCAATCCGCACGCCCCATTCTCGAACAAGTGGTCGAGCATCTCGAGCGACTCCGTTTCAAGAACGATGGCGCTCCGGTTCTCGACACGGTCATCTCGGGTGATCTTGCAGAACCGAGTTCGCTCACGTTGAAAGCGAAAATCACAGTAGGGCCCTTCAACTACAATTCCTATGCTTGCTCAAGATTGGAAGCCGAAGCTCTTCTGACACCTGAATCACTCGAAATTGCCAATCTAAAACTCACTGATTCCCATGGAAGATTCCATCTCACGGGAGAGTTTCCTCTGGTTCCCAATAAGCAGGCCTCTGTGACAGTTGATTCCAGTATTGATCTGGGGAGTCTGCTCACCATCGTCACAAAAGACCTCCCCATCTGGTCCGTGATTCAACTGACAACGTCACCCAAGCTAACGCTTCAAGGGACGTTGCGATTGGATCAACGATTCACGTGGAAAGACCCGCCCGTGGATATCATCGGGCACCTGAACACTGGAGCCTTTCGCATCGGCGAAGAAGAATTCCAGCAATTGTCCGGGGATTTCCATCTCCAAGGTCCTCGTGTCTTTGCTAGGAATATTGAGTTGCAGCACAGGCAAGGGCGCTCGACAGGTAAATTGATCTCCACACCAGAAGGCGGCATCCGCTACGATTTTGAAGTCGGCATGGATCCTACCCTCGTTCAATCTCTGCCACTACCAGAAGAGGCAAAGGAATTCCTTCAGCGTTGGGAGTTCCGTCCAACATCAGGAATCGCCCTCAACCTCTTAGGCAAACGCAAGGGACGAGACGCGGCGACCTGGGATCACAAAGGGAAGGCAGTCCTGACCAATTGCCGATTTGAAACAGCTGAGATTCATGAATTGAGCATGGACTTCCAGCTGAACCCCCATGCCTACCATTTCTCCAATGTTGAGATCCAACTCGCTCCAGACGAAGCGCGCGCCTATTCCGGAGGCACCATGAAAGCGGAACGTGTGAGTGTGAGTGCGAGAGACCGCCTCACGATGCTGACGAATGTCGAAGGCTCCGTCGATCCTGGCCAGGTGATTCGCTGTTTCCATCCCAAGACGGCAGATCAGTTGGATCGTTTCCGCTTCAGCCAACCGCCTGAGGTTCGCATTCCGCAGGGCACGATCGATCCGAATGGAATCGAACAGACCAATCTACAAGTCGAAGTGAAGTCCACAGGAACGATGACGACAGAAGTCTTAGGAAAACCCGTGCCATTTGATCAACCGCGTTTCGGTCTCACATTCCACAAGGAGAACCTAATCGTAAGAACAGATCATGCCGGGGTCTTTGGTGGTGACCTGTCAGGGAATGTGGACATGCGAGACCTCACTTCCAAAAGAGATTACACCGCGAAGATCGAACTCCGTAACCTCGACTTTACGAACGTCGCTGAAGTCTATTTCCCAGACCACCAGAGTGATGGTCAGCTCAATGCGGTCTTCGCTTGGCGCGGTCGTGATCTAGATATCACAGCACTCGATGGAAAAGGCGAGGCTCGATTACTTGGGAGCGGGAAGTTAGAAGTGCAGCTCCTAGACCTCCTGTCAGCGCTGATGAAAGAAGTGATCGGAGAATCCAGCGTTTCCGACAAGACCGACCTCCGACTGGCATTCTTACTCAAAGAATCCGTATTGGATCTCGAGAGCATCAGCGCCAATCTCAAAAGTTTCCGCATCGATGGGAAAGGAAGTATCCATCTGCCGACGGAAGCTGTGAACTTTGAAGCCTCCCTCGTCCAATCAGAATCAGACACCGTCCGCAGCGTGCTCTATGAAATATTTGGAACCTACAAGTGCACTGGCACTCTTGAAAAACCGGAGTGGAAACGAGTCGGCCGTTTGACTGCGTCTGACGTTTTAAAGGCTGCGGAGAAACTGACTGATCCTAGAAAAAAAGTTAGGCTTGATCCTGGTGAAAAACTCGACGCTAAAGCGATTCTCGAAGGTTTCTTACCGAAGGATAAGTCCAACAAACCTCAAACGAAAGAAGATCGTTGAGCTTCACTATTTCTCTGCAAGATTCAGTGGTCCCATCGTCGTGTGTCGTTCGCCTTCCCCCAAAGGTCTGCAACGATGGGCACTTCCGACCCACCTCACCCCCATGGATAAACTACTCGCTGTAGGTTGCGGCGGCTTCATTGGTGCGATCATGCGCTATGGCTTGGCCGTTTCGATACCTCGATTTCAGGTTCTACAGGACTGCCCCATTCCTTTGGCGACGCTTCTCGCCAATCTGGCAGGCTGCTTTCTCATTGGCCTCCTCAAAGGCGTGGCCGATTGCATGCATCTTTTCAATCCCACCACCACACTGTTCCTCTTCACCGGCGTTCTCGGCTCCTTCACGACGTTCTCGACCTTTGGTTTTGAGACATGGCGTTTCCTGGACGAAGGAAAGATCTTCGAACTGCTACTCTACATTTCCCTCAGCGTGTTTCTCGGCGTTCTCCTCGTCTGGTTGGGCTATTCCATCTGCTGCCGCACCCTGCAGAATCCTTGAATTGAAAGCGTATTCGGTTGATCCAAGGGTCAATCCACCGTTTGGTCTCTGACCATGCGCGTTTCCATCTTCCTGCTCTTGCTGTCGGCCGCTCTATCGACACTCGTCTCCTGCAGCACCACCTCCATTGATGACGAGTATGCGGACTTCTCACCGATCACGCGCTCGGATGATCCGCAGCAGAAAGCACTGAAAACATTCGCCTCTTACGATCCGAGCAAGAAGAGCGCGTTTTCGGGAAAGGAGTTCAAAGGGAAAGAAGCTTACCTACGGAGCAACTACGAGAAGAAAGAATACGTCGATCATCCCTACTACAAGCTACGCAAGAAAGGCTATTTCTCTGACAAGAAAGCCTTCCGAACCAAGGACGCGCGCGAAGGCAAGATGGCTTCTTCATGGCAGAAGAAAGAGAACTCCTGGTTCAAACGAACCTTCTCCAAGAAAGAATCCCGATTGGGCTCTAAGGAATTCGCCAAGACGGACTACCGCATTCCCGAGGGGCCGTCTTCTCTCAAGAATAGAAGTAACTACGAGAAGAAAGACTACCCTTTGGAGATCATCGACGAGCCTAACAGAGACAAGGAGATCTCTGCCAAAGATCTGCATGGCCTTCTCAATGCACAATAAAGAACTCGACGCCTCACCATTCCCTATGACCGACGATCTCACCCTTCTCTGCCAGGACACCGAACATGTGCATAGCCGAGAAGAGTTTGCTGCGAAGCTGAAGTTGGGACGCCCACTCCGGGTGAAACTTGGGGTGGACCCGACGGCTCCTGACATTCATCTAGGCCACGCCGTACAGTTTCGCAAGCTACGGCAATTCCAAGACTTGGGCCATCACGTAGTCCTCATCATTGGAGATTTCACCGCGATGATCGGTGACCCTTCAGGTAGGACCGTCACTCGCCCACCTTTGACTCATGAGGAGGTTCTCGCCAACGCCAAGACCTTCACGGAGCAGGCATTTCTCATCCTCGATCCAGACAAGACCGAGACCGTTTACAATGGCGATTGGTTTTCCAAGATGCCATTTCACGAAGTGATCAAGCTCAACGCACGTGTGACCATGCAGCAGATGCTGCAGCGTGAGGATTTTAAAAACCGACTCGCGAACGGCCAAGAGGTACGTTTGCATGAGATCCAATATCCGATCATGCAAGGGTGGGATTCCGTGGTGGTCCGATCGGACATCGAGATCGGCGGCACAGACCAATTGTTCAACGTGCTTGTCGGTCGGGATCTGCAGAAATCTGAAGGCATGGATCCGCAGGTCGTCATTTCTCTACCACTGCTAGAAGGCTTAGATGGGAAGAAGAAGATGAGCAAGAGCCTCGGCAACTATGTCGGACTGACAGAAGCGCCCAATGAGATGTTTGGAAAGCTCATGAGCATTTCTGATGAACTCATGCCACGCTACTATCGCTTGGTTCTCAGTGAGACTCTCGATACGTCTCTGCATCCGATGGAAGCGAAGAAAGCCTTGGCCCAACGCACCGTGGTACTCTATCACAACGAGGCCGCAGGCGCTGAAGCCCGTGCAGATTTCGAGAACAAATTCAGCAAAGGAAACATTGAAGAAGCGGACCTTCCCGAAGTCCCCTGCCCTCCTGCAGAAACGCCGTTGATCGGGTTTGTCAGTCAGGTCTATACGGAGACCTACGACCAGAAACGCTCCAACGGCGAAGTTCGCCGTCTGATTCAGCAGGGCAGCATTCAGCTGAACGGAGAGAAACTATCCGACCCCAAAGCGACCCTGACACTGAAAGCGGGCGACGTTTTGAAACTTGATAAGAAACGCATCATCCGCCTCGGATGATGCACTTTCAATCGTAGGTTGCCAGCGCCTTGACCACCTTGCGTTCGCGGACAGCCTCCAACGCGTCAAGACAGCCACCATCAGAAATTGAGATTGATCTCAAGTCTCGCGCCCCTCACGCTTCCATCATGAAGGCATCTCACTTCTTGATCATCCTCCTCACGACGGCGGTTCTAGCTCCATTAGTATCAGCGGTTCCTGAGCCCAAGCATGAAGTTTACAAGACCGTTGATGACGTTTCTCTAAGCTTGGAAATCTTCACTCCAGAGACCCATCAGCCCACTGACAGCCGTCCCGCCGCGTTGTTCTTCTTCGGAGGCGGTTGGTCTTCCGGATCCACAGCTCAATTCGTTCCGCATGCACGCTATCTCGCAACGCGCGGGATGGTTGGCATTGTCGCCGATTACCGCGTCTCCAGTCGCCACAAGACGACTCCTTTCGAGGCGGTGAAAGACGCCAAATCAGCCGTCCGCTGGGTCCGTGCCCATGCCAAACGGTTGGGGATTGACCCGAATCGCCTCGCTGTCGGAGGCGGCTCTGCCGGAGGCCACCTCGCGGCAGCCACCGCGACGATCGAGGGAATCAACGAAGCCAATGATGATCTTTCTGTCAGTGCGTTTCCAAATGCGCTGCTTCTTTTCAATCCCGTCTATGACAACGGTCCCGGCGGCTTCGGTTACAAACAATTCCAAGATCGTCACACCGAGATTTCTCCCATCCACAATATCCGCAAAGGCATTCCGCCAACGGTGGTCTTTCTTGGGACTAACGATGCTCTGATCCCAACCACCACAGGCAAACAGTTTCAAGAGAAGATGCAGGCTGTTGGAAGCCGGAGCGAACTCTTCCTCTACCAGGGACAAACGCATGGCTTCTTCAATCAATCCTCCTCACCGAGGCACTACTACGAAACCATGCTTCAAACGGATGTGTTCCTCACTTCCCTGGGATTTCTTTCGGGAAATCCTACCATTTCACCACCGAAATTTGCGCTTTCTCTCAAAGAGGATGCTCACGCGCTCGAGGTCACTTTCGGGGGCACTCCACTAGCACGATACGAATTCGCGTTCGATGCCTCCACACCGGAACGTCGACTCGAAACCTATAAGCCTTTTCTCCATGTCTATGACAAGAACGGAGCGCGTGTGATCACGAAAGGTGCTGGTGGTCAGTTCACCCATCATCGCGGGATCTTTCTCGGCTTCAACCGCATGAAGATAGGAGAGCAAAGCTACGACCTCTGGCACATGAAAGAAGGCGTTCAGGTCCATCAAAGATTCTCCGTGCAATCTGTAGATCAACATCAAGCCCAGTTCACCTCCGTGATTCATTGGCAAGACAACGCAGGCAAAGTCCTCATCGAAGAACAGCGTACCTTCACATTTCATCAACCACCCGGACGTGCCTACGCTTTGATCGAGATGGCAAGCAACCTGAAGGCATTGGTTGGAGATGTCTCCTTAAGCGGTGATCCCGAGCACGCGGGCGCGCACTTCCGGCCAGCTGATGACACGATCGCTGCCGAGACGACTTACACTTTCCACAAAGAAGGCATTGATCCCAAGAAGGACCTCGACTTGCCATGGGTTGGCGCGACCTTCCGGCTGGCAACAGGGAAGAACAAGTATTCTGCGGTAATCCTGAATCACCCTGACAATCCCAGAAATACCCGATTCTCTGCTTACCGTGACTATGGCCGATTCGGCGCATTTCCAGAATTGAAGATTGCCCAAGGAGAATCCGCAAAGCTACGCTATCAATGGATCGTCAACGGAGGAAAAATGTTAGCGCATGAGGTGATCGAGAAAACCCATGCGGACTTCTCTCAGGCAAACGTGGCGAGCAAGCCCATCCGGGTTCTTGTCTGGGATGAGCAGCAACCCGTTAGAACGAAAGTCTATGAGAACTTCCCGGGCAACTTCATCGCCGATCATTTGAAGAAGCATACTCGGCTGAAAGTTACTACGGCCAATCTCAATGAAGACGGCCTCGGTCTCACCACAGAGTCCTTGGAAAACACTGACGTTCTCGTCTATTGGGGCCATGTTAGACACGACGACATTCCTGAAGCCAAGGGGCAAGAGATCGTGGATCGCATCAAAGATGGTAAGCTCTCCATGATCACCTTGCATTCAGCCCACTGGGCTTTGCCATTCCGTATAGCCATGGAAGAACGCTTGAAAGAAGATGTGCTAGCCCCGTTGCCAGCACGTCTTCGGGAGAGCATGGAAGTTGAGTTTGTAGGCGAACGTGAACGCAAGACTCCGCCTGTGGACAAACGCCTCGCCTTTGCCACCACCTTCGAAGCAATGGACGGCGGCATGAAACTGAGCATCGAGCGCCCTAACTGTGTGTTCCCACGCTGTTGCACACCGAAACAACCCAGTCAGATCCGAATGTTCATAACAGACCATCCTATCGCAAAAAACGTTCCTACAACGTTCACCATTCCCGAAACAGAGATGTACGACGAGCCCTTTCATATCCCCAGCCCGGATCTCCTCATCTTCGATGAGACGTGGGCTGGCGGTGAGTACTTTCGCTCCGGTTGCCTCTGGAATATCGGCAAGGGCAAGGTCTTCTACTTCCGGCCTGGTGATCAGCAATACGCTGTCTACAAAGTAGCCCCGATACTCAAGATCTTGGAGAACACATGCCTGTGGCTCGGCGACGAACTGGACGGGAACTGAACTTCACATCGCGGCAAATAGCCACTCACCCGCGCCTGCCA
Organism: Verrucomicrobiales bacterium; assembly: GCA_047616785.1. GTDB lineage: Bacteria > Verrucomicrobiota > Verrucomicrobiia > Verrucomicrobiales > DEV007 > JAACDM01. Next base: position 11,854 of record JBLHHN010000160.1, read on the forward strand.
CCATCACAAGTGCCCCGATCAGAAGTATACTTTCAGACCTCCTGACATAGGGCCAGTTCTGTTTCAAAAATTCACCCAAAAACACCTAAAGTTATTGCGGTTTATTCATTGAAAATAGCAGGAATTTCCCGATCGTATTTATTTGTCAGACACCTTTCCCTATTGCTCCAACCCTCACGGCTTCGTCAATTCTCGCGTTGCCTTTTCTGATCGCGACGGGGCCAGCGCCTCATCTTCGTAAACTCGCAGGCTTACTACACGTATGATCTCGACGACAAGATCACTGCCCGCTGCATCTGGACGCAAATACAGATCGGCAGTCACGCCTCCTTCGTCGAAATTGCTGACGCCAAGGGCATTCCTTTTCGCACGCTTCAGTCGTGGAAAGCGCGTTTCCGTCAGGGCGGATTCGAAGAGCTGATCGACAAATCCATTTCAGGACGTCCCCGCCAACTAACCTCGCTCGTAGAAGAGCAGATTCTGGATCTGATAAACAAAGGTCACTCTCACGATGAAGTCGCTCGAAAGTTAGGCCTCAGCGGAAGCCGCATCGACAGGGCCGTCGCTACTAACAAATCCACCACTGCAGCCCGCCAAGCACTCCTCAAACAAGACGACTTTGCCTGGGAGGAAGCACCTGCCATCGATCCCCAAGAGCAAGTTGCTCCAACGGAGCAGCCATCACCAGAGGAAAGCCAAGCGCTCTCTCCCTCTCCTCAAGATGATTCTCCCGAATCGAAACTATCAAAACAACCAACCGCTGCCGCCACGCAAGAACAGCCCGCCCAGAGTCCTTAGCGCGGCGACCCTCTCAATCGTGCCACCGACCGTGCCTTTGCCAGATCGGGCCTATCAGAAGACGCTGACCCCCAGTTCGCTGAAGATAACGACGTTCGCTACTGTGGCTGGTTCATGATCGCCACACTCCTCGAAGAGGGGATGTCCGATAGATCGTTAGAAACGGTGGACAGTTGTTAGAGGTTTGCACATAGAGC
>JBLHHN010000161.1:0-12826 GCA_047616785.1 Verrucomicrobiales bacterium
CATTCTTCTCACCGACAGAAATATTCTTTTCCTTATCCGAATTGCCCTCTTTTGTATCCATAAAACACTGTAAACCAACAAGTTACAATGTACAACACTTATCTTACGTGAATAATTCAGGCTAGTAGCATTTCTTCTAGCGGGATTTGCTGTCCTGCATGTGTCCCTATCGTATGAAACGCCTCGCCTTCTTACTAACACTCACGCTACTCTCTGTCCTTGTAGGATTCGCTCAGCCTCTTCAGCTGAAGAAAGGTGATCATGTCTGTCTCATTGGCAACACGCTGCCCGAGCGGATGCAGCATTTCGGCTACTTCGAGACCCTGCTGCACTCGCGCTTTCCTCGGCTGGAACTCGTGGTGCGGAATCTTGGCTTCTCTGCCGATGAACTGGTTCTGCGCCCTCGTTCGTTGAACTTTGGTGATGCCGATCATCATCTCACTCAAGAGAAAGCGGATGTCATCCTCGCCTTCTTCGGTTTCAACGAGTCTTTCGATGGTGGGGACGGTCTGGTGACTTTCACCACTCAGTTAAACACCTTCATCAAAGGTACGTTGGCCAAGGATTACAGTGGCAAAGGCGCGCCACGTTTGGCGATTATTTCTCCGATCGCTTATGAGAATCTGAAAATCAGTGGCTTGCCGAATGATCGCGAGATGAATCGGCAACTCAGTCTTTACACCGATGCCATGGCCGAGACGGTCGCGGCGCACGAGGGCGTGGTCTTCGTCAATCTCTTCGAGCCCACGTTGGCGTCGTTGGACGAGGGTGATCGTCGGACTCTCAACGGCATTCATCTGAATGAGTTGGGTTATCAGAAACTGGCGCCGACGCTTGATCGTGCCTTGTTTGGCAACGAAGGCGCGCCGGAGAAGATCGATGAAGCGCTTCGTGCGGAGATCAACGAGAAGAACTTCCAATACTTTCATCGCTACCGTGCGGTGAATGGCTATTACATCTACGGGGGGCGTTCGCAGTTGCGTTTCGATCCTGACAAAAGCTTTACCAACGCCGATGTCATGGAGCGGGAGCGGCAGATCCTCGATGAAATGTGCGCGATTCGCGACCAACGCATTTGGGCCGTGGCCTCTGGAAAAGAAGTCTCTGCAGAGATCGATGACAGCAAGTTGTCTTCATTCATCGAGGTGAAATCGAATTTTGGCTTGGGCGCTAACAAAGGCAAGGAGGGTGATGTTGCTTATCTCACGCCACCGCAATCCCAAGAGAAGATGCAGTTGGGCCGAGGTTACGAAGCGAACTTGTTTGCCTCCGAAGTTGAGTTTCCTGAGATCGCCAATTGCGTGCAGATGTGTTTCGATGCCGCAGGCAAGCTCTGGGTGTGTTGCATGCCCATGTATCAGGGATACAGGCCGGGCCAGCCGATGACGGATAAGATCGTTGTGATAGAAGACACGGATGGCGATGGCAAGGCTGACAAGTCGACGGTCTTTGCGGATGATCTGCATGTGCCGACGGGGTTGGAAGTGGGCGATGGCGGCGTCTATGTCGCGCAGCAGCCGGACATGATATTTCTGAAAGATACGGATGGCGACGGCAAGGCAGACTTTCGCGAGCGCATTCTCCATGGGTTTGATTCCGGGGCCTAACATCATTCCATCAGCACCTTCACCTGGGGTCCTGGTGGGGGCCTTTACATGCATGAAGGCACGTTTCATCACACCTCGGTCGAGACGCCATGGGGGCCTGTTAGGAATGCGCATGGTGGAATCTACCGCTATGCGCCGACGAGAAAGAAGATTGAGACATTTGTGAGTTACAATTTCGCCAATCCGTGGGGCCATTGCTTTGATGACTGGGGACAGAATTTCGTCGCGGATGCCTCGGGTGGTGCAAACTACTGGGGCACGGCATTCTCCAGCCGCGCGGTTCCCTATGAAGGTCAGGAAGACTTTGGTCCTTTCAAATTCACCACCCGGGCGCAGTTGAAACAGTTCATCAAGATGCGGGTGCGTCCCACGGCCGGCATCGAGATTGTCTCGAGTCATCATTTCCCACCCAGCGCTCAAGGAAATGCGTTGCTTAACAATTGCATCGGTTTCCTCGGTGTTCTTCAGCATCAATTTTATGATGAAGGATCGGGATTCCGCGCCGAAGAGATCGAGCCGCTTTTGCAGTCCTTTGATGGGAATTTCCGTCCTGTTGATTTCGAGTTCGGTCCCGATGGTGCGCTCTACTTGGTGGATTGGCACAATGCACTGGTCGGGCACATGCAGCACAACGTGCGCGATCCGAATCGGGACAAGACGCACGGTCGGATCTGGCGCGTGACTTATCCTGCGCGTCCTCTGGCCATTCCGCCTCGCATTGCGGGCGAGCCCATGGGGAACCTGCTAGAATTGCTTAAGGATCCTATCATCCGCACGCGCCATCACGCGCGCATGGAGTTGCGATTGCATCCGAAGAAGGAAGTGGTCAAGGCGCTTGGTGGTTGGGTGGCTGGACTTGATGCCAATGATCCACGTTATGAGCATCACTTGCTGGAAGCGCTGTGGGTACATCAGCACCATCATGCGGTGAATCAGGGTCTGTTAGTCAAAGTGCTTAATGCGAGGGATCCACGTGCTCGGGCAGCGGCCACTCGCGTTCTGAGTTTCTGGGGGGATGATATTGGGAATCCTTTGAGTCTGCTTCGACCACGCATCGCGGACGCTCATGCACGCGTGCGAGCCGAGGCTCTTCGCGCCGTCAGCTACATTGATACGAAGGAAGCGGTCAGCGTGGCTCTCGATATCATGGCCAAACCGATGGACAAGTACCTCAACTATCTTCTCGGAGAAACCATGCGGGTGCTCGACCATCACTTGGCTGTTGAAAAGGAAGATGGCACCATGCAAGCGGGCGTCCTCCTCGATAAAACACGCAACCTAGTCGACTATCAGTTAGGGCGATTGAGTGTGGATGAACTCCTTGCCCTGGAGCGTCCTAGCACGAACCCACGTTACGAAGCCGTTCATGAAGCCATTCTCAAGCGCTCGGGCATGATCCTCGCCGAACGCGAAGCTTCGGTGGCAGCCCTGGCCCGCTCAAACAAGACCGACGTGGCAGCAGAACTCACTCGCATTATCCAAGGATTGGACGGAGCCAAAGCGAGCGGCGCCTTGATCGTGGATCTCGGGAAGATGCTTTTGCCACTGGATGGTGAGCTCTTGTTAGACAAACGCCCCGCTTTGGAGGGCCTGGCCAAAGGCGGCAAGACTCCGGCTGGCCGTCAGATGGGATACGCGGCGCTCATGAATAGTCGTTTCATGGAAGAAGCGTGGACCATCGCGGGCAAGGACTCAGGTCGCTTGCGAGATTTGTTAGGCGCTGTCTCGGCGCTCACGTCTACAGCGGCCTTGGATAAGATCTATGATCGCTTTCTACCGCTCCTTGATTCGAAAGACGCCACCTTACGCGACGCCGCGATCCAAGCATCTACCAGTTTCCCCAACCACGGCGAAAAGATCTTTGCCAAGCTCGTCTCCATCCTCGAATCAGGCGACTCCACTCACGCGGCGATCCAAGCGCTGCACCGCATGCACACTTACTACTGGTACCAAGGGATGCTTCCTGATGTGGTGAGGACAGTCATCTCGTTCGCCCAAGGCATTCCTGTGGCAGACCGTAACAAAGCACCCTTTCTGGATGCGGTTCACCTCGTCAAAGAGATGAGCACGCGATTCTTGCAACGTAAAGATATCAGTGATCAACTCGCCAAACTTCGAGTGCCCGTCATTCGGATCGGCACCATCAAGCATCAGCTCAAGTTTGATAAGACCTCCTTCAAGGTGGAAGCCGGCAAGCAGATCGAACTGATCTTCGAGAACACCGACATTCTCCCACACAATCTTCTGTTAGCCCATCCCGGAGCCCTTGAAGAAATCGGTGCTCTCGCCGATAAGATGGCCCTGCAGCCAGACGGCATGTGCAAGCATTTCATCCCAGAGTCTGACAAGGTTCTCATGTCGACCAAGCTCCTAGCAAAAGGCAAGAGGGAGACGCTCAAGCTCAAAGTGCCGGACGCTGCAGGAGAGTATCTTTACATCTGTACTTTCCCGGGCCATTGGCGCACGATGTATGGGAAGATGATCGTGAAATAATCTTCGGCGCTATCTCAATGCGTCTTTGCCAGTCACGACGGATCCATCGCCGAGAACCTTCGAGAACGTGCCGCCGTTCTTCTTGGCCAGTTCGAAGAGTTGATCCGCGGCTTTGGGCTCCATCATGGCGGTGGTGAAGATCTTTGACTTCTTGCCACCGCGACGATTCATCTTGGATATGTTCCTGACCGCTTCATCCGCGTTGTTCACCGTGCCGTCGGTCATGAAGTAGACAATGTCAGGCTTGGGATGCATGCTTAGGGCCATGTCCATGGGCAAATGCCAGGTGGTGCCGTAGGATCGATCAATCTGCTTCACTTCAATCCTGGTTTTACGGATAGAGTTAGAATTGGTGGAAAGCCATGGCTCGACGGGCATCGGTTGTTTGCCATCTGCGAAAACGAAACCGTCGGCACCTCCGGCGTTCTCCCACACAAGATCTTTCCCGCCCTGGCCGCTGACGACCGCGCGAGTGCGTCCCTCATGTTTGATGCGTTGTCCGGCAAACCAAACCGGGCCAGAGAAGAAGATGACTTGGTATTTCGAACCACGTGGCAAGCCATCTAACGCTCGTGTTAATTCCGATTTCATCAGTTTGAACTGTTCACCACTCATGGAGGCTGACACATCCACCACAAAGGCAACATGTTCACCGTTGGCCTTGTTTCCAAAGAAAGACGTGCCCAATCCAGCCCCGGCTCCTCCGAACCCAAGACCAGCACCGAAGCCAACACCCTCACCGATATCCAAACCAAGCACGGCGGTGTCGACTAGAACGTCGATCTGAGGCACGACGATGTTGCTCATGGCGTTCGCGGTGATCACTTTCGCGGCCGCCGAGCTGGGTGCTGAAGGCCGTTGAGGATCGTGAACATGGCTGAGCGTGCGTTTCTGCGGGGCATCTGGGCGCGCGGTGGGTGCCGCCGAGATGATCAATGAGGGCGGTGGTTTCTCTGCTAGAGGAAATGCCAGCGCAGCGAGAATACCAATCAGAACCGCGTGCACGATCGCAGCCACAAGCACCCCGGCTATGGTCTGCTGCCGACGGGCCGCCCGGAGAATCTCGTCCATCTCAGAGGGGGAAGCTGGGGCAGGCGAGGCATCCATGGAAGAAGTAAGAGACGGACAACTTGACGATTGCCAACCTCATCCATAAGCAAGGCGACGACTGCCCGTCTATCAACATGAACGATGCCACCTTTGTCAGCCACCTGGAATGCAGCCTTTCAGGTGAGCGATTCCCTGCAGATACCGTCCAGAATCTGTCTCAAGTGGGAAAACCACTGCTGGTCCGCTATGACTTGGAGGCCTTGGGTCTGCATCTGACGAAAGAGGCGCTGGCGACGAGGCCCGAAGATCTTTGGCGATATCGTGAGTTTCTTCCCGTGCGCCATGCGGCCAATCGACTTTCATTGGGCGAACCACGCACGCCGCTGCTGCCTTTAGACCACTGGTGCCAAGGTCAAGTGATGGTCAAAGACGAGTCCAGGCTGCCGACCGGTTCCTTCAAAGCCCGCGGGCTTTGCTTGGCCGTCAGCATGGCGAAAGAGCTAGGGATTCAACGCGTGGCCATACCGACGAATGGAAACGCCGGTGCCGCGCTCGCCGCCTATGGTTCCCTTGCTGGCATGGAAAGCTATGTCTTCTGCCCGGACGACACGCCAGATGTGAATGTGCGAGAGATCGCCCTTCAAGGCGCGCATGTGTGGAAAGTGAATGGCTACATCCATCACTGCGGACAGATCGTCAAAGCAGGCATGGAACCGATGGAATGGTTCGATTTCTCGACGTTGAAAGAGCCTTACCGGATCGAGGGCAAGAAGACGATGGGGTTGGAACTCGCCGAACAGTTAGGTTGGACCGTGCCTGATGTGATCCTTTATCCAACCGGAGGAGGCACGGGTCTCATCGGCATGTGGAAAGCCTTCGCCGAGCTGGAAGCCATCGGATGGATCGGATCCAAGCGACCGCGCATGGTCGCCGTGCAAGCGGACGGGTGCGCGCCGATCGTGCGTGCGTTCGATGAAGGCAAAGAGTTTGCTGAAGAATGGCAGGATGCGTCGACGGTCGCCTCTGGCATTCGTGTGCCGATGGCCATCGGTGATTTCCTCATCTTGCGAGCGGTGCGTGAAAGTGGCGGGTTCGCCATCGCGGTGTCGGACGAGGCCATTCTAACAGCACAACGTGAGATTGCAACCAAGGAAGGCCTCTTGTTAGGACCGGAGGGAGCGGCCACGGCAGCGGCTTACCAGAAAGCGCTCACAGAAGGAAAGATATCGCCGGATGAATCCGCGGTGCTCTTCAATTGTGGCACGGCTCTGAAGTATCCCATGCCTGAGGTGAACGCGACGTTGGATCGCCATGCGCCGATCGACTTTTCTCAAATGGCTCATGGATGAAGCCGGGGCTAAGCAGCGCTTCGGTGCCTACAGCGACTTCTGGACACACTATCTGAACTGGGGTGCGCGTCATTGCCCCTGGTCGGTAGAGCCCATTCTTCTAACGCTCTACTCATTCCTCTTCTTTCTTGCCGCGCGACAATTTCGCGAAGGCATCAGTGCTAACATTCGCGCTATTTTTCCATCAGCATCAGGCCTCAATCTTTGGTGGAAGACGTATCAGGTCTTCTGGAATTTCTCCGCCGTGGCGGTCGACGGCGCGCGTGCGCGTGAAGAACCCAGCATCGTTGAGTGGGAGATCGATGGTGTGGAGCATTTCGATGAATTGCGAGCGTGTCCCACGGGGGTCATCATTGTCACTGCGCACATGGGCAACTACGACATGGCGGGCTCAGTCTTTGCCAGCCGATTTGATCGTACCGTCCACGCCGTGCGCGCTCCCGAGAGGAATCCAGAGCTTCAGGCAGCGCGCCAAGCAGAGCTCACGGCGAACAACGACCAGCACTATCAGGTCATTTACAATGATCCAGGCAACATGCTAGGGATCACACTTGCCCAAGCCTTGCAACGTGGCGAAGCGGTCGCCATTCAAGCGGATCGGGTTCTCTTTGATGTCGCTCCCATGACAGTGGAATGGGATGACGCGCACATCATGGATGTCCCTCAAGGGCCCTTCATACTTTCCCTCACGACGGGCTCACCGATCTACCCTTTGTTCATGATTCGGATAGGCCGCTGTCGGTATCGCGTGCAGATTGGCGAAGCCTTCCACTGCAAGCGTACCGGGCGTGACAAGCAGGTTGATCTGGAAAGGGCAGGACAAGAGTGGGTAGCGATCTTGCGTGCGACTGTGACGCGTCACTGGAGCCAATGGCTTGTCGTGGAAACTAACATCAAGGTGAAGACGCCATGAGTACCTTCACCTCAGAAAGAAGCTACCTTCCGCTACTACGGAAGCTGCTTCCGAGAACAAACAGCGAGACTTCTGCAGATACCATGCAGCCAGCCGCGGTGCCCGGGCAGAATGCCGTGGAAGTCTATGGCATGGCCGTCTTTGTCTTCGTCTTTCATGTGTGTTGGATAGGAGATTGGTTAGGCACCGTTTGGTTCGCCCTTCCCGCAGGCTTGGTCTTGCTGCACCTGACAGCGCTGGCCAGCGGCGTGCTTGGAGATCAGCTTCAGAAGCGTTACCCTCCTAAGGGATCACAAGCTTACATCTGGCCGCAGCGTTTTCACTGGGGCATCCTCACGACGATGGCTTGGACAGCCATTGCCAAGTCGTTTCCGGTGACCACTTGGCTGGCATGGGCGTTCTTGATCCTACTCGTGGCGAATCTTTGCTTTGCGTCGCGCTTGTTTATCCTAGCGCTCATGCATTTGATCGTGGGTTGGGTCTGGTATCAGTTCGGTTGGAAGATCGGCTTTCCTATGCTGTTCACGCTTCATGGCGCGATGCTCTACGCGGCGCTCTACCCGCACTCGCAGATCTTTGGCCCGCTTGTGAGGCACTTTGAAACAAAGGCCAAAGAAGTGTGGGTGACCATTGATGACGGACCGTGCCAGGACACGGTAGCCATTCTCGAACTGTTAGACACGCATCGTGCCAAAGCCACTTTTTTCCTCATCGGCGAACGCGCGGAGGAGAGGCCAGATGAGGTGACGGCCATCGTGGAGGGTGGGCATCAGATCGCGAATCATACATACTCGCATCCCACACGGACTTTCTGGATGGCTCTTTCGGGCGCCATCGATCGGCAGGTTTCGCGGACGCAAGAGACGCTCGAACGTTTGACGGGCAGTCGTCCTCGCCTCTTTCGCAGTCCCGTTGGTTTCAAGAGCCCGATGCTTCATGCGGTGCTTGCGCACAGAGATTTGCAACTGGTCGGCTGGTCGGCTCGGGGATTCGATGGTGTCGGCTCCGATGTGGAAAAGGCGCTGGCACGCCTGCAACGCGATATCCGTCCTGGAACAATCATTCTGGTCCATCAAGGGCGCGATATGAACTTGCCTCTTCTCAGTGGGTTGCTCGACTGGCTGGCGGCGGAAGGTTTTCGCTGCGTGGTGCCGAATCTGTTTGAGAAAGATGCAGCCCGGCTATCGTGAGCCTTCATCCACGTTCGCTGTGGAGAGACTCTCATCATGCCTATCACTGTTCTATCTACGATCGAGGAAGCCCGTGCCCATTTGGAGAAATGCCGCACCACGAAGAAGGGTCCCATCATTCTCGTCCCCACCATGGGGGCTCTGCACGAGGGACATGCCCAGCTGATCCGCTTGGGACGTGAGCGTGCAGGTTCGGATGGCACCGTCGTGGTGAGTGTGTTCGTCAATCCCACGCAGTTCGGTCCTAACGAAGACCTTGACGCCTATCCACGCTCTCTCCAAAACGATGAACAAATTTGCGAATCTTGTCAGGCTGATCTCGTCTTTACACCGAACGGTGCTGAGATGTACGTGCCGGATCATTCGATCGATGTGCGAGAGAGCACGCTCTCTGTCGGTTTGTGTGGAACGAGCCGTCCCGACCATTTCCCAGGCGTGTGTCTGGTGGTGATGAAGCTCTTCGGGATTGTGCAACCGACGTTGGCGGTCTTTGGGAAGAAGGATTATCAGCAACTCGCGGTGATTCGCCGCATGGTGCGTGATCTGAATGTGCCGGTTGAGATCGTCGCCGCCGAGACGGTGCGAGAAGAGGATGGCTTGGCCATGAGTTCGCGGAACAAGAACCTCACGGAAGCCGAGAGGAAAGAAGCCCCTGAGATCCGTGCCGCCCTCCTGGCGGGCAAGGAACGCTGGGAGGCGTCCCCTGGCATCACGCCAGGTGTGCTGAAACGATTCGTTCGTTCGCGTCTAGAACAGATCCATCAAGGAAGAATCGATTACCTAGAGCTACTCGATGCGGATACGTTAGAGAGTGTGGAGAGTCTCGAGAAACCGGTGATCATGGCCGCGGCGGTGTTCTTCAGCGCGGCGCGTCTTATTGACAACATAGAGTTTGGTCCCCAGGCCTCGGCGGGTTAGAAATGGCCATGCATCGTTCGGATTTCCTCGTTATCGGCAGCGGGATTGCAGGTCTATCATTCGCACTCAAAGTGGCCAAGCATGGTTCGGTGGCTGTGGTCACGAAACGGCAGGGAATTGATTCCAACACCGCTTGGGCTCAAGGCGGCGTCGCCTGCATCACGGCGGAGGATGATTCCGTCGACAGTCACGTCGAGGACACGTTGGATGCGGGTGCGGGTCTTTGCGATGCAGACGTGGTGCGCACGATCATCAGTGAGGGTCCGGAGCGGATCCAAGAACTGGTCGATTACGGCGTGGAGTTCGATCATCATGATGTGGATGGCCAGTCCGTGATCAGTCTGGGCCGGGAAGGCGGTCATTCCAAACGCCGTATTCTCCACTCCCGGGACACCACCGGTCGTGAGATTGAAGAGAAACTATTAGCGGCGGCGGAGGCGGAACCTAACATCACCTTTTATGAGCATCATTACGCCATTGATCTCATCACGACTTCAAAATTAGGCCTTGTCTCGGACAATCGTTGTGTGGGCATCTACGCGCTTGATGAGAAGGCTGAGGAAGTGGTCACGTTCCGGTCGGACCGGGTCATCCTTGCGACGGGTGGTTGTGGTAAGGTCTATCTTTACACAAGCAATCCAGATGTCGCCACGGGTGACGGGGTGGCCATGGCTTGGCGCGCGGGCGCTGTCATCAGCAACATGGAATTCATCCAGTTCCATCCCACCGTGCTCTATCATGCGAAGGCGAAGTCGTTTCTGATCTCCGAAGCCCTGCGTGGCGAAGGCGGGGTCTTGCTTGGGAGTGATGGCGAAGCTTTCATGGCGAAGTACGATGAGCGGAAGGACCTCGCTCCACGCGACATCGTAGCACGCGCGATCGACCAGGAAATGAAGCGCACGGGAAGCCGCTGCGTCTTCCTCGACATGCGACACCACACCAAGGAGTTCCTCGTGGACCGGTTTCCTCACATTTATCAAACGTGCATGGATCACAGCGTCGATCCTGCGATCGAGCCCATCCCGGTGGTCCCGGCGGCGCACTATCAGTGCGGCGGAGTGAGGACGAACATCGACGGAGCGACCTCGCTCAAAGGCCTTTATGCCATCGGCGAAGTGGCGTGCACGGGATTGCACGGAGCCAACCGCCTGGCGAGCAATTCACTGCTCGAAGGCGCGGTCCTCGCGCATCGTGCGGTGAACCATATCGTGGAAAGATTGCCACTCGAGCGTTCCGATAAAGACGTGCTCATCCCGGGCTGGCAAAGCGGCAAAGCGGAGGACGTGGATGAATTGGTCGTCATTTATCACAACTGGGACGAGATTCGCCACCTCATGTGGGATTATGTTAGTATTGTAAGGACGGATAAACGGCTTCAACGCGCGGCGACCCGTCTGCAGAATCTCAAACACGAAGTCCATGAGTTCTACTGGAACTTCAAGATTTCAGCTGATTTGTTAGAATTGCGCAATTTGGTTGATGTCGCTGCCGTCATAGTCGAGTCCGCGCGCTTGAGACAAGAGAGCATCGGGCTCCATTATACGTTGGATCATCCAGACAAAGCGGCTGATTCCAAAGACTCACGGCTGACGCGATTCTAAGTTCAATGTCGGCGAAGAGGGCTTTCTTCGACCACTTCTAGGATATCGACTTGCATGGGATCTTCAGCGCCGGGAGGAAGTTTCAACTTCAGCACGACTGAGAAGAGCGTGGAGCGTGTGGTCAGAAAACGGTCTTTGAGGAGACGTTGTAGTGTGATCCCTGCTTCGCTATCTCGGAGGGTGTAACCGTAGTAAGAGAATCCTTCTTCCGAAGGATCTAGCAGAAGCCAGCATTGGTATTCTGTGGGATCCTTGCGAAAGTTGAAATACTTGCCGGGCTTGAGAATCACTAGCATTTCGGCAGGGCTGGGATCGGAGCGGTCCTGAAGTGCATTCCAAGGCTGCTCTTGCCAAAGTTCGGCGTATTCCCAATCGACCAAATACTCGCCTTCTTCGGTGACCTCGACCAAGAAAGCCCGATTCTCTTTGGTAGGTTCGAGTTCGACCAAGCAAAGCGCTTGGGGGATGTTTCCCAAGATCTCGAGGTTGGCCGAGATGAGGTTGTATTTCATGCCCCATCGGAATGGCGTGGACTCGTAGAACGTTCTCATCTTGTCCTCCATGATCGCTGGGTAACGGATGTGGCCTAACTGAGAGGGCCAGTCATCGGATCCAATGAATCCGTCTAGCACTTGATCTAATTTATCCAGATCAAGAGAAGTGTAGAGAGTGGCATCGACAAGGTTGGACTCGACCGTATCGGGATCGGGATCGGGATCGGGATCGGGATCGGGATCGGGATCGGGATCGGGATCGGCGGATGGATGGATGGATGGATGGATGGATGGATGGATGGATGGATGGATGGATGAATGAATGAATGAATGAATGAATGGATGGATGGATGTTAGGAGAACCAAAGTGAGTAGGCCAAAGGCACAAACGATAGAGCTCCAAAAGAGCGAGCGGTAGAGACTCGATCGGAAACGGCCTTCTTTTGAGAACAACGCTTTTCCGATGCCAGGGATCTGCTGCACATCCTCGATTACGGCACGCCCGTCGTCGAAAGTGATTTGGCCGAGCCCGAGATCGAGGGCATTGTGTCCACACGCATTGGAGGTGGAATCCATTGCTTCGGCTGTCTCGGCAGGGGCCGCGACGGAACGTGCAGCGGCATTCACAGGAAGGACGCCCGGAAGCACATTCGGCTGGGCTCGCTTGAGGTCGAATTGAAACCTCTCGCCGGCCACACTTTCCTGCGCGGCTCCGATCGATCGAGCGACGAATGGGACGATGAAAGTCACGGTTGGTTTCGAGATCAATAGGGAGCACCTGGAGGGTGCTCATGGCGAGCTTAAAGAGGTCCTCTTTGGTCGCGGGATTGCCTCTTTCGAGGCCTTGCTTTTCGCGCAGGCGCAACGCCGTCTCCAAGATGGTGAGGCATTTGAGGAAAAGGTCAGGGTCCAATTGAAAGGACGCCCGTTGCATGGCCGTCGCCGAAGAAGTTGCAATCGTAGGGTGGACAGCCAGGTGACTTTGTTGATGGCCTTGGCTTTCCACCATCTCCCCTTAGCGAGCTTCGAGGAACTCTTGAGCAGCCCCAGGCATCTCGGCAAGAACGGGATCTTCCGGCTCCCAATCATCGAGATCGAAACGGTCTTCCGGAGGAGATGGTGGAGAGGATGCCATCTAGAGGAATCTGAACGTTAACGCTAGCCTGTCCTATTCACCTAGGATAGCGTGAGGGGTGTCAGAGCCGTTCAAG